>NZ_JAOTQT010000012.1:0-186415 GCF_025685725.1 Burkholderia sp. BKH01 | reverse complement strand
ACCCCTGTACTCACCGTGAAAGGGTGATGTCCTAGGCCTCTAGACGAAGGGGACATAATCTTTTCAGATCTGTCTGACTTTCGCTATTCACTTCTCATCAACAGCGAAGGCCGGAATTCTAACTGCTTTAGATCATTCTGTGAAGCATTTATTACTACCACTACTGCTTCGCAAACTAATCCAATTTGTTCTGTTGGTGGAGGTAAGCGGGATCGAACCGCTGACCTCTTGCATGCCATGCAAGCGCTCTCCCAGCTGAGCTATACCCCCTTGCAGAACAGAAATGAGATTATATGGACCGACTTTGAACTTGTAAATACCCTTTTTGCGATTCGAGCGAAATTTTTTGCGAAGCTGCCGCGATCTCACGCGCAGACAGCTTCGCTCACGCACGAACCTCAGGCCAGCGCAGCCTCGATGCGCGACACCACGACGTCGCGACCGAACAGCACGAGCACCGCATCGATCGACGGCGTGTGCGTCGTACCGGCCACCAGCAGGCGCACCGGCATCGCGAGTTGCGGCATCTTCAGCTTGTGCGTGCCGAGCGTCGCCTTCAGCGCAGCGGACACCGCCTCCTTCGTCCAGTCGGCCGCCTTCAGCGCGACGACGAGATCGGCCAGCGCCGGCCGCACCGCATCGGTCACGTGCTGCGCGAGCGCATCGGCTTCCGGTGCCGGCACGCGGTAGAACATCGCGGCGCCTTCCGCGATCTCCTTGACCGTCGTCGCACGATCCTTCATCAGGCCGACCACGGCATCGAGCGCCGGGCCCGTCGCGATCGCCGCGTCGTCGATGCCGAGCGCGTCGAGGAACGGCTTCGCGAGCGCGGCGAGGCGTGCGTTGTCGGCTTCCTTGATGTAATGCGCGTTCAGCCAACTCAGCTTGCTGTGGTCGTACTGCGCGGGCGACTTGCCGAGATGCTCGAGATCGAACCATTCGACGAACTGCTCGCGCGAGAAGATCTCCGCGTCGCCGTGCGACCAGCCGAGGCGCGCGAGATAGTTGACGACCGCTTCAGGCAGGAAGCCCGCATCGCGATACGCCATCACGCTCATCGCGCCATGCCGCTTGCTCATCTTCTCGCCCTGCTCGTTCAGCACGGTCGGCAGGTGCGCATAGACGGGCGCCTCGCCGCCGAGCGCATTCAGGATGTTGATCTGGCGCGGCGTGTTGTTCACGTGGTCGTCGCCACGGATCACGTGCGTGATGCCCATGTCCATGTCGTCCACCACTACGCAGAAGTTGTAGATCGGCGTGCCGTCCGGGCGCGCGATCACGAGGTCGTCGAGCTCCTCGTTCGAGATCTCGACGCGCCCCTTCACGGCGTCGTCCCACACGACCGTGCCGGTCAGCGGATTGCGGAAGCGCAGCACGGGCTTCACGCCTGCCGGCGGCTCGGGCAGCACCTTGCCGGGCTCCGGACGCCACGTGCCGTCGTAGCGCGGCTTCAGGCCGGCGTCGCGCTGGCGTTCGCGCAGCGCGTCGAGTTCCTCGGCCGACATGTAGCACGGGTACGCGAGGCCCTTCTCGAGCATCTGCGCGAGCACCTCGCGATAGCGGTCCATCCGCTGCATCTGGTAGATCGGGCCTTCATCGAAATCCAGGCCGAGCCACTGCATCCCCTCGAGGATCGCATCGACCGCTTCCTGCGACGAGCGCTCGACGTCGGTATCCTCGATGCGCAGCACGAACGTGCCGTTCATCTTGCGGGCGAACGCCCACGGATAGAGTGCGGAGCGGATGTTGCCGAGGTGGATGAAGCCGGTGGGACTCGGCGCGAAGCGGGTACGGACAGGACGGGTCATAAACGGTAACTCGAACGCCTGGGGCGCATGAATGATTCGACGCGGGATCGACAGCGGCAGCCCGGACAGCAACGGGGCCGGCGACGCCCGGAACGGGAAAGAAGCCGGAATTATACTCGCGCCTGACATCGCGCCAAGCGCACCGCTTGCTTTATGATGTGCGCGCCGCGGCCGCCAACCGGCGCGGCGCCGGTCGCACGGAAGCTGTCGCGCGGCCGCTCGGAACCTATCGCCGCCGCGGGCCGTGTAACCCGCCGCCAAGCCGCCGGAGAACCATTCGATGTCGTCCCCTCGCCTGTCGCGCCGCCACTTCACGATCGCGTGCGCGTCCGCCAGCCTCGCCGCCTGTACGTCGTTCGGCGGCAAGCCCCGTCCCGACAACGGATCCAACCCCACGCAGTCGAACGAGAAGCCCGTGAAGATCGGCATCGCGCTCGGCGGCGGCGCTGCGCGCGGCTTCTCGCACATCGGCGTGCTGAAGGCGCTAGAAGCGCGCGGCATCCCGATCGAGATCGTCGCGGGCACGAGCGCGGGCTCGGTGGTCGGCGCACTCTATGCGTCCGGCATGAGCGCGCTGCAGATCAACAAGATCGCGCTCGACATGGACCAGGCGGCGATCAGCGACTGGGCGCTGCCGTTCCGCTCGCGCGGTCTCTTGCAGGGTGTCGCACTGCAAAACTTCCTGAACAAGACGCTCAACAACCGGCCGATCGAGAAGATGGCGAAGCCGCTCGGCATCGTCGCGACCGATCTGCAGAGCGGCCAACCGATCCTGTTCCAGCAAGGCAACACGGGGCTCGCGGTGCGTGCGTCGTGCAGCGTGCCGTCGGTGTTCGAACCGGTGAAGATCGGCAACCGCGAATACGTCGACGGCGGCCTCGTGAGCCCGGTGCCGGCCTCGTACGCGCGCAAGATGGGCGCGAGCTTCGTGATCGCGGTCGACATCTCGGCCCGGCCGGACGGCGCGGCGACCAGCAACCCGATCGAGATGCTGCTGCAGACCTTCACGATCATGGGCCAGACGATCAAGACCTACGAGCTCGACAAATACGCGGACGTCGTGATCCGCCCGAACCTCGCGGCCATGGGCGGCAGCGACTTCAACCAGCGCAACGCAGCGATTCTCGCGGGCGAGGAAGCGGTCGCGCGCATCATGCCGGAACTGCAGCGCAAGCTCGCGGCGGCGCGCGGCGTGGCCGCCGTCGCGTAAGAAGCACGCCATTCGCTGGACGGGACGGGACGCGCCGCCGCCCCGCTGCCGCCGGAATGACTTTCGCCTCGCTGCCTGCGCCGGCCCCAAAACAAAAAACCCTGCCGCCTTTCGGTGACAGGGTTTTTTCAATCCGGTCCGACTGACCGGCGAACGTCAGTTGTTGCCGCTCGCCGAATCGTCGCCGATCGTCGCGCGCACGCGCTGGCGCAGATCCTCGGCCTTCATCGGGAACGCCGATTCAAGACGGCGCGCGCCGGTGAAACGCTTTTCCCAGTAGCCGCTATCGAGATCATCGACGCGGACGGTGCTGCCCGTCGACGGCGAATGCACGAACTTGTTGTCGCCGATATAGATGCCGACGTGCGAGAACGTGCGGCGCATCGTGTTGAAGAACACGAGGTCGCCCGGCTTGAGGTTACTCATGCTCACCTTCTCGCCGACCCGGCTCATCTCTTCCGCGCGCCGCGGCAGCGACATGCCAAGGGTATCCTGGAACACGTAGCGGACGAAGCCGCTGCAGTCGAGGCCCGAATCCGGCGAGTTGCCACCCCAGCGATAACGCACGCCGATCATGTTCAGCGCGCCGACGACGACGTCGCCTGCCTTGCCCGCCATGCCGGCGAGGAACGACTTCGCGCCGCCGCCCGACGGCTGGGCACTGGCCTGCTGGGCGGAGGAACTCGACCCGATTTGAGTCGAATTCGTGACATTCTGGTTAAAACTGCTGACTTCGTCGGCGAACGCGCCGGGAGCTGCTGCGAACAGGGCGCCGATGAACAGCCCGGCGATGGTGCGCGCGCATGCCTGGGTCAGGGATCGATGCTGCATTGGTCGATGGAATGTGCTTAAAAATCAGCTGATTGGCGGAAAATTTCGGTCGATACTAGCCAGCGCGTAATCGTTTGTCAAAACAAATTAAAAAATACAATCGAGATGGTCAGACCATTGGACGCCCTATCACGCTTTCCAGACCGCTTTCAACAGCTTTTGTGTGTAAGGATGTGACGGTCTGGTGAAGATGTCGGCAACGTCTCCCGACTCGACGACGGCGCCGTCCTGCATCACCGCGACGCGGTGCGCCATCGCGCCGATCACCTCGAGGTCGTGGCTGATGAATACATAGCCGAGGTTGTATTTCTGTTGCAAATTCGCGAGCAGTTTCAGCACCTGCTGCTGGATCGACACGTCGAGCGCGGAAGTCGGCTCGTCGAGGATCAGGATGCGCGGCTCCAGCACCAGCGCGCGTGCGATCGCGATCCGCTGGCGCTGCCCGCCCGAGAACTCGTGCGGGTAACGGTGCAGCACCGTGCGATCGAGGCCGACTTCGCGCAGCACCGCGAGCGACTTCGCGCGGCGCGCATCGGGTGTCATTTCCGGGCGATGCAGTTCGAGCCCCTCGCCGACGATCCGTTCGATCGTGTGACGCGGAGAAAGCGAACTGAACGGATCCTGAAAGACGACCTGCATGTTCGAGCGCAGCGCCGTCCGTTCGCGGCCGCGATAGGTCGACAGCGCGCGCCCCTGGAATTCGATCTCGCCGCCGGCCGTCTTCTGCAGCCCGAGCAGCGCCATCGCGAGCGTCGACTTCCCGGAGCCCGATTCGCCGACGATGCCGAGCGTCTCGCCCTGCCGCACCGACACCGACACGTCCGCGACGGCCGTCACGGGCACCGTGCCGAACCAGCCCGCGAAGCCCGGCCGCTTGCGCGCGAACTGCACGCTCACATGGCGCGCGTCGAGCACGACGGGCGCGATCGGCATCACCGGCGCGACCGTGCGTTGCGGCCGGCTGTTCAGCAGCCGCTGTGTATACGGATGCTCGGGTTCCGCGAAGATTCGCTCGACCGGCCCGCTCTCGACGAGCCGGCCGTGCTCCATCACCGCGACGCGGTCGGCAAAGTGCCGCACCAGATTCAGGTCGTGCGTGATCAGCAGGATCGCCATCCCGCGCTTTTCCGCTTCCTCGCGCTGCAGTTCCAGCAGCAGGTCGACGATCTGCGCACGGATCGTCACGTCGAGCGCGGTGGTCGGCTCGTCGGCGAGCAACAGCCGCGGCCGGCACGCGAGCGCCATCGCGATCATCGCGCGCTGCCGCTGGCCGCCCGACAACTGGTGCGGGTAGCTGTCGACACGCTTGTCGGGTTCCGCGATGCCCGTGCGCGCGAGCAGCGCGATCGCGCGCTTGCGCGCCTCGACGGCCGATACGCCGTCGTGCAGCATGATCGTCTCGCCGATCTGCACGCCGATCGTATACAGCGGGTTGAGCGCCGTCATCGGCTCCTGGAAGATCATCGCGATGTCCGAGCCGCGCAGCCCGCGCATCTCGCGCTCGCTCTTGGCCGCAAGGTCCTGCCCCGCGAAGCGGATCGCGCCGCTCATGTCGGCGTCGCTCAGCAGCCGCAGGATCGACAGCGCGGTCACGCTCTTGCCCGAACCCGACTCGCCGACGAGCGCGACGCGCTCGCCGCGGCCGATCGCGAGCGTCACGTCGTCCACCGCGACCGTGTCGCCGAAGCGCACATGCAGACGTTCGAGCGACAGCAGCGGCTCGTCGTGCGTCGATACGACCGTTTCGCTCATCGCTGGCCTCCCGCCGCGCGCACCAAATCGGCGATCCGCGTGTCGAGCGCGTTGCGCAGCGCGTCGCCCATGAAGGTCAGCAGCAGCAGCGTCGTGACCAGCACGCCGAACGTCGACAGCGAGATCCACCACGCGTCGAGGTTGCCCTTGCCCTGCGCGAGCAGTTCGCCGAGGCTCGGCGTCGGCGGCGGCACGCCGAGCCCGAGGAAATCGAGGCTCGTCAGCGCGAGGATCGCACCGCTCATCCGGAACGGCAGGAACGTGATCACCGGCGTGAGACTGTTCGGCAGCACGTGGCGCCAGATGATCTGCCAGTTCGTGAGCCCCATCGCGCGCGCCGCGCGCACGTAGTCCTGCGTGCGGTTGCGCAGGAATTCCGCGCGCACGTAATCGGCCAGCCCGATCCAGCCGAACAGCGACAGCAGCACGATCAGCAACAGGAAGCTCGGCTCGAAGATCGACGCGAAGATGATCAGCAGGTACAGCTCGGGCAGCGAACTCCAGATCTCGATCAGCCGCTGCCCGACGATGTCGATGCGGCCGCCGAAGAAGCCCTGCACGGCGCCGGCGGCGATCCCGAGCAGCGTGCCGATCACGGTCAGGATCAGCCCGAACTCGACCGACACGCGGAACCCGTACACGAGCCGCGCGAGCAGGTCGCGCCCCTGCGCATCGGTGCCGAGCCAGTTCTGGCGCGACGGCGGCGCCGGGTTCGGCACGTTCGAGAAGTAGTTCAGCGTGTCGTAGTAATAGCGGTTCGGCGGGTAGACGACAAAGTTGCCGGGCGCCTCGAGCCGCTTGCGGACATACGGATCGAGATAGTCGGCCGGCGTCGGAAAATCGCCGCCGAAGGTCGTCTCAGGGTACGCATGGAACAGCGGGAAATAATATTGGCCGTCATAGCGCACGACGAGCGGCTTGTCGTTCGACCACAGCGGCGCCGCGAGACTCGCGGCGAACGCGACGAAGAAGATCACGAAGCTCCAGTAGCCGAGGCGCTGCTGCCGGAAGCGCTGCCATACGCGGCGCGCGGGAGACGGCGACACACGCGCGCGCGCCACGTCGATGCGGGACGACACGACGGCCCGGTTCATCGCGCACCTCGCCCGGTGACGCCGGGCATGCAGACGGACGGTTTCATGTCAGCGCTCCAGGTTGTCGAATTGAATGCGCGGATCGACCCACACATAACAAAGGTCGGAAATCAGCTTGGTCGCGAGCCCGATCAGCGTGAACAGGTACAGCGTGCCGAGCACGACCGGGTAATCGCGGCGCACGACCGACTCGTACGACAGCAGCCCGAGGCCGTCGAGCGAGAACAGCGTCTCGATCAGCAGGCTGCCCGTGAAGAACGCGCCGATGAACGCGGCCGGGAAACCGACGATCAGCGGCAGCATCGCATTGCGGAACACGTGCTTCCACAGCACGCTGCGCTCGGAGAGCCCCTTCGCGCGCGCGGTCAGCACGTATTGCCGGCGGATCTGGTCGAGAAATGCATTCTTCGTGAGCATCGTGATGACCGCGAAGCTGCCGACGACCGACGCCGTGATCGGCAGTGCGATGTGCCACAGGTAGTCGAGCACCTTGCCGGCGAGCGACAGCTCGGCGAAGTTGTCCGACGTGAGCCCGCGCAGCGGAAAGAGCTGCCAGAACGAGCCGCCGCCGAACAGCACGAGCAGCAGCACGCCGAGCACGAAGCCCGGGATCGCATAACCGACGAGCACGACGAGGCTCGTCGCGACGTCGAACGGCGAACCGTTGCGCACGGCCTTCGCGATGCCGAGCGGCACCGATATGAGGTACGTGAGGAAGAACGTCCAGAGCCCGATGCTGATCGACACGGGCAGCTTCTGCACGATCAGCGACCACACGCTCTGGTGGCGGAAGTAGCTGTCGCCGAGATCGAAGCGCGCAAAGCGCTTCAGCATCAGCCAGTAGCGCTCGAGCGGCGGCTTGTCGAAACCGTACAGCGCCTTGAGCTGCGCGAGCTGCTGCGCGTCGACGCCGGTGTGCGCACGCATCCCGAACGGCACCGCGCCCTGCTCCGTCGCGCCCTTGCGCAGTTCCTGCACGGCCTGCTCGACCGGGCCGCCCGGCACGAACTGGATCACCGCGAACGTGAGGGTCAGCACGCCGACAAGCGTCGGGATCATCAGCAGCAGGCGTTTGAGGATGTAGCTCCACATAGGGCGTCGACTCGTGATCGGTAGGCTGGGTTGGACGAAGGGCCGGCGCGCGTCAGTGAGTGGGCTTCGCCCACCAGGTCGACACGACCCAACCCTCGGCCGAATAGTACAGCGGCAGCGTCTGCGGATAGGCGAGCGTGCGCTTGTACGCGATCCGGTGCGTCGTGCTGTACCACTGCGGGACCGCGTAGTAGCCGTGCATCAGCACGCGGTCGAGCGCGTGCGTCGCGTCGAGCAGTTCGTCGCGCGTCTGCGCGGTGCCGAGCGCGTGCAGCAGCGCATCGACGGCCGGCGACTTCAGCCCGATGATGTTGTCGGAGCCCGGTTCGTCGGCGAACTTGCTGCCGTAGCGCGAGAACTGCTCGGCGCCCGGCACCTGCACGCCCGGCAAGCGGATCGTCGTCATGTCGTAGTCGAACGCATCGAGGCGCTTTTGCAGCAGCGCATAGTCCGCCGTGCGAAAGCGTGCGTCGATGCCGAGCTTCGCCAGATTGCGCTGGTAGGCCGTCACAATACCTTCCATCGCCGCGCCCGCATCGTCGAGGATCTCGAACGTGAACGGCTCGCCCTTCGCATTGCGCAGCGCGCCGTCGCGATAGGTCCAGCCGGCTTGCGCGAGCAGCGCGCGCGCCTTCAGCAGGTTCGCGCGCAGCGAGCCCGGCGGGTCCGTGTCCGGCTGCGTGACCATCGGGCCGAACACCGCCGGGTCGAGCTGCGCGCGCAGCGGCTCCAGCAGCTTCAGCTCGCCTGCGCCCGGCGTGCCGGTCGCCTGCAGGTCGGTGTCGGCGAAATAGCTGTCGAGACGCGCGTAGGCGCTGTAGAACAGCTGCCGGTTCAGCCATTCGAAGTCGAATGCGAGATCGAGCGCCTGGCGCACGCGCACGTCGCGGAACAGCGGCCGGCGCAGGTTCATGAAGAAGCCCTGCATGCCCGCGCCGTTGTGCTGGCGGAATTCGCGCTTGACGAGCTCGCCGCTGTCGAAACGCTTGCCGACGTCGCGTCGCGCCCAGTTGCGCGCGATGTACTCGACGAGCACATCGTATTCGCCGGCCTTGAACGCCTCGAGCCTTGCGACGCCGTCGCCGTACAGCTTGTAGACGATTCGCTCGAAGTTGTGGGTGCCGACCCGCACCGGCAGGTCGGCGCCCCAGTACGCGGGGTTGCGCCGGTAGGTGATCGTGCGGCCGTTGTCGTAGCGCTCGAGCAGGTACGGGCCGCTGCCGATCGGCTGCTCGAACGCGAGCTGGTCGAACGGGATGCGCGAGCCGTCTGCGCGCAATCCCCACTTGCGCGAGAACACGGGCACGCCGCCGGCGATCAGCGGCAGTTCGCGATTCGCGCTGCGAAACTCGAAGCGCACGGTGGCCGGATCCACGACCACGGCCTTCGCGATCTCCGCGAAATACGCGCCGAACTGCGGCGCGGCCAGTTTGCTTTTCAGCGTGTCGAACGAAAACTTGACGTCGTCGGCCGTGACGGCGTCGCCGTTCGAGAAGCGCGCGCGAGGATTCAGGTGGAACGTGACGGAGCGGCGATCGGGCGCGATGTCGATATCGTCGGCAAGCAGCCCGTACGCGGATGCCGGTTCGTCCGAGCTGCCCGTCGCCAGGCTCTCGAACAGCATGTCGATGCCCGGCGCGGGGTTGCCGCGCATCGTGAACGGATTGAACTTGTCGAACGACGTCAGCCGGTTCGGGTTCGCGAGCACGAGCGTGCCGCCCTTCGGCGCAGCGGGGTTGACGTAGTCGAAATGCTTGAAGCCCGGCGGATACTTCGGCTCGCCGTACTGCGCGATGGCGTAGGCCGCGTGCGCGGCCGTCGCGGCCAGCGCCGCCTGCATCGCAAACACCGCGGCAACGCGGCCGGCGGCCCGTGCGGCACGCAGCGCGCCGAAGCGGGCGCGCGCGATGGCGGCCCGGGGCGAACCCTTCGTCATAGAGGCCCTGTCGGTCGAATGAGGGTAGTAACGTGTGACGATTCTACCCATTCAATCCTTAGAGCCAAAAGAAAACCGCCACGCGGGCGGTTTCTTCATGAGCGGACAGCACGCGCGCATCACGCGTGCGCGCTGCGCCGATCAGCGCCAGCCGTTGTGGCGGCCATTGTCCCAGTGACCACGATCGCGATCGCCGCCCCAGCCGCGGCCATGATGGCGATACCACTCGTCGCGGCCCCAGTAGCGGCGGCCGTCCCAGTAGCGGTCGCCGTGCCAGCCGATTATGATCGCCGGGGCCGGCGCATAGACGGGTGCAGGTGCATACACAGGCGCCGGCTGATAGATGACCGGCGGCGGCGGCGCATACACGGGCGCGGGCGCGACGTAAACCGGTGCCGGCACGCCGACGTTGATCCCGACATTGACTCCCGCCATTGCTGCGCCCGACACGAGCAAGGCCGTCATACCGGTCAAGAGCGAGGCAACACGCAAGGTCTTCATGGATTCCTCTTCTGGTTGTGTCATGTGTGATTCGACTATAGCGGCAAGCGCCGTCTCCGCATATTTCAAGTTTGTAAGAACTGATGCGCGGCATCGCAACGGGAAGCATGCGCTAACGTCTTGTAACAATCGGCGCCTGCCCGGGCCCGCCCTCGCCCAGCCGGCTGCCGAAACCCGTCCGGCTCGCGCCTGTGCGCCCCGGTGCGCTGATCGACGTCTCACCGTTGACCGCCTTGCGCGGCGCGGCTGCAACAAAGCAAAAAGGCGGCACTTGCGTGCCGCCTTTTCTTCGTCAACGCGCGCGGATATCGAACCCGGCCCGGCGACGCCGCTCAGCGCGACATCATGTTCATGCTGACGTTGTGCATCACCCACAGCGTGCCGACGATCAGGATCGCCGCGGTCAGCACCGTGTAGCTGAATGCCATCACGTTCCAGCGCTGGCCCGACGAACCGTTCATGTGCAGGAAGTACACGAGGTGCACGACGATCTGCACGAACGCGAGCACGGCGAGCGCGATCAGCGACGCATGCGGCGACAGCACGCCGCCCATCACGAGACCGAACGACGCGGCCGTGAGCAGCACCGACAGGATGAAGCCGGCGACGTAGCCGCCGACACTGCCGTGCCCTTCTTCGAGTTGAGACGAATGCGAATGGGCCATTTAGATCACGCTCGCGAGATAGACAAAGGAAAACACGCAGATCCACACGATGTCGAGGAAGTGCCAGAAGAGGCTCAGGCACGTCAGGCGCCGCAGGTCGCGATCGGTCAGGTCGCCGCCGCGGAACACGATCTGCCCGGCGAGCACGATCATCCACAGCAGGCCGGCCGTCACGTGCAGCCCGTGCGTGCCGACCAGCGTGAAGAACGCCGACAGGAACGCGCTGCGCTGCGGACCGGCGCCCTCCGCGATCAGGTGCGAGAACTCGCGCAACTCCATCGCGAGAAACGCCGCGCCGAGCACGAACGTCACCGCCAGCCATGCGAGCAGCGCGCCGCGCCGCTGCTTGTACGCGGCGAGCATCGCGAACCCGTACGTGATGCTCGACAGCAGCAGTGCGGCGGTTTCCACCGCGACGCCCGGAATGTCGAACAGGTCTTTCGCGGTCGGCCCGCCCGCATACTGTTGGCCGAGCACCGCGAACGTCGCGAACAGCGCCGCGAAGATCACGCAGTCGGTCATCAGGTACAGCCAGAAACCGAACACCGAATGCGACGGCGGATGGTCGTCGTGCTCGAGCAGGGTTGCGCTCAAGGTTTTCTGCAACATCAGTTGGCCTCCAGTTCCACGTCGTCGACACGCGCAGGCACGCGCTTGGTCGGCTGCTTGTCTTCGATCTTCCGCACCGTCGACGCTGGGATGTAATAGCCGTCGTTATCGCGCGAGCTGTAGATCACCAGCGTCGCGACGATCCCGACGAGCCCGCCGATCGCCATCCACCAGATGTGCCACACCAGCGCGAAGCCGAGCACCAGGCTGAAAATCGCGACCACGAGGCCCGCGCAAGTATTCGACGGCATATGGATGTCGCGGATCGCCGCCGGATTCGGCCGGCCTTCGCCGCGCGCCTTCATGTCCGCATACGCGTCGAGCGTGCGCACCTGCGGGATCACCGCGAAGTTGTAGTCGGCAGGCGGCGACGAGGTCGCCCACTCCAGCGTGCGGCCGCCCCACGGGTCGCCCGTCGTGTCGCGGTACTCGGGCAGGTTGCGGTTGCGGATGCTGACCACCAGTTGCAGCAGCTGGCACGCAATGCCGATCGCGATCAGCACGGCGCCGAACGCGGCGACCAGCAGCCACGGATGCCAGGCCGGGTTGTCGTAGTGGTTGAGCCGGCGCGTCATGCCCATGAAGCCGAGCACGTAGAGCGGCACGAACGCGACGTAGAAGCCGACCTGCCAGAACCAGAACGCCGCCTTGCCGAGCTTCTCGTTCAGCTTGAAACCGAACGCTTTCGGGAACCAGTAGTTGAAGCCCGCGAGATAGCCGAACAGCACGCCGCCGATGATCACGTTATGGAAGTGCGCGATCAGGAACAGGCTGTTGTGCAGCACGAAGTCCGCGCCGGGAATCGCCATCATCACGCCGGTCATGCCGCCGAGCGTGAACGTGACCATGAAGCCGATCGTCCACAGCACCGGCGTCGTGAATTCGATCCGGCCGCGGTACATCGTAAACAGCCAGTTGAACACCTTCACGCCGGTCGGGATCGCGATGATCATGGTCATGATGCCGAAGAACGCATTCACGTTCGCACCCGAGCCCATCGTGAAGAAGTGATGCAGCCACACGAGGAACGACAGCACCATGATCGCGCAGGTCGCGTACACCATCGTCTTGTAGCCGAACAGCGGCTTCTTCGCGAACGTCGCGATGACTTCCGAGAAGATGCCGAACGCCGGCAGGATCAGGATGTACACCTCCGGGTGGCCCCATGCCCAGATCAGGTTCAGGTACAGCATCGCGTTGCCGCCGGCATCGTTCGTGAAGAAGTGCATGCCGAGGTAACGGTCGAGGCCGAGCAGCGCGAGCGTTGCGGTCAGGATCGGGAACGACGCCATGATCAGCACGTTCGTGCAGAGTGCAGTCCACGTGAACACCGGCATCTTCATCAGCGTCATGCCGGGCGCGCGCATCTTGATGATCGTCACGAAGAAGTTCACGCCGGTCAGCAGCGTGCCGACGCCCGAGATCTGCAGCGCCCACAGGTAGTAGTCGACCCCTACCCCCGGACTGAACTGCAGCTCCGACAGCGGCGGGTATGCGAGCCAGCCCGTCTGCGCGAATTCGCCGATCACGAGCGAGATGTTGATCAGGATCGCGCTGACCGCCGTCATCCAGAAGCTCAGCGAGTTGATGAACGGGAATGCGACGTCGCGCGCGCCGATCTGCAGTGGCACGATCAGGTTCATCAGGCCGACCATGAACACCATCGCCATGAAGAAGATCATGATCACGCCGTGTGCCGTGAAGATCTGGTCGTAGTGGTGCGGCGGCAGGTAGCCGGGCGCGTTGTACGCGAGCGCGAGCTGCATGCGCATCATGATCGCGTCCGCAAAGCCGCGCAGCAGCATGATCAGCGCGACGATGATGTACATCACGCCGAGTTTCTTGTGGTCGACCGTCGTCAGCCATTCCGTCCACAGCCATTTCCACCGGCCGGTGATCGTCAGCGCGGCGAGAATGCCCAGCACGGCCAGCCCCATGAAGGCGCCTGCCACCATGATGATGGGCTGATCGAACGGGATCGCCGATAGTGTGAGTTTGCCGAACATGCGTTACCCCTTCGTGCCGCAGGCGGCGTCCTTCAGGTCGAGGACGTGGCCATCGTTGTATTTCGCGATGATGTTGTGGAAGAGCCGCGGATCGACCGACGAGAAGTAGCGCACGGGCGCCTTCTCGCTTGGCTGTGCGACGGTGCCGTATACGGTCGCGTCGAGCCGGTCCGGCGATGCCTTCACCTTCTGCACCCATGCGTCGAACTGTTCGCGCGGCTCGGCGAGCGTGCGGAACTTCATGTCGGAGAAGCCGCGGCCGCTGAAGTTGGCGGACGTGCCCGCGTAGTTGCCGGGCTCGTCGGCGATCAGGTGCAGGCGCGTCTGCATGCCGGCCATCGCGTAGACCTGGCCGCCGAGCTGCGGGATGAAGAACGAGTTCATCACCGAATCCGACGTGATGCGGAAGTTCACCGGCGTGCCCACCGGAATCGCGAGCTGGTTCACCGACGCGATGCCGAGTTCCGGATAGATGAACAGCCACTTCCAGTCGAGCGCGACGACCTCGACGTCGATCGGCTTCACCGACGACTCGAGCGGCTTGTACGGGTCGAGCTCGTGCGTGGTCTTCCATGTGAGCACGCCGAGGAACAGGATGATCAGCGTCGGCACCGTCCAGATCACGACTTCGACCGCGGTCGAGTGCGACCAGTTCGGCGCGTACGTTGCGTTGCGGTTCGATGCGCGGTAACGCCACGCGAACCACAGCGTGAGCAGGATCACCGGCACGACGACGATCAGCATCGCCCAGGTGGACGTCGCGATCAGCGCCTTTTCGGCTGCACCCACGCTTCCTTTCGGATTTAGTACATCTAAATTACAGCCTGACAGGCTCAGCGCCGCGCCGATTGACATCAGCGCCGACCAGCCTCTTGAAGCTCTTGTTTTCATCACACAGCCCGAGGGTCATTGAATCCGTTTGCGTATGCCCGATGCGCATTCGATTCACGAAAGTGGCCGAATCATACGTCGCGCGGGTGCGATGAAAAACCGGTGGATGCGGCAAATCATCATTGCAAAATCTGCCGTGAGACACATTGTCGCGGGGCAATTTCACGCACCCGGAAGCGGGCCCGGCGCCGCATGCGCCGGACCGCGATAGATGTGTGCGCAACGATCGCATCGCCGTGCGATACGCTCCGCCCTCGCGGCGTGCCGCGATCAGCCGTGCGCCGCTGCCATGTATGACGGCTGCGCATGCGCGGGGCCGTCCCACGCCGGCACCTTCGAATGGCTGGCTTCGTCGATCAGCTTGCCGACGGTCGGATCGATCGCGTCGGTGAACGGTTTCGGATCGATGCCGACCGCCAGCACGATCAGCGCGAGCGACGCGAACATCACGATCTCGCGACGGTTCAGGTCGGCGAGCTTCGCGATCCGCTGGCTGGAGACCTTGCCGAACACGACGCGCTTGAGCATCCACAGCGTGTACGACGCGCTGAGGATCAGCGTGAGCGCCGCGATTGCGCCGATCCAGAAGTTGAAACGGATCGCGCCCATGATGACCATGAACTCGCCGACGAACCCCGACGTGCCCGGCAGGCCGACGTTGGCCATCGCGAACAGCAGCGTGAAGGCCGCGAAACGCGGCATCACGCCCGCCACGCCGCCGTATGCCGCGATCTCGCGCTGCTTCGTGCGATCGACGAGCACGTTCACGCACAGCAGCATCGCGCCCGCGACGAAGCCGTACGACACGAGCTGCACGATCGCGCCTTCGACGCCGATCCGGTTGAACAGGAACAGCCCGAGCGTGACGATGCCCATGTGCGCGACCGTCGAGTACGCGAGCAGCTTGCCGAGATCGGTTTGCGCGAGCGCGATCAGGCTCGCATAGACGATCGCGAACAGCGACAGCGCGATCACGGCCGGAGCGAAGAAGTGGCTCGCGTCGGGCGTGATCGGCAGCGCGAAGCGCAGGAACCCGTAGCCGCCGAGCTTGAGCATCGCGAGCATCAGCGCGGCGCCCGTCGGGCCGTCCGTGTACACGTCGCTCAGCCACGTGTGGACCGGCCACATCGGCACCTTGACCGCGAACGCGGCGAAGAAGCCGAGGAACACCAGCAACTGCGGTGCGAAACCGAGCTGCAGCGTGCGCCACACGGCCATGTCGAACGTATGCGACTGCGCGTACAGGTACAGCATCGCCATCAGCAGCAACAGCGAGCCGGCGAACGAGATGAAGAAGAACTTCACGGCCGCGTACACGCGGCGCTCGCGCCCCCACGTGCCGATCAGCAGATAAAGCGGGATCAGCGTCGCCTCGAAGAAGATGAAGAACAGCAGCCCGTCCTGTGCGACGAACACGCCGACCATCAGCCCCGACAGGATCAGGAACGACGCGTAGTACTGCGCGACGCGCACCGTGACCGATTCCCACGACGCGACCACCACCACGAGCGTCGTGAATGCGGTCAGCACGACGAGCCACAGCGACGCGCCGTCGATGCCGACCCGCCATCCCGAATTGAACGCCGCCAGCCAGTTGCGGCTTTCGACGAACTGCATCGCGGCCGAATGCGCATCGAAACCGGCAACCAGCGGGACGACGGCGACCAGCCCCGCCAGCGCGCCGGCGAGCGCGATCAATCGCGTTCGGCGTGGATGACGGTCGGAACCGGCGCGCAGCAGGCACGCGCCAAACAGGATCGGAACCCAGATGGCCAGGCTCAGGAAGGGAAAATAATGCATGTCAACAAGGCCTTGATGAGGTCGCGCACTGCGTCGGGGACAGGCGAGACGAAAGGAACGAAATCAAATCGACAGATAGATTTCGTGAATCGCCAATGTTGGCAAAATGTAAAGCGGCATCACGGGAAAACTTGACGTCGCTCAAGCGCAATCGGGTTAACCAGCATAAGGCGATCGATTATTTTTTGCAGCGCAGCAGCGTACCGATTTTCGGTGCTGGCGTAGAACGCTGATTTTTATGAGCAATTTTTTGTATTGCGCGATGAGCGATGCCGTGGAAATCGACGCATCGCCGCAATTTTGACGCCGACGCATCATTTCCGAGGGCCGGAGCACGATGGTTGAAACCGTGCCGGAGTGCGATCGCGCGGCGCTTCCGGCCTTACACCGATACTTTCATTTTTATTTCGATTGACCTCGCTCGATGCAGGTCGGGCGAATAGCCGCTCCACCCTTCGGCGTCGCGGCAGGCACCGCGTCGATCATGTGCCCGGCCGCTAGCGCTGATGACTCAGACGGCCCCATACGCGCATCGTCACCGCGCGATAGCGGTTGTGTTGTGCGGGAAAATGGACGAAGCGGCTGTCGCGCACGGCATAGACCGGCGATGACGCGAGCGTCATCGCATCGACGATATGGTGCGCATCGATCATGCCGCTTGCGGCGGGCAGCGACGACTTCGACGTCTGCGTTGTGACGATCGCATCGTAACCGCGTGCGACATCCGGCAGCGCGTGCGGGTCGAACACGACGGAGAACGGATCGAGCACGAGCAGCAATGCGCCCGGCTCGATCGCGACGAGCTGCGCGATGATCGCGTGGTACTTGTGCAGGACCTGCTGGCGCTCGCCATACACGTGCATGCCGTCGACCATCGCATGCCGGCAGCCGTGCAGCCGCGCGTAACGCTCGTGGTTGTCGACAAGTTCGTCGACAGGTCGATGAGAGAGGACTGTCAGAACGGAATGCGGGCTGGCCAAGAGCGTCACCTTGAGTCGCGCCAATCGAAACGCGATATGTAGCGCGTTACCGCCGCTCAAGTCGAGCACTCATTGCCTGACTGGCTGCCTCGGCCAATTCCGCCTGCGGATGAGATCCGGCTGCATCGAATGTGTTGTGCGTGGATGCAGCGGAAAAAGAAAAAGCCCCGCAAGTCCGAGAACTTGCGGGGCTTTGTCACCGCTTTTGGCGGAGACGGAGGGATTCGAACCCTCGATCCAGGTTTTGGCCCAGATGCTCCCTTAGCAGGGGAGTGCCTTCGACCTCTCGGCCACGTCTCCCAAACTTTCGCTCGCACCAGGGAGGCAGTGCGACGAGAACGAAATAATATAGGGTTTCGAACCGCGCGTCAATTTCCGTGATGCATTTTCGTCAACGCATCACGAAAATTTCATCATGCCTGGTCGAGTTCGAATGCCTTGTGCAGCGCGCGGACGGCCAGCTCCATGTATTTCTCGTCGATCAGCACCGAAATCTTGATTTCGGACGTCGAGATCATCTGGATGTTGATGCCCTCTTCCGACAGCGTGCGGAACATCTTGCTCGCGACGCCCACGTGCGAACGCATGCCGACGCCGACGACCGACACCTTCGACACCTTCGGGTCGCCCTGCACCTGCTCGGCGTTCACATGGCCCTTCACCTGGTTGGTGAGGATGTCCATCGCCTTCTGGTAATCGCCACGGCCGACCGTGAACGTGAAGTCGGTTTTGCCTTCGACGCTCTGGTTCTGGATGATCATGTCGACGTCGACGTTCGCGTCGGCGACCGGGCCGAGGATCTGATACGCGATGCCGGGCTTGTCGGGCACGCCCATCACAGCAATGCGTGCTTCGTCGCGCTGGAACGCGATGCCGGAAATGACTGCCTTTTCCATGGTCTCGTCTTCTTCAAAAGTAATCAGGGTGCCCGAGCGCATTTCTTCGTCGAGCGCAATCAGCGGATCGGTCAGGCTCGACAGCACGCGCGTCTTCACCTGGTATTTACCGGCGAATTCGACCGAGCGGATCTGCAGGACCTTCGAGCCGAGGCTGGCCATTTCCAGCATCTCCTCGAACGTCACGCGATCGAGGCGTCGCGCCTCTTCGACGACACGCGGATCGGTCGTGTAGACGCCATCGACGTCCGTGTAGATCAGGCACTCTTCGGCATCCAGCGCGGCAGCGACCGCCACCGCCGACGTGTCCGAGCCGCCACGGCCGAGCGTCGTGATGTGGCCGTCCGGATCGACGCCCTGGAAGCCCGTGATGATCACGACCTTGCCTGCGTTCAGATCGGCCTTCACGCGGTCGTCGTCGATCGAGTGGATGCGCGCTTTCGTGAACGCGCTGTCGGTCTTGATCGGTACTTGCCAGCCGGCATAGCTCACGGCCTCGACGCCGATTTCCTGCAGCGCGATCGACAGCAGGCCGACGCTGACCTGCTCGCCGGTCGACGCGATCATGTCGAGCTCACGCGGGCTCGGCTGGCTCGAAATCTCTTTCGCAAGACCGAGCAGACGGTTGGTTTCGCCGGACATCGCCGAAGGCACGACCACCATCTGGTGCCCGGCCTGATGCCATTTTGCGACGCGTTTCGCGACGTTCTTGATGCGCTCGACCGAGCCCATCGAAGTGCCGCCGTATTTGTGTACGATGAGTGCCATTGTCGTTCTGAACTGGAGGAGAGACCGCACGGGCGCGCTGGGCAGGCCGCGTTGCCGTTCGGTCACGCGGCTTGTGGCTGTGGACGGACGACGAGGGGGACGGCTGGGACGCAACACGCAAGCGTGACGGATTTTGCCCGGAAGGCCGATCAGGCCGCGCAAACCGGGTACGTCACGCGGGAAACCTGCACAAATCGCTCAAAAATCGAGCCGAGCAAACGACCGAGCGTACCCGATAGAAGCCCGCTTGACAAGCCGCTCGCCGTGCCTGCGGCCGTTCCGGCGCTGTTTACCAAATGGTGAAAATGGGCGCGCCATCACGCCGCCGGAAGCCTGCCCGCCGTTACGCGATCAGCAGGTCGGGACGCCATTCGATCCTGCGCCACGCGCCGCCGTCGGAAGGCCCGTTGTCGGACAATTCGCCATCGCGGTTCACGCCAAGCCGCGGCACGTAGATCAGCCGGTCGCCCGCGAACAGCAGCGGCACGTCGCGCTGCCATGCCGGCACGCCGCGCTCCTGGAACAGGTTCTTCAGCGTCCGGCCCGGGCCGCCCGGCGACGTGCGCATCCGCTCGCCGCCCGCCCGGGCGCGCGCGGCGAGCGGCGCGGCGCGCAGCAGCGCCTCCGGCACCGCGCCGGCGCTTCCCGCGTCGACCGGCGCGAACACGAACGTGCCGCGCCATCCCGGCAGGTGCCAGACTTCCTGCCCGTCCCACGCGAGCGCCGATTCCGGGTGCGGCGTGCCGGTGCCGTCGTCGGCCGGTTCGGCGCTGTCGCCCGCTTCCCAGTAGACGACGTCGCGATAGAGCCGCAGGCACTGCCCCGCGTGATCGACGCGCAGCGCATGCGCGTCGTGCGCGGCGCGCAATTGCCGCATCATGTTGGCGAGCCGGGCGGCGGATGCGCCCGGCAAGCCGAGCCGGCGCATCCAGAAGCGCAGCAGGTTCGCGCCGCGCGTGTCGTCGAACGCGACCAGCGACTCGCGCGACAGCGCCCGCCCGTCATCGCGCGCGGCGACGGCGAAATCCAGTTCGGCCAGATCGTCGAGCAGCCGCTGTGCGGCGGCCGCATGCTGGGCCGCGCGACCGAGCGCGTCGCGAAAGCCCGGGAAATGCACGGCCAGCGCCGGCAGCACGTCGATGCGCAGCGCATTGCGCGCGTAGCGCGTGTCGCTGTTCGATTCGTCGTCGATCCATTCAAGCTCGTGCTGCGTCGCATAGCGCTCGAGTTGCGCGCGCAACAATCGCAGCAACGGACGCACACGCTCGACGCTCACGCCGTCGGGACGGTAGCGCGGCGCCATGGCGGCGAGCCCCGCGATCCCCGCGCCGCGCAACAATTGCAGCAGCACGGTCTCGGCCTGGTCGTCCGCATGCTGCGCGAGCCACAGCGTGGCCGCGCCATGGCGTTCGCACATCGCGTCGAGCGCGGCATAACGACGCTCGCGGGCAGTCGCCTCGATACCGAGACCGCTGTCGCGCGGCACGTCGACGCGCATCGATTCGAATTCGACGCCGAGCCGCGCCGCCGCCGCCTCGGCATGCGCGACCCACGCGTCGGCGTTCGCGCTCAGGCCGTGATGCACGTGCAGCGCGACGCACCGCGACGCGCCCGCGACCCGCACGGCCGCGTCGAGCAGCACCGTCGAATCGAGGCCGCCACTGCAGGCGATCGCGATGCGTGCGTCGGACGGCATGCCGGAAAGCGCAACGCCGACCGCGTCGAGTACGACGCGGTCGGCGGAGAATTCGGTCGGTGGGATCACGAGAGGGACGCGCGCTCGGCGGCGCGCGTATTGAACACGCGGCCGGTCATGCGCCCGGCGTGGTTTCCTTGAACTTGCCGTAGGCCATCAGGCGCTCGAAGCGGCGCTCGCGCAGCGCATCGATGCTCATGCCCTGGAACTGGCGCAGCGAATCGGCGAGCGCGCGGCGCAGCAGCGCCGCCATGCCTTTCGGATCGCGATGCGCGCCGCCGAGCGGCTCGTTGATGATCTTGTCGATCAGGCCGAGCGCCTTCAGGCGGTGCGCGGTCAGGCCCAGCGCTTCCGCGGCTTCCGGCGCCTTCGCGGCGCTCTTCCACAGGATCGACGCGCAGCCTTCCGGCGAGATCACCGAGTAAGTCGAGAACTGCAACATCATCACGGTGTCGGCCACGGCGATCGCGAGCGCGCCGCCCGAACCGCCCTCGCCGATCACCGTCGTGATGATCGGCGTCTTCAGCTCGGCCATCACGTACAGGTTGCGGCCGATCGCCTCCGACTGGCCGCGCTCTTCCGCGCCGATGCCCGGGTACGCGCCCGGCGTGTCGACGAACGTGAAGATCGGCAGCCCGAACTTCTCGGCGAGACGCATCAGGCGTTCGGCCTTGCGATAGCCTTCCGGACGCGGCATCCCGAAGTTGCGCGCTGCGCGCTCCTTCGTGTCGCGGCCCTTCTGGTGACCGATCACCATGCACGGATGGCCGCCGAAGCGCGCGAGACCGCCGACGATCGACAGATCGTCCGCGAATGCGCGGTCGCCGTGCAGCTCGTGAAAATCGGTAAACAGCTCCGCAACGTAATCGAGCGTGTACGGACGCTGCGGGTGCCGCGCGATCTGCGAAACCTGCCATGGCGACAGGTTCGCGTAGAGGTCCTTCGTCAGTTGCTGGCTTTTCTTCGACAGCCGCTCGATTTCTTCCGAAATATCGACAGCCGAGTCGTCCTGCACGAATCGCAGCTCTTCGATCTTGGCCTCGAGTTCGGCGATCGGCTGTTCGAAATCCAGAAACGTGGTCTTCATGTGTTCGAATCCTTGGGTCTTGCGGCAGCGCGTATTCTACCCGCGCGGGCGACGCTCAAGACCGGCTCTCAACTATTGATGTTTAAAACCCGATAGCCGGCGCTCAGGCATCGGCGTCGGGCGCATCGAGGCTGCGCCACATATACCAGGTCGCGACGGTGCGCCACGGTTCCCAGTTGGCCGCGACCTCCCGCGCCTCGCTGCGCGTGACGGGTTCCCCGCTGAAGTAATTGACGCTGATCGCGCGGATCAGGCCCGGGTCGTCGAGCGGCAGCACATCCGGCCGCGACAGGTTGAAGATCAGGAACATCTCGGCCGTCCAGCGGCTGATGCCGCGGATCTGCGTGAGTTCCGCGATCACGTCCTCGTCGTCCATCGACGTCCATTTGTCGACGTGCAGCGCGCCTGACACGAAATGCTGCGCGAGATCGAGGATGTATTCGGTCTTGCGCTTCGACAGCCCGCACGCGATCAGCTTGTCCGCGCCGAGCCGGATCACCGGCTGCGGTGCGAGTTTCGGACAGGCATCCTCGATGCGCGCCCACAGCGACTGCGCGGACGGCACCGAAATCTGCTGGCCGACGACCGAGCGCGCGAGCGTGACGAACGGGTCGCCGCGCTTCACGAGATGTGCGGGACCGAACTTCGGAATCAGTTTCTTCAGGATCCGGTCGCGCTTGACGAGGTCGGCGCATGCCTTGTCCCAGTACGCAGGGCGCACGACGACCTCCTCGCCGTCCATTTCGGACGCACGCGTCTTGCGGGCCGCATCGGCGGCCGGCAGCGCGGCCGCCGGCTGCGCATGACCGTTGAGCGCGCCGTTCGGCGCGGCGCGCGTCGCGTCCGACTTCGCCGCCGGCACGCGCTTGGCTGCCGGACGCGCGGCGACCGGGGTCGCGCGCCTGACCGGCGCTTTTCTGGCCGTTGCCATCCTGCCTCCTACCTGACGGATCGGTCAGTGGAACGCACCGCGCTCATACGCGACGCCATTCGGTCGATCCGCCCGGTTTGTCTTCAAGTGCGACGCCGGCCTCGAGCAGTTCCGCCCGGATCCGGTCCGCTTCGGCATAGTCCTTCGCTTGCTTCGCCGCGACGCGCGCGGCGATCTTCGCTTCGATCTCGTCGGCAGCGAGCGCGCCCGCCTGCGCGGCGCCGGACGCCTGCTGCAGGAACGCGCGCGGTTCGCGGCCCAGCAGGCCCAGCAGGCCCGCCAGCTGTTTCAGTTGCCGTGCGAGCGACGCGTCGCCCGTGCGATTCACCTCGCCCGCCAGCTCGAACAGCGTTGCCACCGCGACGGGCGTGTTGAAGTCGTCGTTCATCGCGGCCGCGAAACGCTGCGCATGCGGCTCGTTCCAGTCGAGCGCGAGCGTGTCGGCCTCGACATCCTTCAGCGCGGTATAAAGACGCGTGAGCGACGCGCGCGCATCGTCGAGATGCACGTCGCTGTAGTTGAGCGGCGACCGGTAGTGCGTGCGCACGATGAAGAAGCGCACGACCTCGGCGTCGTACCGCTCGAGCACTTCGCGGATCGTGAAGAAGTTGCCGAGCGATTTCGACATCTTCTCGTTGTCGACCTGCACGAAGCCGTTGTGCATCCAGTAGTTGACGAACGTCTGGCCAGTCGCGCCTTCGCTCTGCGCGATCTCGTTCTCGTGGTGCGGGAATTGCAGATCCTGCCCGCCGCCGTGGATGTCGAAATGCTCGCCGAGCAGCGTGCAGCCCATCGCCGAGCACTCGATGTGCCAGCCCGGGCGACCCATCCCGTACTTCGACGCCCACGACGCGCCTTCCGGATCTTCCGGCTTCGCGCGCTTCCACAACACGAAATCGAGCGGATCTTCCTTTGCATCGTTCGCGGCGACGCGCTCGCCCGCACGGAGATCGTCGAGCGACTTGCCCGACAGCTTCCCGTAGTTCGCGAACTTGCGCACCGAGTAATTGACGTCGCCGTCGGTCGCCTGGTACGCGTAGCCGTTCGTCTCGAGCGTCTCGATCATGCCGAGCATCTGCGGAATGAATTGCGTCGCGCGCGGCTCGATGTCGGGCCGCTGGATGCCGAGCGCGCCTTCATCCTCGTGCATCGCGCCGATGAACCGGTCGGTCAGCGACTTGATCGTCTCGCCGTTCTCGACCGCGCGGCGGATGATCTTGTCGTCGATGTCGGTGATGTTGCGCACATACGTGACCCGGTAGCCGATTGCACGCAGCCAGCGCTGGACGAGGTCGAACACGACCAGCATGCGCGCGTGGCCCACGTGACAATAGTCGTAGACGGTGATCCCGCATACGTACATCCGCACTTCGCCGGACTGGCGCGGCACGAAAACTTGCTTGTCACGCGCGAGCGTGTTGTAGATGCGCAGTGATTCCATAGAGATGAACCGTGAGCCGAAGGAGACCGCCCTGGCGAACCTCGCCCAGCATGCGAAGCGGACGGACCATCTGCTGCGGCGCCAGGCCGAGCGTCCTCGCTATCACATGGGGCGGTCAGGCTGCAAGCACAGCGGTGACGGCCACGAGAGGCTAAGAAAGACTGCCTGCGGCTCGCCGGAACGCGCAGACGTTTTGTTAGAATGGCTCGGAGTATAACATTCCGATTTACGCCTATGAAACCTCATCGCGGCCGCGCGCCGAGCGCTGCGACCCTCGTTGCGACCACCGTCATGGGCGTCGCGCTGACGCTGTTCGCGGCCCCTGCGGCGCATGCGCAGAAGGCCCCGGCCACCGCCGACGGCACCCCCGAAATCGACGCGTCGATCGCCGGCAAGCAGTGGAAGCAGGCGCTCGCGCAACTCGACGCGCGCATCGCGTCGAACCCGCACGACGTGCAGGCGCAGTTCAAGCGCGGCACCGTGCTGGCCCGCATGAACCGCGACGACGATGCGATCCAGCAGTTCGTCGCGATCACGCAGGCGTATCCCGAACTGCCCGAGCCGTACAACAACCTCGCGGCGCTCTACGCGAAGCACGGCCGCTACGACGAAGCGCGCACCGCGCTCGTCACGGCGACGCAATCGAACCCGAGCTACTCGCTCGCGTACGAGAACCTCGGCGACCTGTACCTGCGCCTCGCGGCCGAATCGTACAAGCGCGCGCAATCGCTCGGCCGCACGAGCGGCGCCACCGCGCAGCGCCTCGCCGACCTGCAGAAGATCGTGTCGCCGCCGAAGGCCGCGCCGAATGCCCGCGCGATCACGCCGGCCACGCGCAACTACTCCGACCGCGCAGCCGCGAACGTGAGCACCACCACGCTGCCGATGTCGCCGACGTTCCAGTTCAGCGGTCCGTCGGGCGCACTGGCGGCGCCGTATGTCGCGCCGCCGTCGCAATAAGCGGCGCGGCCCCCTTTCCTTCCCAACCTGAGGATCGCAATGAAACGTCTGTTGCTGGCGCTTGGCGGCGCCGCCCTTCTCGCGACCGCGCCCGCTTTCGCGCAAACGGCCACCGCGCACCCGGTCGTGCAACTCAAGACCTCGCAGGGCGACATCCGCGTCGAGCTCTACCCGGAGAAGGCGCCGAAGTCGGTCGCCAACTTCCTCGATTACGTGAAGGCCGGCCAGTACAACGGCACGATCTTCCATCGCGTGATCAAGGGCTTCATGATCCAGGGCGGCGGCTACAAGACCAACTTCGAGGAGAAGCCGACCCGCGCGCCGATCCCGCTGGAGAGCCGCAATGGTCTGAAGAACCTGACGGGCACGATCGCGATGGCGCGCACGAGCGATCCGAACTCGGCCACCGCGCAGTTCTTCATCAACACGGTCGACAACAACGGCCTCGACTACCCGAACCCGGACGGCAACGGCTATGCGGTGTTCGGCAAGGTCGTGTCGGGTCTCGACGTCGTGAAGAAGATCGAAGGCGTGGCGACGACCTCGCGCGGCCCGATGCAGGACGTGCCCGCGCAACCGATCCTGATCGAATCGGCCAGCATCGTCTCGAAGTAAGAACCTGCCGGCACGTCCGGCGACTCACGCGGCCGCGTCGCACGACCGGCCGCGTGCCATTTAAACCGCCTCACCGAAGGAATTCATCATGGTTGAACTGCATACGAACCACGGCGTGATCAAGCTCGAGCTCGACGCCGCCAAGGCACCGAAGACGGTCGAGAACTTCCTGAACTACGTGAAGAAGGGCCACTACGACGGCACCGTGTTCCATCGCGTGATCAACGGCTTCATGATCCAGGGCGGCGGCTTCGAGCCGGGCCTGAAGCAGAAGCCGACCGACGCGCCGATCGACAACGAGGCGAACAACGGCCTGAAGAACGACAACTACACGGTCGCGATGGCGCGCACGAACGATCCGCACTCGGCGACCGCCCAGTTCTTCATCAACGTGAACGACAACGACTTCCTGAACCACTCGTCGCCGACGCCGCAAGGCTGGGGCTACGCGGTGTTCGGCAAGGTCGTCGAAGGCCAGGACGTGGTCGACAAGATCAAGGGCGTCAAGACGGGCAACGCCGGCTTCCACCAGGACGTGCCGACCGACGACGTCGTGATCGAGAAGGCCGTCGTGGTCTGACACACGGTATAACGGAGGCACTTCGATGTTGCAGGAGAGTCCGCCGCGAAGCGTCTCCGCGGGCGTGCCGGGCGAGCGCGAATACGCGCAAGCCGCACGCCCGTTCCTGTTTCTCTCCGATCTGCACCTGAGCGAAGCGATCCCGAAGACGGTCGCCGCGTTCGAGCATTTCGTGAAATACACCGCCGACAGCGCCGACTCGGTGTTCATCCTCGGCGATCTGTTCGAATACTGGATCGGCGACGACATCCTCGACGACGATCCGTTCGCGGCACGCATGGCCGCGCTGATGCACACGCTCTCGGAGCGCGGGATCGCGCTCTACGTGATGCACGGCAACCGCGATTTCCTGCTCGGCCGGCGCTTCATGAAGGCAGCCGGCGCGATGCTGCTGCCGGATCCGTCACTGATCGTGGCGTTCGGCCAGCGCATCGTGCTCGCGCACGGCGACGCGCAATGCACGGCCGACCGCGGCTACCAGGTGTTCCGCCGCTTCGCACGCAACCGCGTCGCGCAATGGCTGTTTCTCGCGTGGCCGCTCCGCTGGCGCCGCGCGCTCGCGCAACGCATGCGCTCGAACAGCGAAGCAGGCCGGATGCGCCCCGCTTCGGCGATCTATGACGTCACGCGTGAAGGCGTGGCCGCGCTGTTCCGGAAAAGCCGCGCGGCCGTGATCATTCACGGCCACACGCACCGCCCCGCGAGCCACGCCGAACCGGGCGGCATCCGCTGGGTGCTGCCCGACTGGGATCTCGACCACGGCAGGCCGCGCGGCGGCTACCTGCGCGTCGACGCGGAAGGCATCCATGCGATGCCGCTCGACTGACACCGACGGCTGCCGTCTCACCACCCGGCAGCCGTCGGTGTAGTTCGCATTACGCCTGGCGCTCGACCGACTTTCCTTCCAGCACCGCCGACAGCCTGCGCAGGTCGAGGCGCGCCGCATCCGCGCCCTGCAGCGTTTCCAGATGCGTGCCGAGCCGCTCGAGCGCCGCAACGATCTCGTCGACGCGGCGGCTTTCCTTCGCCGCATGATCGATCAGGCCGTGAATCGCCAGCGACATCGGATCGTCGGCGTTCGGCGTGATCCCGTATGCGCAGAACGCCGCGCGTTCCGGCTGCGGCTTCGGCTGCGCCGGCATCACGATGCGCGCCGGATTGCCAACCGCCGTGCCGCCCGCCGGCACCGGCTTGACGACGACCGCATTCGAACCGATCTTCGCGCCCGCTCCGACCGTGAAACCGCCGAGCACCTTCGCGCCCGCGCCGACGATCACGCCGGCCTCGAGCGTCGGGTGGCGCTTCGCGCCGCGCGTGAGCGACGTGCCGCCCAGCGTCACGCCCTGGTAGATCGTGCAGTCGTCGCCGATGATCGCCGTCTCGCCGATCACGACACCCATGCCGTGATCGATGAACACGCGCCGGCCGATCGTCGCACCGGGGTGGATCTCGATACCCGTCAGGAACCGCCCGGCCTGCGACGCAAAACGCGCGAGCCAGTAGCGCTTCGCGCGCCAGCAAGCGTGCGCGAAACGGTGCAGCACGAGCGCGTGCAGCCCCGGATAACAGGTCAGCACTTCCCAGGCACTGCGAGCGGCGGGATCCCGCTCGCGAATCGTTGCAACGTCTTCGCGCAATCTGGTGAACATGATCTGATCGGGGAAAAGGCCGGCGCGCACCGCCGGCAATGACCGGCCGTTATCGCGCCGGGTAATTTGCTTATGACGTCCGGCGATTGTAGGGCCAGTCGCACACGGCCGCACGAGGTCGCGCGTTCACCCCGCCGCCGGCGCGGGTATTCGGGCGGGAGGCTCGCTGTCGCGGTGTTTGCGGGAGGTTCGGCCGGTCGGAAACGCTCGGGGCCCGGCACTCCCGAAGGCCGACAAAACGCCTGCCCGGCCGGGACGCTGCACCGGAACGCCCGGTTGCCTGCGCGCCGACCGCTTACGCGTCGCCGTCGGGCTTGCCCGATTTCAGCAGGATGTGCTTCGCGACGCCGCGCAGGATGTTGACCTCCTCGCGCTCGAGGCCCGTGCGTGCGAACAGGCGCCGCAGCCGCGGCATCAGTTTCTTCGGATTGCGCGGGTCGAGGAAATCGAGCGCGATCAGCGCGTTCTCGAGGTGCACGTACATCCGCTCGATCTCGTCGCTCTGCGCGAGCGTGCCTGCCTCGGCCGACGGTTGCGGCGAAGTCCCGCTCGCCTGCTCGAGAAACGCGACGCGCAGCTCGTACGCGAGCACCTGCACGGCCTGTGCAAGATTCAGCGAGCTGTATGCAGGGTTCGCCGGGATGTGCGCGAGCGCGCTGCACTGCTCGACATGCTCGTTCGCGAGGCCCGTGCGCTCGTTGCCGAACACGAGCGCGATGTCGCCCGCGCCGACCTGCGCGCACGCCTGCGTGGCGGCCGCGCGCGGTGCAAGGCGCGGCGGTCCGTATTCGCGCGTGCGCGCGGTCAGCGCGATCGACCAGTGAACACCGGACAGCGCGTCGCCAAGCGTCGGCACGACATGCGCGGACGCGAGGACGTCGTCCGCGCCGCTGGCCATCGCGATCGCCTCGGGGTCGCTCTGCACGTGCGGCACGCGCGGCGCAACCAGCACGAGACGCGAGAAGCCCATCGTCTTCAGCGCGCGGGCGGCCGCCCCGACATTGCCGGGATGGCTCGGCTCGACGAGCACGAAACGGGTGGACGTGAAGCCGCCGGACGGCGGCCGGGACGTGTCCGCGCCCGACTCGGACGGCGCGGCGGTGTTCTGCGGGGTTTCCACTACGATACGACTCGGTTCATCAGAATGGCCGTATGGTAGCGCCATCGCCCCGGCAAACCCACTCGTCCGGACGGACAGTGGGGGTTTGCCCGCATTCCGGTCGCCTGAAACCGCCAAAAATCGGGTAAAATCATGCCTTTACGCGTCGCGCTCCGTGCGGCGCGGGTCGTACCCCGCTCTTTGTCAATTTGCGTCTCACCTCGCCCGGCACGCTTGCGCCGTTCCGGGCGGTTGTTCCACTTCGTGGCGGCCCGTGCCGCCGGCTACAGGATCCAGGCTCATGCATCCCATGCTCAACATTGCTGTCAAGGCTGCGCGCCGCGCCGGACAGATCATCAATCGCGCGTCCCTCGATCTCGACCTGATCGAGATCCGCAGGAAGCAGCAGAACGACTTCGTCACCGAAGTGGACAAGGCCGCCGAAGAGGCGATCATCGAGACGCTGAAGACCGCCTACCCCGATCACGCGATCCTCGCGGAGGAATCGGGCGAATCGGAGAACGAATCCGAATTCAAGTGGATCATCGATCCGCTCGACGGCACGACCAACTTCATCCACGGTTTCCCGTACTACTGCGTATCGATCGCGCTCGAGCACAAGGGTGTCGTCACGCAGGCCGTCGTCTACGATCCGAACAAGAACGACCTGTTCACGGCCACGCGTGGCCGCGGCGCGTACCTGAACGATCGCCGCATCCGCGTCGGCCGCCGCGACCGCCTGTCCGACGCACTGGTCGGCACGGGCTTCCCGTTCCGCGAGAAGGACGGCCTCGACGCGTACGCGCGCCTCTTCACCGAAATGACGCAGGCCTGCACGGGCCTGCGCCGTCCGGGCGCCGCGGCACTCGACCTCGCGAACGTCGCGGCTGGCCGTCTCGACGCGTTCTTCGAGCAGGGCATCAACGTGTGGGACATGGCGGCGGGCAGCCTGCTGATCACCGAGGCCGGCGGCCTCGTCGGCAACTACACGGGCGATGCCGATTTCCTGCATCGCCACGAGATCGTCGCCGCGAACCCGAAGATCTACGCGCAGATGATTCCGATCCTGAATCGCTACACCCGCGTGCATCCGGCGGCGGAGTAATCGCCGCCCGCACCGCCCGTGCGGCGCGCTTCGACGGCCCGTGTCCGCTTCGTGCGGCACGGGCCGTTGGCAAAGGGATGCCGCGTGCGTAGCATGCCGCTACCGCCCTTTCCCCTGGTGGCCGCAATTGTGCGTGGCATCGATATCGATGTGCTATGTTGACCAGCATGAACGACAAGGGCGGCTATGCCCGCCTGGCGCGGCTTTCGCACCGACCGCCCGCCGGCACCGTCATGATGGAGCGACTTTCGCATCCCGATGATTCGGCGGCGGAAAAATCTTCCCCGCTCAAGGGGCGCTTCATGCTCCCGTCCTGAAGTTGCCCGCGTTGTCCGGCCTGGTCAGTGTGCAGCCCCTCGTACAGCTTGTTCCAGCGATGAATGGTTCGCGTCCGAGATGCCCGCGCGGCGAACAACGCCGCCACCAGCATGCCGGCCCCGCCTGTTTCAACACCGCCACGACGCCGTGGCGACAGCATCCGAGTACCCATGTTACGGCTAAGCGAAGTTAAACTCCCCCTCGACCATCCCGAAAGCGCGCTCGAAGCCGCGATTCGCGCGCGTCTCGCGGACCTTGGCGTACCGGCAGACGGGCTCCTCCGTTACACCGTGTTCCGCCGTGCACACGATGCGCGCAAGCGCTCCGACATCAAGCTGACGTACATCGTCGATGTCGAAGTCAAGGACGAAGCGGCTGCGCTCAAGAGACTCGCCGGCACGCCGCATTGCAGCGTGACGCCCGATATGGCGTACCACTTTGTCACGAAGGCCCCCGAGCACACCGCTTTCCTGCGCCCCGTTGTCATCGGCATGGGGCCGTGCGGCCTGTTTGCAGGACTGATCCTCGCGCAGATGGGCTTCCGCCCCATCATCCTCGAGCGTGGCAAGGCCGTGCGCGAGCGCACCAAGGACACCTTCGGCCTGTGGCGCAAGAGCGTACTCAATCCCGAATCCAACGTGCAGTTCGGCGAAGGCGGCGCCGGGACGTTTTCCGACGGCAAGCTGTACAGCCAGATCAAGGATCCCCATCACTATGGCCGCAAGGTCCTGGACGAATTCGTCAAGGCCGGTGCGCCGGAAGACATCCTGTATCTGAGCCGGCCGCACATCGGCACGTTCCGCCTCGTCAGCATGGTGGAAAAAATGCGCGCTTCCATCCATGAACTGGGTGGTGAAGTACGCTTCGAAACCCGGGTCGACGACATCGAAATCGATCAGGGCAAGGTGCGCTCGCTCAAGCTCTCGAACGGTGAAACGCTCCGGTGCGACCATGTGGTGCTGGCCGTGGGCCACAGCGCGCGCGACACCTTCCAGATGCTGCACGATCGCGGCGTGTATATCGAAGCCAAGCCGTTTTCGCTGGGTTTTCGGATCGAACATCCGCAGGGGCTGATCGATCGCAGCCGCTTCGGCAAGTTTGCGGGCCACAAGCAACTCGGTGCGGCCGACTACAAGGTGGTCCACCACTGCAGCAATGGGCGCGCGGTCTACAGCTTCTGCATGTGCCCCGGCGGCACGGTGGTCGCGGCGACCTCCGAGCCGGGCCGCGTGGTCACCAATGGCATGAGCCAGTATTCCCGGGCCGAGCGCAACGCGAATGCGGGCATCGTCGTCGGCATCACGCCGGAAGACTATCCCGGCGGTCCGCTGGCGGGCATCGCGTTCCAACGCAAATGGGAAGAGCGCGCGTTCGAACTCGGCGGCGGCGATTACCGCGCGCCGGGCCAGCTGGTCGGCGATTTCATCGCAGGCCGGCCGTCGACGTCGCTGGGCTCGGTGGAGCCGTCGTACAAGCCAGGCGTGAATCCGACCGACCTCAGTACCGCGCTCCCGGACTACGTGATCGAAGCAATCCGTGAAGCATTGCCGCAGATCGACAAGAAGATCGCGGGCTTCGCGATGCACGATGCCGTGCTCACCGGTGTGGAGACGCGCACTTCGTCGCCGATCCGGGTTCGACGCAAAGACGATTACCAAAGCATGAACGTCGAAGGCCTGTATCCGGCCGGCGAAGGCGCGGGGTATGCGGGTGGCATCTATTCGGCAGCCATCGACGGCATCGAAGTCGCGCAAGCGGTGGCACTCAGCATGACGTCGGCGCACGCGTCCTGAGGTGCCGGACAGGATCGGCGCGCGAGGCTCCATGAGCCCAGCGAAGCCGATTTTCGAATCTCCGCCCGAGAGCGAAGTCGAATCACCGTATGGGCCGACAGCCGCCGGGCGCGAGCTCCGGCGGCTGGCCGAACGGCGAACTTCGCGCTCGTACGTCGGGGCCGCTGGTAAACTCGGGCAACCAAAGCAACAACCTGATGCCTGACCTATGACCACGCTGTCGCCCGAGGCCTTTGCAGGCCACACCCCGATGATGCAGCAGTACCTGCGCATCAAGGCCGACCATCCCGACACGCTCGTGTTCTACCGGATGGGCGACTTCTACGAGCTGTTTTTCGAAGATGCCGAAAAGGCCTCGCGCCTGCTCGACCTGACCCTCACGCAGCGCGGCGCATCGGCCGGCACGCCGATCAAGATGGCCGGCGTGCCGCATCACGCGGTCGAGCAATATCTTGCGAAGCTCGTGAAGATGGGCGAGTCGGTCGCGATCTGCGAGCAGATCGGCGATCCGGCCACGTCGAAGGGTCCGGTCGAGCGCAAGGTCGTGCGTGTCGTCACGCCCGGCACGTTGACCGATGCCGCGCTGCTGTCCGACAAGAACGACGTCTACCTGCTCGCGATGTGCACGGGCCACAACAAGCGCGGCGTCGCGGTCAACATCGGCCTCGCGTGGCTGAACCTCGCAAGCGGCGCGCTGCGGCTCGCCGAAATCGAGCCCGAGCAGCTCGGCGCCGCGCTCGAGCGCATCCGGCCGGCCGAAATCCTGACGGCGGACGGCGCGACCGACGCCGTGCCGGCAGGCACGGGTGCAACCAAGCGCGTGCCGGCGTGGCACTTCGACATCGCGTCGGGCACGCAGCGCCTGTGCGACCAGCTCGATGTCGCGAGCCTCGACGGTTTCGGTGCACATTCGTTGACGAGCGCCTGCGGCGCCGCGGGCGCGCTGCTGCTCTATGCAGCGGCTACGCAAGGCCAGCAACTGCGGCACGTGCGCAGCCTGAAGGTCGAGAACGAAACCGAATACATCGGGCTCGATCCGGCCACGCGCCGCAACCTCGAACTGACCGAGACGCTGCGCGGCACCGAATCGCCGACGCTGTATTCACTGCTCGACACCTGCTGCACGACGATGGGCAGCCGCCTGCTGCGCCACTGGCTGCATCACCCGCCGCGTGCGTCGGTCGCCGCACAATCGCGTCAGCAGGCAATCGGCGCGCTGCTCGATGCACCGGCGAACGCGAGCCTCGATGCGCTGCGCAGTGCACTGCGCCAGATCGCCGACGTCGAACGGATCACCGGGCGTCTCGCGCTGCTGTCCGCGCGCCCGCGCGACCTGTCGAGCCTGCGCGACACGTTCGCCGCGTTGCCGGCGCTGCGCGAGCGCATCAGCGCGATCGTCGCGAATGCGGACGCGCTCACCCGTGTCGACGCTGCGCTCGCGCCGCCCGCCGAATGCCTCGACCTGCTGACGAGCGCGATTGCGCCAGAGCCGGCCGCCATGGTGCGCGACGGCGGCGTGATCGCGCGCGGCTACGACGCCGAGCTCGACGAGTTGCGCGACATCTCGGAGAACTGCGGGCAGTTCCTGATCGATCTCGAAGCGCGCGAACGCACGCGCACCGGCATCGCGAACCTGCGCGTCGAATACAACAAGGTGCACGGCTTCTACATCGAGGTCACGCGCGGCCAGACCGACAAGGTGCCCGACGACTACCGCCGCCGCCAGACGCTGAAGAACGCCGAGCGCTACATCACGCCCGAACTGAAGACCTTCGAGGACAAGGCGCTGTCCGCGCAGGAACGCGCACTGGCGCGCGAGCGCGCGCTGTACGACGCGGTGCTGCAGGCGCTGCTGCCGTTCATCCCCGAGTGCCAGCGCGTCGCGTCGGCACTCGCCGAGCTCGACCTGCTCGCCGCATTCGCCGAACGCGCGCGCTCGCTCGACTGGGTCGCGCCGACCTTCACCGACGAGATCGGCATCGAAATCGAACAGGGCCGCCACCCGGTCGTCGAAGCGCAGGTCGAGCAGTTCATCGCGAACGACTGCCGGTTCGGCACCGAGCGCAAGCTGCTGCTGATCACCGGTCCGAACATGGGCGGTAAATCGACGTTCATGCGGCAGACCGCACTGATCGCGCTGATGGCTTACGTCGGCAGCTACGTGCCGGCGAAGTCCGCATGCTTCGGTCCGATCGACCGGATCTTCACGCGCATCGGCGCGGCCGACGATCTCGCGGGCGGCCGTTCGACGTTCATGGTCGAGATGACCGAGGCCGCGGCGATCCTCAACGACGCAACCCCGCAAAGCCTCGTGCTGATGGACGAGATCGGCCGCGGCACGTCGACGTTCGACGGCCTCGCGCTCGCGTGGGCCATCGCGCGCCACCTGCTTGCGCACAACGCCTGCTACACGCTGTTCGCGACGCACTACTTCGAGCTGACGCAACTGCCGGCCGAATTCCCGCAAGCGGCCAACGTGCACCTGTCGGCCGTCGAGCACGGCCACGGCATCGTGTTCCTGCACGCGGTCAACGAAGGCCCGGCGAACCAGAGCTACGGCCTCCAGGTCGCGCAGCTCGCGGGCGTCCCGGCGCCCGTGATCCGCGCCGCGCGCAAGCACCTCGCGTATCTCGAACAGCAGTCGGCGGTACAGCACACGCCGCAACTCGATCTGTTCAGCGCGCAGCCGGTAGTCGCCGACGATTTCGAGTGCGCGGACGCGCCGGCGCTGCCCGACACGCCGCATCCGGCGCTCGAGAAGCTGCGCGACATCGATCCCGACGATCTCAAGCCGCGCGAGGCGCTCGACCTGTTGTACGAACTGCGCACGCTGGTCCGGTCGCACGATGCCGACGGGCACGCGTAAGCGCATCCCGCGGCGCCTGCCGGCCCGCGCCGCCGCCGCGCTCGCCGCGGCGGTGCTCGCGCTCGCGCAGGCCGGTGCGCTGGCGGCACCGCCGAAGCGCGCCACCGCGCCCTACTCGTTCGCGGTCGTGTCGGGCGTCATCAACGTACCGGCGGACGAACCGGCGACCCAGCGGCTGCTCGACTCGATCGCGCGCGAGCGCAACCTCGCTTTCGTCGTCTATGCGGGCGATCTCAAGGGCTCGAAGGAAGCGTGCCGCGATGCGCTGTATTCGCAGCGCGGCGCGATCCTGGACGCCGCACGCGTGCCGCTCGTATTCATCCCCGGCCACGACGACTGGGTGACGTGCAACACCGTGGCCGGCGGCAGCTACGATCCGGTCGAGCGGCTCGACTTCCTGCGGCAGACGCTGCTCGCCGATTCGGCGCTGCCCGACCCCGGCGCGCTGCAGATCACGCGGGAAAGCGAAATCGCCCGGTTCCGGCCGTATCGCGAAAACGCACGCTGGATGCGCGACGACATCGTCTATGTCGCACTCAACGCACCGGCGCCGAACAACCATTTCCTGACGGCCGGCGGCCGCAACGGCGAATTCGAGGATCGCGTCGTCGCAAACGGGTTCTGGATCGACCACGCAGCCGAATACGCGAAGCGGCGCGAGGCGCGTGCGATGGTGGTGATTTTCGAAGGCGATCCTCAATTCGAACGTCATGAACGCTCGGAACGGTTCGCGTGGCTGCGTTTCAACCGGCCGCGCGTGCGCGACGGCTTCCGCGAGTTGAAACGAACGCTGGTGAAGGCGGCGGCGACGTTCCGCGGCCCGATACTGGTGATGCACGCGAGCGGCCAACCGCTTGCGAGCGGCTTTCTGATCGATCGCCCGCTGCGGGCCGACGACGGCGAACTGGTAGGAAACGTGACGCGCGTCGCGATCGGACCGCGCAATCCGGCGAATCAGTGGGTACGGGTGAGCGTGTCGCCGGCGCGACAGACGATCTTCAACGTGAGCCTGCAGGAAGTGCCGAAGAACCTGCCCGTGCCGCCCGCGCTGCCGCTCGTGCCGCACGACGATGTCCCGCTGCCGCAGATGCCGGAAATCCCCGCGTTGCCGGCGCTACCCGACTCGTCGTCGGTCGCGCCGCCACTGCAGGGGGACGGCGCCGCGCCCGGCAGCGCGTCGTGGCCGGCACCGCCCCCTGCATCGGGGCCGGCACCCGGCCTGCCTGCGAGTTCAGTGCAGGGTACGCCCTGACGGCGATTCGCCGTCTTCGTCTTCGTCCTCGTCGACAATCTCGAGCCCTTCCGCGCCATGCGCGTGTTCGTGCTCAATTTCGTCTTCGGTTGCTTCGCGAACGTCCTTCACCGTGAGTGCGAAACGCAGCGCCATGCCTGCCAGCGGGTGATTGCCGTCGAGCACGACCTTGTCTTCGGCGACGTCGGTGACCGTATAGATCAGCGAATCGACGTCCTCGTCGCCGTCTTCCGGCGTGCCTTCGAACTGCATGCCTACTTCGAGCGGCTCGGGAAAACGATCGCGCGGCTCGATCTTCACGAGTTCGGGATCGTAGTCGCCGAACGCGTCCTGCGGCTCGAGCTGAATCTGCGCCTGGTAACCCGGCTCGTGCCCGTCGAGCTGTTCCTCGATCTTGGGGAACGTGCCATCATAGCCGCCGTGCAGATAGACCATCGGCTCGTCGCTTTCCTCGATCAGATTGCCCTGTGCATCCGACAGCTTGTAAGTGACCGACACGACGGTGTTTTTTGCGATTTTCATCCAATTCTCCCAAATACAACTGTCATTATACGATGCGCAACCGGTCTCCAGCCGAACCGCGGGATGCCGCTGCCGCCCCGCTCGGCGCGCCGCCTTCCGATCTTCCCACACCGCTGCTCGGCGGTCTTACGCCGGCGCAATTCATGCGCGGCTACTGGCAAAAGAAGCCGCTGCTGATCCGCCAGGCGATCCCCGGCGTTGCGTCGCCGGTCACGCGCGATGCGCTGTTCGAGCTTGCATCCGACTATGACGCGGAATCGCGACTGATCACCCATTTTCGTAACAAGTGGCAACTGGCGCACGGTCCGTTCGAGTCCGGCTCGCTGCCGGCCGTCACGCGCAAGTCCTGGACCCTGCTCGTGCAGGGGCTCAACCTGCATGTCGACGCGGCACGCACGTTGCTCGACCGCTTCCGCTTCATCCCCGACGCTCGGCTGGACGACCTGATGATCTCGTATGCGACCGACGGTGGCGGCGTCGGCCCGCACTTCGATTCATACGACGTATTCCTGCTGCAGGTCGAAGGCCGGCGGCGCTGGCGCGTCGGCGCGCAGAAAGACCTGTCGCTGCAGCCAGACGTGCCGCTGAAAATCCTCGAAAACTTCGAGCCGAGCGACGAATGGGTGCTGGAGCCAGGCGACATGCTGTACCTGCCGCCGCACATCGCGCACGACGGCATCGCCGAAGGCGAATGCATGACCTGCTCGATCGGCTTCCGGGCCCCGTCCGCCGGCGAGCTGGGCGCCCAGTTCCTGTACTATCTCGCGGAGCGCGGCGGCCTGCACGACGGGGCCGGCGACGACCTCTACCGCGATCCGAAGCAGCCGGCCGTCGACACGCCCGCGCAACTGCCTCCGGCAATGGTCGAGCGCGTCGCCGAGATCGTCGACGCAATCCGCTGGCGCAAGCGCGAGGTCGCGGAATTCCTCGGCTGCTACCTGAGCGAACCCAAGCCGAACGTCGTATTCGACCCGCCCGCGCGCCCGCTGTCCGAGGACGCATTCGTCGCGCAAGCGTCACGTCGCGGCGTGTGCCTCGACAGAAGGGCCGCATTGATGTATAACGCGCGATCGTACTTCATTAATGGCGAGGAAGGACCGCTCGAGGAGGCCGGCGAATGGCTGCTCGAACTGGCCAATCAACGCCAGATGGAGGCGAAACGGTTTGTAACACTATCCCGGGCCCCCTCGATGACAGCTTTGTTGCACGAGTGGTATTGTGCGGGCTGGATACGGGTCGGAGACCGGAATTAGTGTGAGTCGCCCCGTATGCCCGTACAGATCAAATTCTGTATGGGAAAGACAACGTATTGACCCCGCATTTGTCGACGGTCGATAGGAAAGTGCATATAATTTCCGCCCAAGCCGTAGGGAAGATTCACGCTCTAGAAGTGCGTCTCCACCAGCGGCCCAGGTCGGTGTTGGAGCACATTACCGGTATTGTTTCGCGCTGTTGCTTACCTTTAACCATAAAAGGACGTGATCATGAAGAAATCCCTCCTCGTAGCTTCCCTGTTGGCTGCTGTTGCACTGGCTGCTTGCAACAAGAGCGCTGATCAAGCTGCTTCGTCGGCTGCAAGCGACGCGGCTGCTGCTGCTTCGACGGCTGCTTCGGCAGTTGCTGGTGCTGCGAGCGACGCTTCGGCTGCTGCTTCGTCGGCAACGGCTGCTGCGAGCGATGCTGCTGCTGCAGTGGCGTCGGCTGCTTCGGCAGCGACGGCTGCTCCGGCTTCGGGCGCAAGCCAGTAAGCCTCAGCGTCAGCTGAAAAAAAACCGGCCCTCGGGCCGGTTTTTTTACGTCTGCGGTTTCCGGATCGATCGCCCGGCAGCCGCACCGGGCCGCCATAGCGGCCCCGCCCTCGCTCAACCGAGCATCAGCCAGTCGAATCCCGCGTCCTGCGTGGCCACGACCACCTCCTCCCCGCTCGTCCCCAGCACGCCGGCAAACGCCTGGCGGGCCAGTTCCGGCAGATTGTTCTGCTGGCTCAGGTGCGCCGCGACCAAGTGCTGGAGGCGGCTGCGTTCGAGCGACGCGAGGATGTCGGCCGCCGCGTCGTTGCTCAGGTGGCCGTGGTTGCCGCCGATCCGCGCCTTCAGCGACTGCGGATAGCGGCTCGCGGCCAGCATCGCGGTGTCGTGGTTGGATTCGAGCACCAGCGCGTCACAGCCGCTCAGGACGGCCGTGATGTGCGGCGTGGCCATCCCGACGTCCGTCAGCACGCCGAGCCGGCTGGCGCCGTCCATAAAGACGAACTGGAGCGGTTCGCGTGCATCGTGGGGGACCGTATAGGGCATGACGGCCAGATCGCGTATCGCGGCCGTCTCGTCGCCCCACAGCACGTGGAGATCGACATCGGCTTCGTCCGCGCCTACCGCGCGCGCGGTGCCCCAGCTCATGTAGAGCGGTAGCGACGCGCGCCGGGCGAGCGTCAGCGCGCTGCCGACGTGGTCGCTGTGTTCATGGGTGATGAGGATCGCATCGAGATCATCGATGCCGAGATTCAGTCGGCCGAGCCGGCGCTCGACCTCCTTGGCAGAAAAGCCGCAGTCGAGCAGCACGCGAGTGGTCGTCGTGCCGCTCGAGGCCTCGACGACCAGCGCGTTGCCTTCGCTGCCGCTTCCGAGGCTGGCGAATCGCACGCGCTCAGTTCAGCTGCGCGTGGAGCAGCGAAATGATCCGCTGCGCGTCCGACGAGTTGTCGACCTGGCCGTTTGCGCCGACCACCGCGACCTGCGTGCCGGCGCCTTGCGCGCGCACGTTGACCAGGAATTCCCTGCCCGGCTTCGCCGCCGCCGGACCGCCATAGAACAGCTTGCCGAACAGGCCGTCGCGCTTGAGCTCTTCCATCGAATTCGCATAGCGCACGGTGTACACGCCCTTCTCGCGGTCGCGATTGTCGACCGTGAAGTTGGTACGGTCGAGCGCGAGGCCCACGCGCAGCCACGCACGGTCGAACGATTCGGCCAGTTGCAGCGTCGCGGCGCCGCTGCTCGCGTCGCTGACCTGCGCCGGCGCCGTTGCCGAACGTGCATCGGTCAGCAGTTGCTTCGCCTGCGCGTCGGTCAGGCCGAACTTCTGCATCAGCTTCGACAGGAACACGGCTTCGAGCACCGGGTTGCGCGGCCGCTCTTCCCAGCGCGACGACGTGCCGCCCTGCGGGCCGACCATCATTTCCTCCATCGCGCTGTGCGTGATCGAGATGTCGGTGTTGCCGTCCGACGTGCGGTTCACGAGCGTCCGGAAACGGTCGCGCGTGCCCGACGAGTACGCGAAATCGATGACCTTGCCGATCGTGCGGCGGAACCAGTCGTCGGGAATGTTCGCGCGGTTTTCGGCCCAGTCGGTAGCCATGATGCCCGTCGACGGCGCGTCGGTCTTCAGCGAGAAGCCGTTCTCCTGCCAGAACTCCTTCAGGATCGGCCACAGCTGCTCGGGCGTCCGGCCATCGACGACGAGCCAGCGACGATCGCCGTCGCGCTCGATGTGCATGCCGAGCGGATCCTGCGCGCTCGGAATGCCGTCGGTCGCGTTGCCGGCCTGCGTCGTGACCCGCGGCGGCAGCGTGCCGAGCCCCGCGTTGGTCGGCGGCGCGACGAACTGCTGGGTCGTCGGCACCGGCTTCAGGTCGCTCGGCACCGCGAGCGGTGGCGCCGAACCGGTGTTCTTGTAGTTGACCCGGTCAGGGGCCAGGTAGTCGTTCAGCGTATCGCAGCCGGCGAGCGCGCCCAGCGCCAGCACCACCACCGACATCTGGATGGCGCGAGAGGAAAAGGCGAAACGTTTCATGAAATCCTTCGTCTTGCTTGAACGCTCGTCAGGAGCGGCGCCGGACGGAGCCGGCCGGTGCGGGTTGATCAGGGGTCGAGCCGGCGGCCGCAGGACGCGGCCGCCTCGGCATCATGCGAGGACGCCGGCCTCGACGAGGGCCGAACGCACGGCATCGTGGTAGCGCTCGTCGAGCGCCGTGAGCGGCAGCCGGATGCCGCCCTGCATCTTGCCCATCGCCTGCAGCGCCCACTTCACCGGAATCGGGTTCGCCTCGATGAACAGGTTCTTGTGCAGCGACAGCAGCTTCATGTGCAGCTCGCGGGCCGTCTGCACGTCGCCGGCCAGCGCCGCGCGGCACAGCTCGCTCATCGCGCGCGGCGCGACGTTCGCCGTCACCGAGATGTTGCCGTGGCCGCCGAGCAGCATCAGCGCGATCGCGGTCGGATCGTCGCCGCTGTAGATCGCGAAATGCTTCGGCGCGGCCTTGATCAGGTGCGCGGCACGATCGATGTTGCCGGTCGCGTCCTTCACGCCGATGATGCCCGGCACCTGCGCGAGGCGCAGCGTCGTCTCGTTCGCCATATCGGCAACCGTGCGGCCCGGCACGTTGTACAGGATCACCGGCAGGTCGACAGCTTCAGCGATCGTCTTGAAGTGACGGTACATGCCTTCCTGCGTCGGCTTGTTGTAGTACGGCACGACCTGCAGCGTCGCGTCCGCGCCGACCGACTTCGCGTGCTTCGTCAGCTCGATCGCCTCCGCGGTCGAGTTGCCGCCCGCGCCCGCGATGATCGGGATGCGTTTCGCCGCATGCTCGACCGCCGTGCGGATCATCAGGATGTGCTCTTCGACGTTGAGCGTTGCCGACTCGCCGCTCGTACCGACCACGACGAGCGCATCGGTGCCTTCCGCGATGTGCCAGTCGATCAGTTTGCGAAACGCCGGCAGGTCGAGACTGCCGTCTTCGAGCATCGGGGTGACGATCGCGGGGATGCTGCCGCGGATTTGAATGCCGTCTTGGGTGCCGTTAGCCATGAAACGCGATTGATTGTGTACCGGTAAACGTTGAGATTGTAGCGGATTAGCCGGGCAGTTCGTAACGTGGAATTCCCGCCCCCGCCTTCGGGGTCGCGCCCTCGCGCACTGCGCAGAGACGCTGGACGAACGCCTCGCGCGGCGCGGCGACGTAACCATCCTCGTACGCGACCACCCGCAGGCGGCCGTGCACGGCGTCCAGCAGCTCGCCCGGGGCGAGCAGGAACGCGGGGTTGGACGGTTTGCCGACCGTTTCGTTTCCTTGCGCGAAAGTTTCGTAGACGAGCACGCCGCCCGGAGCCACCGCATCGAGTAGATGGGGCCAGAGCGGGCGATGCAAATAATGGGTGACGATCACGGCGGCGAACCGCTCGCCGGCCGGCAGCGGCCACGGCGCGCCTTCGAGATCGGCGTCGCGGGCATCGACGCCCGAGATCGTGCGCAACGCGGCCAGCGCGGCCGGGTCGCGGTCGAGCGCGACGACCGGATGCCCGTGCGACGCGAACCAGCGCGCATGGCGGCCGCCGCCCGCGGCGACGTCGAGCACCGCGCCGCCCGCCGGGACGAGCCGCGACCACCGGGCGACCCAGCGCGACGGCTCGGCCGGTGCGACGTGGCCGCCCGTGGCGGCGATGACGGATTCGTTCATGCGCGCGGACCGGATCAGTTGTACGACAGGCCCATCGCGTCGCGCACGTCGCGCATCGTTTCCGTCGCGTACTTGCGCGCCTTGTCGCAACCGTCCGCGACGATCGCGCGCAGCAGCGACGGATCGTCCATGTACTTCTGCGCGCGCTCGAGCATCGGCTGCTGCTCGCGCAGGATGCCTTCGACGACCGGCTGCTTGCAGTCGAGGCAGCCGATGCCCGCCGAGCGGCAGCCCTGCTGCACCCACTCGTGCGTCGTTTCGTCCGTATAGACCTGATGCAGCTGCCACACCGGGCACTTGTCGGGGTCGCCCGGATCGGTGCGGCGCACGCGCGCCGGATCGGTCGGCATCGTGCGGACCTTCTTCGTGATCGTGTCGGCGTCTTCACGCAGGCCGATCGTGTTGCCGTACGACTTGGACATCTTCTGCCCGTCGAGGCCCGGCATCCGGGACGCTTCGGTCAGCAGCGCCTGCGGCTCGACGAGAATGATCTTGCGCGCGCCTTCAAGATAGCCGAACAGGCGCTCGCGGTCGCTCATCGACAGACTCTGCGATTCCTGCAGCATCGCACGCGCCTGCTCGAGCGCCTCGTCGTCGCCTTCCTGCTGATACGCGTTGCGCAGCTCGTGATAGAGCTTCGCGCGCTTGCCGCCGAGCTTCTTCGCGGCGTCGAGCGCCTTCTCCTCGAAACCGGGCTCACGGCCGTACAGGTAGTTGAAGCGGCGCGCGATCTCGCGCGTCATCTCGACGTGCGGCACCTGATCCTCGCCGACCGGCACGAGCGAGCCGCGATACAGCAGGATGTCGGCGGCCATCAGCACCGGATAGCCGAGGAAGCCGTAGGTCGACAGGTCCTTGTCCTTCAGCTTCTCCATCTGCTCCTTGTAGGTCGGCACGCGTTCAAGCCAGCCGAGCGGCGTGCTCATGCCGAGCAGCAGCGCGAGTTCCGCATGCTCGGGCACCTTGCTCTGGATGAACAGCGTCGCCTGCGCCGGATCGATGCCGGACGCGAGCCAGTCGATCAGCACGTCCCACACGTTCTTCTCGATGACCTCGGGAGTCTCGTAGTGCGTCGTCAACGCATGCCAGTCGACGACGCAGAAGAAGCACGGGTACTCGGACTGCAGTTTCACCCAGTTTTTCAGCACGCCGTGGTAATGACCGAGGTGCAGCGACCCGGTGGGTCGCATGCCGGAGAAAATACGTTCTGGGAACATGATTGTCGTTAGAAAAGCGAGGCGAATGGGGACAGGATGGCGCTCAGCACGGCGTAGCCGACGTTGACGAGCGGGCGCAGCCAGAAGTTCGTCAGCACGCCCGTCGCGACCAGCACGAGGACGATGATGAAACCGTACGGCTCGATGCGCGACAGCACGATCGATTGCTTCGGCGGCAGCAGCGCCGCCAGGATGCGGCCGCCGTCGAGCGGCGGCAGCGGAAACAGGTTCAGCACGCCGAGCACGAGGTTCGCGCTGACGCCGGCAAACGCCATCCGAGTGAAGAACGGCTCGTCGACGCCGACCGCGGGCAGCACGAGAGTCAGCAGGCCCCAGATCAGCGCCTGCACGAAGTTGCAGGCCGGGCCGGCGAGCGCTACCCACAGGCTGCCCCAGCGCGGATCGCGCAGGTTGCCGAACGAAACCGGCACCGGCTTCGCATAGCCGAACAGGAACGCGCCGCCCGTCAGGAAATACATCGCGAGCGGGATCGCGATCGTGCCGATCGGATCGATGTGGCGCATCGGATTGAACGACACGCGCCCCATCATGTAGGCGGTGTTGTCGCCGAGCAGGCGGGCGGCGTAGCCGTGCGCGGCCTCGTGCAACGTGATCGCGAAGATCACGGGCAGCGCGTAGACGGCGATGGTCTGTATCAGGGAAGCATCCATATCGCGTTATTGTAACAAGCGCACTCGCGCAAAAATGGAACGGCGCGCGCTTACGCGGCCGAGAGTCCGAACGGTTCGAGCGCGCCGCGCCCCGCGCGCACGAGCTCCGGCTCGTCGCCGGTCAGGTCGATCACCGTCGACGGCTCGCGCGGGCACGCGCCGCCGTCGATCACGAGGTCGACCTGCTTCTCGAGCCGCGCACGGATGTCGTCGGGATCGTTGAGCGGCTCGTCGTCAGGCGGCAGGATCAGCGTCGTGCCGAGCAGCGGCTGGCCGAGCGATTCCAGCAACGCGAGCGTGATCGCGTGATCGGGCACGCGCAGCCCGATCGTCTTGCGCGACGGGTGCGACAGCCGGCGCGGCACTTCTTTCGTCGCCTGCAGGATGAATACGTACGGGCCCGGCGTCACCGACTTGATCAGCCGGTACTGGCGGTTGTCGACCATCGCGAAGTTGGCGAGCTCCGACAGGTCGCGCACGAGCAGCGACAGGTGCTGTTTCTCGTCGAGGCCGCGAATCCGGCGCACCCGCTCGACCGCATCCTTGTCGTCGAGATGGCACGCGAGCGCATAGCTCGAATCGGTCGGCATCGCGACCACACCGCCCTTGCCGATGATCTCCACGGCCTGCTTGATCAGGCGCGGCTGCGGATTATCCGGATGAATCCTGAAGAACTGGGACATGAAAGCACGTAAAGAGGGAGAAGTCGGATGCGCGCGTCGACCACAACGCGGGCGGCGGGCGGCCGCCCGGCGTCAGAGCCAGCGCTCCCAGACCGGTGTCAGGTCGGACGGCAGCGGCGGCAGGCCGCCGAGCTCGACGCGGCCCTCGCCCGGCGCATGGAAATCCGAGCCGCGCGACACCTCGAAGCCGAAGCGGCGGGCAACGTCCGCGTATTCGCGGTACTGGTCGGGCGTGTGGCTGCCCGTGATGACCTCGATCGCGCGGCCGCCCAGATCGATGAACTCGCCGAAGAACGCGTCGAATTCGACGGGCGTATAGCGGTAACGGCCCGGATGCGCGACCACGGCCTCGCCGCCCGCCGCGCGAATCCACCCGACCGCGTCGGACAGCGTCGCCCAGCGATGCGGGACGAACCCGGGCTTGCCGTCGCCGAGCAGGCGGTCGAACACGTCGGACGTCGATTCGGCGTGGCCGTGCTCGACGAGAAACCGCGCGAAGTGCGTGCGCGAGATCAGGTCGGGATTCGATACGTACTTCAGCGCGCCTTCGTACGCACCGGGGATGCCGAGCGTCTCGAGCTGCGCGCCGATCGCCAGCGCGCGCGCGGCGCGGCCGTGGCGCGTGCGGTACAGGCCGTCGACGAGCGCCGGGTTCGCGGGATCGATGTTCAGGCCGACGATGTGCACCGTGCGCGATGCCCACGTGACCGAAATCTCGACGCCGCTCAGGTAACGCATGCCGAGCGCCTCCGCCTCGCTGCGCGCCGCCGCCTGGCCGCCGATCTCGTCGTGGTCGGTCAGCGCCCACAGGGTCACGCCGCCGGCATGGGCACGGCGCGCGACGTCGGCAGGCGACAGCAACCCGTCGGAAACATTCGAATGGCAGTGGAGATCAGCGTTCATTGTCGGCTTGGCAGATAAGGCTTCATTCTACTGCAATGCGGCAATTGCGCCGCCGGCCTGCCCCGCCGTCGCGCGCCTACGCGCAGAACGCCTCGATCAGCGCCGCGATCTGCTCGGGCTGGTCGTGATGCACCATGTGGCCGGCATCCTCGACGAGCTTCTCGCGCCAGTCGGGGAACGCGTTGAAACGCGCCTTGAATTCCGACAGCGGGATGTCGCCGGCGAGGTGCGCGAGCGTCGGCGAATTGACGGCCTCGACGTGCAGCACCTTCGCGCGCACCTGCGTCCAGGTGGCCATCACCTCGTCGAGCCGGTATAGCAGCGGGCCGGGCACCTTGTGCGCGGGGTCCGCGAGCAGGTGGTAAAGGCCGTCGTCGCCACGCTTGGACCAGTGCGCGGCGAGGAATGCGGCGCGGTGCGGGTCGAGCCGCGGATTGGTCCTGGTCAGGCGCGCCGCCACGTCGTCGAGGGACGCGTACGGGCGCAGCGCGGGCGGCTCGCGCAGTTCGTCCAGCCAGCCGCGCAGCCGGCGCGGCGCCTGCTCGGCCCGCGCGGGCGCGAGCCCGAAACCCTCGAGGTCGACCACGCGCCGCACGCGTTCCGGCCGCGCGCCCGCGTACAGGCACACGACGTTCGCGCCCATGCTGTGCCCGACCAGGTTGACTTCGCCGGTCGGCGCATAGTGGTCGACGAGCGCATCGAGATCGCCCAGGTATTCGTGGAACCAGTAGTGGCCGCCGCCCTGCCGCGCGACCGGCCAGTCGGACAGCCCGAAGCCGCGCGCGTCGGGTGCGATCACCTGCCAGTCGCCCGCGAGCGCATCGACGACGAACTGGAACGACGCCGCGACGTCCATCCAGCCGTGCAACATGAACAGCGTCGGCGCATCGGGCCGGCCCCAGCGCCGCACATGCAGCTTCACGCCGCGCACCGTGACGAAATCGGAAACAGAACTCGATGCACTCATTGCGGCCGCCAGAAAAAAGAATGATCGTTCGATTATAGCGGTGGCGCCTCCGTTCAGGCGACCGGCATTCGAGGTCAAGCTCTAGCGGCCGAGTCGCTCAAGGGTCCGCCGGGAACCGCCACCAGCCGGGCGAGCAAGCCGACCTCGCGGCAGACACACGCTGCCGAACGCGAAACGCGATCCGGCTAACGCACTGCGCTTCCGTCTGCTGCGTCCTGCGCGGCCAGTTCATCGAGTTCGGCCTGCTCGAATCCGGCATCGCGACGCGCATCGAAGTTGAACGGGCCACGCAGCCGTGGCGCATGGTATTGCTCGGCGAGCTGACGGTAGGCCGGCACCGGATCGCGGCCGGTTGCGTCGCACAAATACCGGAACCAGCGGTTGCCGATCGCGACATGACCGACTTCGTCGCGCAGGATCACGTCGAGGATCGCGGCCGACGCGTCATCGCCCGCCTGCGCGAGCCGCGCGCGGATCGGCGGCGAAGCATCGAGCCCGCGGGCCTCGAGCGTGCGCGGCACGAGCGCCATGCGCGCAAGCACGTCGCCCCGGGTCCGCTCGCACATCTCCCACAGCCCGTTGTGCGCGGGAAAATCGCCGTATGCATGCCCGAATGCCGCCAGCCGGTCGGACAGCAGCGTGAAGTGATAGGCCTCCTCGGCCGCGACCTTCAGCCAGTCCGCATAAAAGGCGTCCGGCAGGCCCGCAAAGCGCCAGACCGCATCGAGCGCCAGATTGATCGCATTGAATTCGATATGGGCGAGCGCGTGCAGCAGCACCGCGCGCCCTTCGGGCGAACGCATGCTGCGTCGCTCGAGCTGGCGCGGCTCGACCAGCGCCGGGCGCGCCGGGCGCCCGGGCAGATCGGCGGGTTCGCGCAGGTCGAGCGACGGTGCGATCGCGGCCTGCCCGGCCAGCAGCGCGTCGTACAGCGAGCGCACCTGCGCGGCCTTGGCCGCGGGTTCGGATGCGCGCAGCGCGTCGAGCGCGGCGCGGCGCACGCAAACCGGCGCATGACCGAAAGAAGAAGACTCGATGCTCATAAACGGGGACACCCTGCACGCGCATCGCGGGAGCACACGCACGCGACGGTTTACAATATGCGATCGTTCCGCGGCGCAATGCGCCGGGCAAACCAGACGCGCCATTCTACCGGCGCCCATCCTCGAAGAGACAAGGAGACTCCGTGACGATCTACAAGCTGGGCGATACAGCCCCGACGATCCACGAAAGCGTATTCGTCGCCGATACGGCGGCCATCATCGGCAAGGTCGTGCTCGACGAAAACGCGAGCGTCTGGTTCGGCGCGACGATACGCGGCGACAACGAGACGATTGCGGTCGGCGCCGGCAGCAACGTCCAGGAAGGCGCGGTACTGCACACGGACCCGGGTTTTCCGCTGACGATTGCCGAAAACGTGACGATCGGGCACCAGGCAATGCTGCACGGCTGCACGATCGGCGAAGGTTCGCTGATCGGTATTCAGGCGGTGGTCTTGAATGGAGCGGTCATCGGCCGCAACTGTCTGGTTGGTGCCGGCGCGGTCGTGACGGAAGGCAAGACGTTCCCGGACAACTCGCTGATTCTCGGCGCACCGGCGAAAGTCGTGCGCGAGTTGTCGGCAGAAGACATCGCGCGGCTGCGCGCGAACGCGAAGACATACGTCGAGCGGCGTGCGCATTTCAAGGAGCAACTCGTGCGGATCGGGTGATTCGCGCGATTTCAAGGAAGAAGAGTGAGCGACCAGTTACAGAAATTCATGTTCAATGCGGCGCCCGTGCGCGGCGAGATCGTTTCGCTGCGCAATACGTGGCAGGAAGTGCTCGCCCGCCGCGACTACCCTGCCCCCGTGCGCACGGTGCTCGGCGAGATGATGGCCGCGTGCGCGCTGCTGTCCGCGAACCTGAAATTCCACGGCACCCTGATCATGCAGATCTTCGGCGACGGGCCGGTCCAGATGCTGGTCGTCCAGTGCGGTTCGGATCTGTCGATGCGGGCCACCGCGAAGTTCTCCGGCGACGCGGCGCAAACGATCGGCGACGACACGAGTTTCGCGTCGCTCGTCAACGCGAGCGGCCACGGCCGCTGCGTGATCACGCTCGACCCGGCCGACAAGCTGCCGGGCCAGCAGCCGTACCAGGGCATCGTGCCGCTGAACGGTGTCGACGGCCCGCTCGAATCGGTATCGCAGGTGCTCGAGCATTACATGCACCACTCCGAGCAGCTCGACACGCGGCTGTGGCTCGCGGCCGATCGCGACCGTGCGGTCGGCATGCTGTTGCAGAAGCTGCCGGGTGACGGCGGCATCGTGCCGCGCAACGCCGAAACCGATATCGACACGTGGGAGCGCGTCTGCACGCTCGGCGGCACGCTGTCCGCACAGGAACTGCTCGAGGTCGAACCGGAAGTCGTGTTCCGCCGGCTGTTCTGGCAGGAGAACGTGCAGCACTTCGAACCGGCCGGCACGCGCTTTCAGTGCTCCTGCTCGCGCGAGAAGGTCGGTGCGATGCTGCGCATGCTCGGCCGCGACGAAGTCGACAGCGTGATCGTCGAGCGCGGCCACGTCGAGATCCACTGCGAGTTCTGCAACCAGCGCTACGAATTCGATCCCGTCGACGTCGCGCAGTTGTTCGCGGCGCCCGGCGTCGAGACCGGCATCGCGCCGGCGACCGGCCAGCGTCACTGAGCGGCGCGCCCGATGCCCGCCGTCCGGGCACGGGCGCATAATGCGCACATGCGTCGCACGCATGGCTCAGGCGCCGGAGGCTCGGCCTTCGGCGCAAGCCGCTTCCCGCCGTCGGCGCGCTGCAGGAGAAACACATGAATCGCCCGTTTCGCACCATCGTCCTGACGAGCGTTGCCGCCGGCACGCTCGCGCTGGCCGGCTGCGCGATGCCGCCGCCATCCTCCACGATCCTGAGCCGCCTGCCCGAACCGGGCGCGTCGGGCGGCCAGCCGCCCGTGCTGTCGAGCGCCGAACGCAAGCGCTACGACGAGATCGACCGGCAGGTGCTGCGCGAACAGAACAGCGCGATGGCGGCCGAAGCGGCCGCGCGCGCGTGGGCCTATTACTCGCCGCCACCCGTGACCGTCTATGGCGGGTATTACGGCGGATGGGGAAATCGCTGGGGAACGGGCATCGGCTACGGCTACCCGGGCTGGTGGTGGTAAGCGATCGCCCGGCCGATTGAACACTGGCAGGAAATAAAAAAGCGCGGCATTTCCCGCGCTTTTTCAATGGGTTCGAGCTGCCGCACTCAGTGATGCGCGGCCTTGCCCTTGTCGCCGCCATGATGCCGCGACGGCTTCGCCATCGACTGCGGATTCGGCACGACACGCACCGGCGCCGCCGACACGGCACCGCGCGTCGACGTGTTCGAAGGCGTGTTGTTCAGCGGCACCGCCGGTGCATTCGGCGACACGAACTGCACGAATACCTCGCCGTCCTTCACCATGCCCATCTCGTAGCGCGCGCGCTCCTCGATAGCCGCGGTACCGCTCTGCAGATCCTGCACTTCGCCTGCGGTCCGCTCGTTGCGCAGCTTCTCGTCCGCATTCTTCTGGAGCTGGTCGCCGAGCTGCTGACGCAATTCATGCACCCGCAGCCAGCCGCCGTGTCCCCACCATAGGGGGTACTGAATGAGCGCCAGCAAGGCAATCAGGACGACAGTGACAAGCCGCATGTAAGAGACGCAGATATAAGAAGCGCCGCTCCGCGCACGTGCACAGAGCGGCGTCGATATGACGAACCCGATATTAGCGCGTTAGCGCAGGTTATAGAAAGCCGATTTACCCGGGTAGCTCGCGATGTCGCCGAGATCTTCCTCGATGCGCAGCAGCTGGTTGTACTTCGAGATGCGGTCGCTGCGCGACAGCGAACCCGTCTTGATCTGACCGGCATTCAGGCCGACCGCGATGTCCGCGATCGTCGAATCTTCCGTTTCGCCCGAGCGGTGCGAGATCACGGCCGTGTAGCCCGCGCGCTTCGCCATTTCGATCGCCGCGAACGTTTCGGTCAGCGTACCAATCTGGTTGATCTTGATGAGGATCGAGTTCGCGATGCCCTTCTCGATGCCTTCCTTCAGGATGCGCGTGTTCGTGACGAACAGGTCGTCGCCGACGAGCTGCACCTTCTTGCCGAGGCGGTCGGTCAGCAGCTTCCAGCCTTCCCAGTCGCTTTCGTGCATGCCGTCCTCGATCGACACGATCGGGAACTTGTCGGCGAGCGTCGCCAGGTAGTCGGTGAATTCGGCCGACGACAGTTGCAGGCCTTCGCCCGCGAGCTGGTACTTGCCGTCGTGGTAGAACTCGGATGCGGCGCAGTCGAGCGCGAGCAGCACGTCCTCGCCCGCACGGTAACCGGCCTTCTCGATTGCCTGGAGGATCGTCGACAGGCACTCGTCGTTGCTGCCGAAGTTCGGTGCGAAACCGCCTTCGTCGCCGACTGCCGTGCTCATGCCGCGGTCGCTCAGAATCTTCTTCAGTGCGTGGAACACTTCCGCGCCGCAACGCAGGGCTTCACGGAACGTCGGCTGGCTGACCGGGACGATCATGAATTCCTGGATGTCGAGGCTGTTGTTCGCGTGCGCACCGCCGTTGACGATGTTCATCATCGGCACCGGCAGTTGCATCGCGCCCGAACCGCCGAAGTAGCGGTACAGCGGCAGGCCTGCCTCTTCGGCGGCAGCCTTCGCGACGGCCATCGACACGGCCAGCATCGCGTTCGCGCCGAGGCGCGACTTGTTGTCGGTGCCGTCCAGCTCGAGCAGCGTCTTGTCGAGGAACGCCTGTTCCGACGCGTCGAGGCCCATGATGGCTTCGGAGATTTCGGTGTTGATGTGCTCGACTGCCTTCAGCACGCCCTTGCCGTTGTAGCGGCCGGCTTCGCCGTCGCGCAGTTCGATCGCTTCACGCGAGCCCGTGGACGCGCCCGACGGCACCGCCGCGCGGCCCATCGTGCCCGATTCGAGCAGCACGTCGCATTCGACGGTGGGGTTGCCGCGCGAATCCAGAATCTCGCGGCCGATGATATCTACGATTGCACTCATGGGTTTCCTCTGAGAATGACGATGGATTCTTCAAACTGCGACGGCGTGCGTGCCGGAACCGCTTTCGCTACTGACGCGCGAAGCCGTCGCAAGGTTCATTCGATCTTTAATTGAAATCGTTTTCCAGGAACGGATTACGCTTCACCGCCTGGTCGAGCGTGACGAGCGTCTCCAGCAGCGCGCCCATCCGGTTCAGCGGCACCGCGTTCGGGCCGTCCGACTTCGCCTCGGCCGGATTCGGGTGCGTTTCCATGAAGAGGCCCGCGACGCCCGTCGCGACCGCCGCACGCGCGAGCACCGGCACGAATTCGCGCTGGCCGCCCGAGCTCGTACCCTGCCCGCCCGGCAGTTGCACCGAGTGGGTCGCATCGAATACGACGGGCGCGTTCGTTTCGCGCATGATCGCGAGCGAACGCATGTCCGACACGAGATTGTTGTAGCCGAACGAGACGCCGCGTTCGCACGCCATGAAGCGGTCTTCCGACAGCCCCGCTTCACGCGCCGCGTCGCGCGCCTTGTCGATCACGTTCTTCATGTCGTGCGGCGCGAGGAACTGGCCCTTCTTGATGTTGACGGGCTTGCCCGAGCGCGCGCACGCGTGGATGAAATCGGTCTGGCGGCACAGGAACGCGGGCGTCTGCAGCACGTCGACGACCGACGCGACCTGCTCGATCTCTTCGATCGAATGCACGTCGGTCAGCACCGGCAGGCCGAGCTGGCGCTTCACCTCGGACAGGATCCGCAGGCCCTCGTCCATTCCGAGGCCGCGAAACGACTTGCCCGAGCTGCGATTCGCCTTGTCGTAGGACGACTTGTAGATGAACGGAACGTTCAGCTTCTCGCAGATCTCCTTCAGGCGGCCCGCCGTGTCGATCGTCATTTGCTCCGATTCGACGACGCAGGTACCCGCGATCAGGAAAAAAGGCTTGTCGAGACCGACCTCGAAATCGCACAGCTTCATGCTTTCACTCCGCGCGCTTGCTTGTTGGCGAGCGCGGCTTCGACGAACGACTTGAACAGGGGATGACCGTCACGCGGCGTGGACGTGAATTCCGGGTGGAACTGAACGCCGACGAACCACGGGTGCATCGAGCGCGGCAGTTCCATCATTTCCGGCAGATCCTCGCTCGGGGTACGCGCGCTGATGATAAGGCCGCCGCTTTCGAGCTGGGGCACGAAGCGGTTATTGACTTCATAACGGTGGCGATGACGCTCGTTCACGTCCTTGCCGTAGATTTCTTCCGCCATCGTGCCGGGCTTGATCGGGCAGCGCTGCGAGCCGAGGCGCATCGTGCCGCCGAGATCGGATTCCTCGGTGCGCGTCTCGACCTTGCCGTCGCGGTCGTACCACTCGGTGATCAGCGCGACCACGCGTTCCGGCGTGTCCGGATCGAATTCCGTGCTGTTCGCCTGTTTCAGGCCGACGACGTCGCGCGCGAACTCGATCACCGCGAGCTGCATGCCGAGACAGATGCCGAGATAAGGCACCTTCGCCTCGCGCGCATAGCGGATCGCCGCGATCTTGCCTTCGGTGCCGCGACGGCCGAAACCGCCCGGGACCAGCACCGCGTCGAGGTGCTTAAGACTGTCGACGCCGTTCGTCTCGATCTCTTCCGAGTCGATGTACTCGATGTTGACCTTCGTCGACGTGTGCAGCGACGCGTGACGCAGCGCCTCGATCAGCGACTTGTACGATTCGGTCAGGTCGACGTACTTGCCGACCATGCCGATCGTCACTTCGTGCTTCGGGTTCTCCAGCTTCTCGACGAGCTCCGACCACATGCTCAGGTCGGCATCGTGCGGCGTCAGCTTCAGCTCGTCGCAGATGATCTTGTCGAGGCCCTGGTCGTGCAGCATCTGCGGAATCTTGTAGATGCTGTCGGCGTCCCACACCGAGATCACGGCGTCTTCCGGCACGTTCGAGAACATCGAGATCTTCTTCGATTCGTCGTCGGGGATGCGGCGATCCGCGCGGCACAGCAGCACGTGCGGCAGGATGCCGATCTCGCGCAGCTTCTGCACGCTGTGCTGGGTCGGCTTCGTCTTCAGCTCGCCGGCCGTCGCGACGTACGGCACGAGCGTCAGGTGCACGAAGCACGCGCTGTTGCGGCCGAGGCGCAGGCTCATCTGGCGCGCGGCTTCAAGGAACGGCAGCGACTCGATGTCGCCGACCGTGCCGCCGATCTCGACGATCGCGACATCCGGCTCGCCGCAGGTGGCCGATGCGGCCCCGCGCTCGATGAACGCCTGGATCTCGTTCGTGATGTGCGGAATCACCTGAACGGTCTTGCCGAGATAGTCGCCGCGGCGTTCCTTGCGGATCACCGATTCGTAGATCTGGCCGGTCGTGAAGTTGTTGGCCTTGCGCATCTTCGTGCTGATGAAGCGCTCATAGTGGCCGAGGTCAAGGTCCGTCTCCGCCCCGTCTTCCGTCACAAACACTTCGCCGTGCTGGAACGGGCTCATCGTGCCGGGGTCGACGTTGATGTAGGGATCGAGTTTGAGGAGGGTGACTTTCAGACCGCGCGATTCGAGGATCGCGGCGAGGGAAGCGGCGGCAATACCCTTGCCAAGGGAAGAAACTACGCCGCCGGTGACGAAAACATATTTGGTCATCGCTGGATGCTCGCGGGAAAAACGGATTATACCGTAAAGCCCGCCCTTTTCTCAGCAACTGACGTGATGATCGCGCCCTTTCGGGCGGACCCGCGCCAACCGTGAGCCGGGGGCGAACCGGCCGGCCGGTCGGCGCGGCCGCACCCGCCGCGGCGCGTACCGGACCGCCGAGCGAAGCGTCAGGCGCGCTTCGCGAGCGGGGCGCCGCCCTGCGACACACCGCCCTCCTCCGCCTTCAGCGAATTCAGCATCCGCTGCAATGCGCGGGCGGTCTCGAGCGGCCGCTCCATCGGGAACAGGTGGCTGCCCTCGAGCCATTCGACGCGGCCGCGCGCCGCACGGCGTGTCGCGTCGAGCCCGACCTGCCGCACCTCGCGCGAACGCGTGCCGGCGAGAAAACCGATCGGCACCGGCGCGCCGTGCGCGAGCCGCGGGCCGAGCGTGTGCGGCAGCGTCCGGTAGATCAGGTATTCGACTTGCCGATCGAACGCGAGCGCGCGCTCGCCGTCGGCGCCGGCCTGCGGAATGCCGTAGTCGATGTAGTCGGCCAGCATCCGTTCGTCCCAGCGCGCGAACGCGGGCTTCTCGCGGAAGTGCCGCCAGACTTCGTCGCGGCTCACCCAGTGCGTGCGCCGGTTGCGCGTCGCGGCGGCCGGCGACAGCCGCTCGTCGAGCCCTGCCCACTGGCTCGCGCGCAACGCGCCGGCACGCCAGCCCGCGATGATCGGCGAATCGATCATCACGACGCCGCGCACCCATTGCGGCTTCTTCAGCGCGGCCATCAGCGACAGGTAGCCGCCGAGGGAATGGCCGACGAGCCAGACGGGACGCTCGTAGCGGCTGCCGATGTCGTCGAGCAGTTGCTCGACGAGATGCGGCCAGTCGCGCGTCACCGGGTAGCGGCGGTCGTGGCCGATCCGTTCGATGTAGCGCAGCTCGTAGTCGTCGGCCAGTTCGGCGAAGATCGTCCGGTACGTCGACGCCGGAAAGCCGTTCGCATGCGAGAAGTGGAGGATGTCCTTCAAACGCCGATGTCTCCTTTGTCGACGGGAGTTAGTGCTTCGGCACTTACTCCCGTCCCATGCTTCGCGTTCTGCCGGGCCAGTGCTCCGGCACTTTGCGCGGGTCTCACGCATTCTTTATAAACCGGCCCTCGCCCCGCTCAACGGTCCATCCAGTACCCTCGCCGTACGTCGCGATACCGCTCGAATGCAAACCCGCCGTCGGCCGGCGCGACGTCGAACCGCACGGCGCCGTCGCGATCGGTGCGCGGCAGCGGAATCCCGCGCGCCTCGTAGCGCGCGAGGACGGTCCGGTGCGGATGCCCGAAACGATTGCGATAGCCTACAGGAAATACCGCGACGCGCGGCCCGACCGAATCGAGGAAAGGCTCGACCGACGACGTGCGGCTGCCGTGGTGCGGAACGACCAGGATCTGCGCGGCCAGCGCGTCGCGCGCGGCGTCCACGAGCTGGCGCTCGGTGCGTGCTTCGATGTCGCCCGTCAGCAGCGCGGACGTGCCGCCCGCGTCGACGCGCAGCACGCACGATTGCCCGTTCGACGAGCCCGCGCCCGGGCCGCCCGGTGGCCAGAGCATCGTGAAGACGACGCCGTCCCAGGTCCAGCGCTGCCCGGCCGCACAAGGCAGCCGGTCGGCGACGCCGGCGGCCGTCGCGTCGCGCCACAGCCGGCTCGTCGGCGCAATGCCGGCCAGCAGCTGGCGCACGTCGGTTGCCGCATAGACGGCCGGCGCGCCGCCCGCGTGATCGGCGTCCGCGTGACTGAGCACCAGCGAATCGATCACCGCGATGCCGCGCGAGCGCAACGCCGGCGCGACGATCCGCGCACCGGCATGCGTCGACTCCGCGCCCGGCCCCGCATCGAACAGCAAGGTTCTGCGCGCGGTCTCGACCAGCACCGACGCGCCCTGCCCGACGTCGAGCACGGTCAGCCGGAAGCCGCCTGGCGGCGGCGCATCGGGTGCCGGCGCGACGAGCGGTAGCCACGTGAGCGGCGCCGCCCAGCGCAACGGCCAGCCGCGCGGCATCAGCGCCCATGCGACGCCCACGCATGCAAGCGCCAGCACCGGCCAGTCGGGCATGCGCAGCCAGAACACGCCAGCCGGCCAGTCGGCGAGGTACCCGAGCAGCGTCATCATCGGTTCGAGCGCCGCATGCGCAAGCCGGAATGCATACGCATCGAGCGGCGCGGGCAGCGCGATGCCGGCCAGCACGATCGGCGTCACGACCGTGCTCACCCACGGAATCGCGAACACATTGCCGAACGGGCCCGACAGCGAGATCTGCGCGAACCACGCCGCCGTCAGCGGCGCGAGACCGATCGTCACCGCGTACTGCACGCGCGTGGCCTCGGCGATACGGCGCGCGGCGCGCGTGCCCCACGCGCGCAACCGGCTCGATGGGCCGGCCGTGTCGCCACCCTCCTCGCGTTGCGCGTCGACCTCGCGCGCCGCGCGCCAGCCGGCGACGGTCAGCAGGATCACGGCCACCGCTCCGAACGACAGCCAGAACCCGGCCGACAGCACGGCCCACGGATCGGCGAGCAGCACGCCGCCGAGCGCCGCGCACAGCACCGCCGACGTCGGCACGCTGCGCCCGGCCAGATACGCGATGCCTCCGGCCGCGATCATCCACCACGCGCGCTGCGCCGGCACGTTGAAGCCGGCGAGCGCCGCATAGCCGGCCGCGGCCGCCAGCGCGGCAAGCGATGCCGCGTACGGCGCCGGCAACACGAGTGTTGCGGCCCGCGCACGCCAGCGCAGCCGGCGCCAGGCCATCGACACGAGCCCACCCGCGATCGCGCCGACGAGCCCGACGTGCAGGCCGGAGATCGCGACCAGGTGGCTCGTTCCCGTGTTGCGCAGCACGCGCCAGTCGTCGTCGCCGATGCCGGACTGGTCGCCGATCGCGAGCGCGGCGACGATGCCGCGATGGCCGGCGTCGACACCGAGCGTCTCGCCGATGCGTGCCCGCAGTACATCGCGCAGCCGATCGATCGACGCACGCCAACCCGATGCGTGCGCATCGAGCAATACCGACCGCCGCGGCGCGCTGACATAACCGATCGCGCGAATGCCGGCGGCGAGCCACGCCGCCTCGCTGTCGCGCACGCCGGCATTGGCCTCGGCGTGCGGGCGCTTCAGGCGCACGACGAAGCGCCAGCGCTGCGCGGCACGCAGCTCGGGAAGCGGATCGCGCGTCGCGGATGCGCCATACGCGCGCCACGACAGCCGGATCAATGGCGGAAAACGGGCCAGCCCCGCATCGTTCGACTCGACCGCGAGCAGCAGCCGTGCGCCCGTCTCGTCGACGACGGGCAGCCCCCGGATCACGCCGGTGACGACGATGTCGCGCCCTTCCCAGTCGACGGGCAAGCTGTCGCGCAGCCGCCATTCGGCCCGCGCCGCCGCATAACCGAACCCCGCCACGCAGGCCGCGAACGCGCACAGCATCCATCCGAGCGCGACGGTCGTGCGCGTGCGCCGGCGGCGCATGCACCACGCTCCGAGGGCCGCGCAACCGGCAAGCACGACCGCACCGGCCGTCCATGCGATCGCGCCCGGCAACGCCGCCTGCCGCTGCAGCACGACGACGCCGAGCGCAAACGCGATCCACCACACGCGCATCCCGCCTCCTCGTCGACCTGGCACCGCCATTGCGAATGCGGCGCCTTCCGGAAACGATTATGCGGACGAAAGTGCGAGTCGCGGCAGCGCGGCGAGCGCGTTGGCCGAAGTGGATAGGCCGAGTGAACTGGCGTCGAGACCGCGCAGTTCGGCTAGCACGTCGCCGATGCGCGGCACCTGGTCGGGCGTGTTGCGGGATTTGTACGCCCATTCGGGTGCGATGTCGGGCGCGTCCGTCTCGACGACGATCGCGTCGAGCGGCAATTCCGTGGCGAGCCGGCGGATCTGCAACGCGCGCGTGAATGTCACGTTGCCGCCGAAGCCGAGATGCAGCCCCTGCGCGAGATACGCTTCGGCCTGCTGGAAACTGCCGTTGAATGCATGCGCGATGCCGCGCCGCACGCCGAAGCGGCGCAGCCCCGCGAGCACGCGGTCCTGCGACTTGCGCACGTGGCACAGCACGGGCAGGTCGAATTCGCGCGCCAGCTTCAGCTGCCCCTGGTAGAAGAACTGCTGCCGGTCTTCGTCGAGCCCCGGCACGAAATAGTCGAGGCCGATCTCGCCGATCGCGACGAAGCGCGGATCGTCGAGGCTCGCTTCGATCTCCATGCGCAGCCGGTCGAGATCCTCGTCGCGCGCGTGCGGCGTATACATCGGATGGATGCCGAGTGCATAGACCGCACCCGGCGTGCGCTGCGCGAGTTCGCGCACCGTCGTGAAGTTATCGCGCCCGATGCTCGGGATCACGATACGCGACACGCCGGCCGCGCGCGCCGCGCGCGCGACCGCATCGCGGTCGGTGTCGAACTCGGCGGCATCGAGATGGCAATGCGTATCGATCCACATGACGGCATTCCTGTACCCCTCGCGCCGCGCCGGGACGAACCCGACGGCCCGGCCAGGGGCGTTCGCTTACACCGGCAGCGCCGGCTCCTCGTGCAGCACGCCGTCGCGCAGCCGCATGATGCGGTCGCAGCGCGCGGCGAGATCGGGATCGTGCGTGACGATCACGAAGCTCGTTTCGAGCGTCTCGGACAGTTCGAGCATCAGGTTGAACACCGTGTCTGCCGTCGTGCCGTCGAGGTTGCCGGTCGGCTCGTCGGCGAGCACGCACGCGGGTTTCGTGACCAGCGCGCGCGCGATCGCGACGCGCTGCCGCTCGCCACCCGACAACTCACCCGGCCGGTGTTTCGCACGCGGGCCCAGACCGACGCGTTCGAGCATCGCCTGGGCCTGCGCGCGCGCATCCTCGGTCGTCATCCGGCGGATGCGCAGCGGCATCGCGACGTTGTCGAGCGCAGTGAACTCGGGCAGCAGGTGATGGAACTGGTAGACGAAGCCGAGTGCGCGGTTGCGCAATTCGTTGCGCTCGCGCTCGGCGAGCTGCGTAAACGGCTTGCCGAGCAGCGACACCTCGCCCGCGCTCGGCTCGTCGAGCCCGCCCAGCACATGCAGCAGCGTGCTCTTGCCGGAGCCCGACGCGCCGACGACCGCGAGCTTCTCGCCGCGCCGCACCGTCAGCTCGGTATTGTTGAGCACCTGCACGTTGAAGCCGCCCTGCACGAACGCCTTCGTGATCCCGCGCGCCTGAAGCACGTATTGCTGCATACCTGCCGAATCCTGTCTGTTGTGTTGTTTTGAATCCGCGAATGCGGTCGCGCGGTCATTCATAGCGGAGCGCCTCCGCCGGCTTCACCTTCGCGCCGCGCCAGCTCGGATAGAGCGTCGCGACGGCCGACAGCGCGAATGCGATCAGCCCGATCCGGATCACGTCGCTCGCGACGAGTTCGGACGGCAGCTCGCTGATGAAGTACACGGACGGTGGCAGGAACTGCACGCCGAACAGATGTTCGATCATCGGGATCAGCCACGGGATGCTCCACGCGATCAGGCAGCCGAGCGCGACGCCCGACGCCGTGCCGACGAAGCCGATCGTCACGCCCTGCACGACGAAGATCTTCATGATCGACCCCGGCTGCGCGCCGAGTGTGCGCAGGATCGCGATGTCGGCCTGCTTGTTGGTCACGGTCATCACGAGCGACGACACGAGGTTGAACGCGGCCACCGCGATGATCAGCGTCAGGATGATGAACATCATCCGCTTCTCGATCTGCACGGCCGAGAACCACGTCTTGTTCTGCTGGGTCCAGTCGCGGATATACAGGCTGCCCGACAGCGTATGCGACAGCTCGACCGCAACCTGCGGCGCCTTCTGCATGTCGGTCAGCCGCAGCCGCACGCCGGTCGGCGCAGCCATCCGGAACAGCGCCTCGGCGTCGCGGATGTTGATCATCGCGAGCGTGCTGTCATATTCGTAGTGGCCGGACTCGAACACGCCGACGACCGTGAACTGCTTCAGACGCGGCATCATCCCGGCCGGCGTGATCGAGCCTTCGGGCGCGACCAGCGTGACCTTGTCGCCGACCGTCACGCCGAGGTTGCCGGCGAGCGCGTCGCCGAGCACGATGCCGAACTGGCCCGGCACGAGCGCGCCGAGCTGCCCGGCCTTCATGTCCTTGCCGATGTCGGAAACCTGCGGCTCGAGCGTCGGCTCGACGCCGCGCAGCATCACGCCGCTCACCGCGTCCTGGCGCGTGAGCAGCGCCTGCGCGTCGACGTACGGCGCCGCGCCGACCACCGACGGATTGCGGCGCGCTTCCTGCGCGGTCAGTTGCCAGTCGGGCATCGAGCCCGTCGGCGAGAACACCTCGACGTGCGCGAGCACCGACAGCATGCGGTCGCGCACCTCCTTCTGGAAGCCGTTCATCACCGACAGCACGACGATCAGCGCCGCGACGCCAAGCGCGATCCCGAGCATCGACACGAGGGCGATGAAGGAAATGAAGCCGTTGCCGGTCGTGCGTTTGCCGGCGCGCGTATAGCGCCAGCCGATCTGCCATTCGTACGGAAGTTTCAAGCGAATCCTTTCTACTGGTTACGGCGGGAAGGCGCCCCGCGGCCGGACCGCCGCCCGGCGGCGGCCACCGGCCCGGGCGCGGTCGAAAAACGGCCGCCGGACGCGAACGGGCCGTCTGCCGGCCCGATCACGCGCGCAGTTTGCCATACAATGCGCACCATCATGCACGACCGACGCCTCCATTTTCTCGTTCCGTTCGCGCTGCCGTCGGCCGCCGACGCGGCCTCATCCCTGCACACGCTGGACAGCCCCGCGCTCGAAAAGTTGCTCGCCCGCGCGAGCCTCGTCGAGCGCGTGGCCGGCGAGGACTTCCAGCGCACGCTGCCGCACGAGCGCTGGCTGGCCCGCCAGTTCGGCGCGACCCAGGGCAACGCCGCGGACGAGGCACCACTCGCGCCCTACATGTTGCTGGCGGACGGCGGCGAACCCGGCGCGCAAGCGTGGGCATGCGTCGAACCCGTCCACGTCGAAATCGCGCACGATCACCTGGTGCTCGTCGATCCGGCGGCGCTCGCGCTCGACGACGGCGACGCGGCCGCGCTGCTCGCGGTCGCGCGGCCGCTGATCGAGGAGCTCGGCGTGCGGCTCGAAGCGCCGAACCCCGCGCGCTGGTACCTGTCGAGCGAACAGCTCGCACGGCTCGCCGGCGCCGCGCCGCTGCGCGCAAGCGGCCGCAACATCGAGATCTGGCTGCCGCACGAGGCACACACGGGCGAACGCTCGCGGATGTGGATGAAACTGCAGAACGAAGTGCAGATGGCGTGGTTCCAGCACCCGGTCAACGAAGCCCGCGAGGCGCGCGGCCTGCCGGCCGTCAACTCGATCTGGTTCCATGCGCAGGGCACACTGAAGCCGGTCGGCAAGCCGTTCGCGCGCGTGCTGTCCGCATCGCCCGCCGCGCTCGGCCTCGCGCGCGCCGCGCAAGCCGAAGCCGGCCCCCCACCCGCCGCGTTCGGCGCGCTGCCCGCCGCCGACGGCGCAACGCTCGTCGAACTGCCGACGCTGACCGCCCCATTCATCGAGCAGGACTGGGCGCGCTGGCACGACGGGCTCGCCGCGCTCGAGCGCGAATGGTTCGCGCCCGCGCTCGCCGCGCTGCAGAACGGCGAGTTGGCGAGTGTCGATTTCACGCTGTGCGGCGATACGAGCTCCGTGACGCTGCACGCGACGCGCGGCGACCTGCGCAAGTTCTGGCGCCGCCGTGTGCTCGCCTCCCTGTTCGAATAACAAGCAGACCCCGAATGACCCGGATCGTTACCCGCCCCGTCGCGCCCGCCGACGCCGAAGTGCTCGCGCGCCACGGCCTGCATCCCGTCCTCGCGCGCCTGTATGCGTCGCGCGGCGTGCAGTCCCCGACCGACATCGAGACCGCGCTTGCGCGCCTCGTCCCGCCTACCGAGCTGAAAGGCTGCGCCGACGCGGCGTCGCTGCTCGCCGACGCGATCGCCGACAAACGACGCCTGCTCGTCGTCGCCGACTACGATTGCGACGGCGCGACCGCCTGCGCGGTCGCGGTGCGCGGCCTGCGGATGTTCGGCGCGCAGATCGACTACCTGGTGCCGAACCGCTTCGAATACGGCTACGGCCTCACGCCCGAGATCGTCGAGCTCGCGGCCGCGCGCAAGCCCGACCTGCTGATCACCGTCGACAACGGGATCGCGAGCGTCGCGGGCGTCGAAGCCGCGAACGCGCGCGGCATCGACGTGCTCGTGACCGACCACCACCTGCCCGGCGACGCGCTGCCCGCCGCCCGCGCGATCGTCAACCCGAACCAGCCCGGCTGCGCGTTCCCGAGCAAGCACATCGCCGGCGTCGGCGTGATGTTCTACGTGCTGCTCGCGCTGCGCGCCGAACTGCGCCGGCGCGGCGCATTCGCGAGCAAGGAAGCCGAGCCGCGCCTGGACGGCCTGCTCGACCTCGTCGCGCTCGGCACCGTCGCGGACGTCGTGCGGCTCGACGGCAACAATCGCGTGCTCGTCGCACAGGGGCTGCAGCGCATCCGCAACGGCCGCATGCAGCCGGGTGTCGCCGCGCTGTTCCGCGCCGCCGCGCGCGAAGCGCGCACCGCGTCGGGCTTCGACCTCGGCTTCGGCCTCGGTCCGCGGCTCAACGCCGCGGGGCGGCTGTCCGACATGTCGCTCGGCATCGAATGCCTGATCACCGACGACATCGGCCGCGCGTGGGATCTCGCGCAGCAGCTCGACGTGATGAACCGCGAGCGCCGCGAGATCGAGGCCGGCATGCAGCAGCAGGCGCTCGCCGATCTCGCCGACGTCGACCCGGCCGACGCGTGCACGATCACGCTGTTCAACCCCGAGTGGCACCAGGGCGTGATCGGCATCGTCGCCGGACGGCTCAAGGAAAAATTCCACCGCCCGTCGTTCACGTTCGCGCACGCGGACGACGAAGGCAAGCGGGTCAAGGGGTCGGGCCGGTCGATCGCCGGCTTCCACCTGCGCGACGCGCTCGACCTCGTGTCGAAACGCGAACCGGACCTCATCGTCGCGTTCGGCGGCCATGCGATGGCGGCCGGTCTCACGCTCGACACCGAGAACGTGCCGCGCTTCGCGGCCGCGTTCGAGGCCGTCGCGCGCGAATGGCTGTCCGACGATGCGCTCGCCCGCGTGATCGAGACCGACGGCGAACTCGAGGACGCGTACTTCACGCCGCAGTTCGTCGGGCTGCTCGACGAGGCCGTCTGGGGGCAAGGTTTTCCGGCCCCGCTTTTCTCCGGGGAATTCGACGTCGTGTCGCAGTCGCTCGTGAAGGAAAAGCACCTGAAGCTGCAGCTTGCGCGCGGCCGCCAGCGCTTCAACGCGATCTGGTTCAACCACACCGAGCCGCTGCCGGCGAGCGCGCTGATCGCGTACCGCCTCGTCGCCGACACGTGGAACGGCGTCACGCGCGTCCAGTTGATCGTCGAACACGCAGCCGGCTGAGCGCGAGCCGCCCGGCCCGCGGTGCCCGCCGACGCACGCACGCCGCGCCGGACGAGGCCGCGGCACGCATGCAAGCACCATTCGCGTCACCGGGCAACTCTGCCGATCGGCTATAATTCCGCTTTTTTACGAAGCAAGAATAGCGAGCGATCATGGAAGCGGAACGTCTCAACGCGATCGAAAGCTCCCTGCTCGACCTGCGCAACCGCGCGGGCGAGCTCCGGGGGTATCTTTGACTACGACGCCAAAGCAGCGCGTCTGATCGAAGTCAACAAGGAACTCGAAGACCCGAACGTCTGGAACGATTCGAAGAACGCCCAGGCACTCGGTCGCGAGAAGAAGCTGCTCGAAGGCGTCGTCACGACGCTGACGGCACTCGATAGCGACTTGCGCGACGCGCTCGACCTGTTCGAGCTGGCCCGCGAGGAAGGCGACGAGGACACGCTCGTCGCGTCGGAAGACGATGCCGCGAAGCTCGAGGCACGCGTCGGCGACATCGAGTTCCGCCGGATGTTCTCGAACCCGGCCGACCCGAACAACTGCTTCATCGACATCCAGGCCGGCGCCGGCGGCACCGAAGCGTGCGACTGGGCGTCGATGCTGCTGCGCCAGTACCTGCGCTATTGCGAACGCAAGGGCTTCAAGGCCGAGGTGCTCGAAGAGTCCGACGGCGACGTCGCCGGCATCAAGAACGCGACGGTCAAGGTCTCGGGCGAATACGCATACGGCTTCCTGCGCACCGAAACGGGCATCCACCGTCTCGTGCGCAAGTCGCCGTTCGATTCGTCGGGCGGCCGCCACACGTCGTTCTCGTCGGTGTTCGTCTATCCGGAAATCGACGACTCGATCGAAGTCGAGATCAACCCGGCCGACCTGCGCATCGACACGTACCGCGCATCGGGCGCCGGCGGCCAGCACATCAACAAGACCGACTCCGCGGTGCGGATCACGCACATGCCGACCGGCATCGTCGTGCAGTGCCAGAACGACCGCTCGCAGCACCGCAACCGCGCGGAAGCGATGGCGATGCTGAAGTCGCGCCTGTACGAAGTCGAGATGCGCAAGCGCCAGGCCGAGCAGGACAAGCTCGAATCGAGCAAGACCGATGTGGGCTGGGGCCACCAGATCCGCTCGTACGTGCTCGACCAGAGCCGCGTGAAGGACCTGCGCACGAACGTCGAAATGAGCAACACCCGTGCGGTGCTCGACGGCGATCTCGACGACTTCATCAGCGCGAGCCTCAAACAGGGCGTGTAAGCGCCGCGGCGCGCACCTGGCCAGGTCGCGCCGCCCTTCCCGTTTGCGTTGCCGCACCCACTCCGAATTCCGACCATCATGACCGAACCGACTCAAACGCAGCCCGCCGTCGCAGCGGACGAAAACCAGATCATCTCCGAGCGCCGCGAGAAGCTGCGCGCCTTGCGCGAGCAAGGCGTCGCCTACCCGAACGATTTCCGGCCGACGCACCACGCAGCCGATCTCCAGGTGAAATTCGCCGACTCGGACAAGGCCGCGCTCGAAGCGAACCCGGTCGAGGTGTCGGTTGCCGGCCGCATGATGCTCAAGCGCGTGATGGGCAAGGCGAGCTTCGCGACGGTGCAGGACGGGTCGGGCCAGATCCAGTTCTTCGTGACGCCGAACGACGTCGGCGCGGAAACCTACGACGCATTCAAGAAGTGGGACCTCGGCGACATCGTGGCCGCGCGCGGCGTGCTGTTCCGCACCAACAAGGGCGAGCTGTCGGTCCAGTGCAAGGAACTGCGCCTGCTGTCGAAGGCGCTGCGTCCGCTGCCGGACAAGTTCCACGGTCTCTCCGACCAGGAAATGCGCTACCGCCAGCGCTACGTCGACCTGATCGTCACGCCGGAAACGCGCGACACGTTCCGCGCACGCACCAAGACGATCGCGTCGATTCGCAAATTCATGGATTCGGCCGACTTCATGGAAGTCGAGACGCCGATGCTGCACCCGATCCCGGGCGGCGCGGCCGCGAAGCCGTTCGTCACGCATCACAATGCGCTCGACATGCAGATGTTCCTGCGCATCGCGCCGGAGCTGTACCTGAAGCGCCTGATCGTCGGCGGCTTCGAGCGCGTGTTCGAGATCAACCGTAATTTCCGGAATGAAGGCGTGTCGCCGCGTCACAACCCGGAATTCACGATGATGGAGTTCTACGCCGCGTACACCGACTACCGCTGGCTGATGGACTTCACCGAGCAGCTGATTCGCCAGGCGGCGATCGATGCGCTCGGCACCGCGACGATCCAGTACCAGGGCCGCGAGCTCGACCTCGCGAAGCCGTTCCATCGCCTGACGATCACGCAGGCGATCCAGAAGTACGCGCCGCAGTACACCGACGGCCAACTGTCGGACGACGCGTTCCTGCGCACCGAACTGAAGCGCTTCGGCGTCGACGTCGCGCAGCCGGCGTTCCTGAACGCGGGCATCGGCGCACTGCAGCTCGCGCTGTTCGAGGAAACGGCCGAAGCGCAGCTTTGGGAACCGACGTTCATCATCGACTACCCGGTCGAGGTGTCGCCGCTCGCACGCGCATCAGATACGGTGCCGGGCATCACCGAGCGTTTCGAGCTGTTCATGACCGGCCGCGAGATCGCGAACGGCTTCTCGGAGCTGAACGATCCGGAAGACCAGGCCGCACGCTTCAAGAAGCAGGTCGAGCAGAAGGATGCGGGCGACGAGGAAGCGATGTTCTTCGACGCCGACTACATCCGCGCGCTCGAATACGGGATGCCCCCGACCGGTGGCTGCGGGATCGGCATCGACCGTCTCGTGATGCTGCTGACCGACAGCCCGACGATCCGCGACGTGCTGCTGTTCCCCCATCTGCGCCGCGAAGACTGACGGCCGCGCCTGCGTGCGCGCCGCACCCCGTGGCGCGCACGCCTCAGCTTTGTAACGACGCGTAAATCCCGCCAGCCGGCGTCCGCCGGCTTTCGATCCTCCCCCGTTTTACTCCCTCGTCGCGACGGCCTGCCCCGGGTTTTCCCGGCAACGATCGCCGACGCCCCGCTGCAATTCGTTACACCTTGATACGGCGCGCCACTCGCCGCTCGACGACACTCCGTTTGCGTCACCACGCATGACAACGGGACCAGAACGAGGCGCCGGAACGCCGAGTCTGCTCGATCCCGAAGCGTGGGATCCGGCCCGGCGCCGACGTGCCGATCCGGATCGACATCGGAGAAAAAAATGGACAACCAGAATCAGACCACGCCGCAAAAGCAACGCCTCCACCCGCTGATCGCCACTGCAGCGGGCGCCGTCATCGTCGCCAGCCTCGCGGCGACGGCAGCGATCACGGGCGTATTCCCGAAGGCCAGCAGCAGCAACGAACAGAACGGCCAGACCCAGGCCGCGCTGATCGCGTCGCAGCCGGCCGTCGATACGGCCGCAGCCGCCAGCGCCGCACTGGCCGCGCAAGCCCGGCAGCAGGCAGCCGAACAGGCCGAGCAGCAGAAGGCGATCGCGCAGGCCGAACCGAAGCCCGCGCCGCGCCCGGCGACGACGCACCGCCGTCACACGACGGCACCGCAGCCGCCGCAGTATGCACAGCAGCAGCCGTCGGCGCCCGCCCAGGCAGCCTACTGCCAGAGCTGCGGCACGGTCGTCGCGATCACGCAGACGCGCACGCCGGGCCAGAGCTCGGGGATCGGCGCCGTTGGCGGTGCAGCGGCCGGCGGCCTGCTCGGCAACCAGTTCGGCAACGGTAACGGCCGCACCGCGATGACGATCATCGGCGCGCTGGGCGGCGGCCTCGCCGGCAATCAGGTCGAGAAGCAGGTGCGCGCGGAAACCGACTATCAGGTGCAAGTGCAGATGGAAAGCGGCGCGACGCGTACGTTCACGTACCACAACCCGCCGCCGTTCGGCCAGGGCCAGCGCGTGCGGATCGAGAACGGCACGCTGGTCGGCGCATAAGCGTCCGCTGCCCGCGTGTCGTGCGCGAGCAAGCGACCTGAAAACGAAAACGGCTCGTGAGCGATCGCTCACGAGCCGTTTTCTCATTACGAGCCGCGTGCGCCATTGCGGCGCACGCCGTGCTCAGTCTTCGTCGTCGAAATCCGATTCGTCGATCCAGTGCGCCTGGATCGCTTCGAGGATCTTCTCGCCGGAATGCTTAGGATCGTCGTCGAAGGCGTCGAGTTCGAGCACCCACTGGCGCAGGTCGACGAAATTGATCCGCTGCGGGTCGATGTCCGGGTACTTGTCCGCCAGCGCAATGGCTATTTCGCGCGAATCGGTCCATTTCATCGCCTGCCTCCGGTTTGTCAGTGATTTTCCTTCGCGTGGTTGATCGAGTACTTCGGAATCTCGACCACCAGGTCCGAATCTTCGTTCACGATCGCCTGGCACGACAGGCGCGACGTCGGCTCGAGGCCCCACGCCTTGTCCAGCAGATCGTCCTCGTCCTCCTCGGACGGCGCCAGATCGTTGAAGCCCTCGCGGATCACCACGTGGCACGTCGTGCACGCGCACGACTTCTCGCATGCGTGCTCGATCTCGATCCCATGTTCGAGCAGGTTGTCGCAGATACTCTTGCCGGGCGTCGCGTCGATCACTGCGCCATCCGGGCACAGTTCGACGTGAGGCAGCACCACCAGTTGAGGCATGTCCGTTCCGTCAGTCAGGGTGCGGCGACACGCGCCGCACGGTTCATTATCGCGCGGGCCGTCGCCGGCCGATGCGCAGTTCGTGAGTTCAGATCTCGTCGAGCCGGCGGCCCGACAGTGCGCGCTTGATGCTCTTGTCCATCCGGCGCGCCGCGAATTCGTCGGTGCCGTCGGCCAGCGTCTTGGTCGCGACTTCGATCGCGTTCGTATCGTCGCCCTGCGCGACCGCGCGCAGCGCCGCGGCGAGCGCGTCGACCTGCGTGCGCTCGTCCGCATCGAGCAGTTCGCCGTCGGCCGCCAGCGCGGCCTGCGTTGCCTCGAGCATCCGCTCGGCCTCGACCTGCGCTTCTCGCAGCGCGCGTGCACGCATGTCGATTTCGGCGGTCTTGAAGCTGTCCTCGAGCATCTTCGCGATGTCATCGTCGGCGAGACCGTACGACGGCTTCACGACGACCGACGCCTCGACGCCGGACAGTTGTTCGCGCGCGAACACCGACAGCAGGCCGTCCGCGTCGACCTGATAGGTCACGCGAATGCGCGCGGCGCCGGCCGTCATCGGCGGAATGCCGCGCAGCTCGAAGCGCGCGAGCGACCGGCAGTCGGCGACGAGCTCGCGCTCGCCCTGCACGACGTGGATCGCCATCGCGGTCTGGCCGTCCTTGAAAGTCGTGAATTCCTGCGCGCGTGCGATCGGAATCGTCGAGTTGCGCGGAATGATCTTTTCGACGAGGCCGCCCATCGTCTCGACGCCGAGCGACAGCGGAATCACGTCGAGCAGCAGCCAGTCGTCGCCGGTGCCGCGGTTGCCCGCGAGCAGGTCGGCCTGGATCGCCGCGCCGAGCGCGACGACCTGGTCCGGATCGAGGTTCACGAGCGGCGGCTGGCCGAAATATTTCGCGACCGCGTCGCGAATCACCGGCATGCGCGTCGCGCCGCCGACGAGCACGACGCCCTTGATGTCGGCCGGCGTCACCTGCGCGTCGCGCAGCGCCTTGCGGGTCGGCGTGAGCGTACGCTGCACGAGCGGCTCGACGAGCGATGCGAACGTGTCGTGCGAGATCGTCTGCACGACGTGCGCGCCGCCCGACAGCGTCACGTCGAGCGACGCCTGCGGCGCGGACGACAGCGCTTCCTTCAGCACGCGCACGCGGTCGAGCATCAGGCGCACGTCCTCGGGAGCGAGCGTCTTTGCGTCGATGCCGGCCTGCGCGAGCACGTGACCGAACAGCGCGTGATCGAAGTCGTCGCCGCCGAGTGCGGAATCGCCGCCCGCGGCCAACACTTCGAACACGCCCTTCGTCAGCTTCAGGATCGACAGGTCGAACGTGCCGCCGCCGAGGTCGTACACCGCGTAGAGACCTTCGGCCGCGTTGTCGAGGCCGTACGCAATCGCCGCGGCGGTCGGTTCGTTCAGCAGGCGCAGCACGTTGAGGCCCGCGAGGCGCGCGGCATCCTTGGTCGCCTGGCGCTGCGCTTCGTCGAAATACGCGGGCACCGTGATCACCGCGCCGACCAGATCGTCGCCGAGCGAATCTTCGGCGCGATAGCGCAGCGTCGCGAGAATCTCGGCCGACACTTCGACCGGGCTCTTCACGCCGTCGACGGTGCGGATCTGCACCATGCCCGGCGCATCGACGAATTCGTACGGCGCGTTCGCCGCGCCTTCGACCTCGGCCTTGCCGCGGCCCATGAAGCGCTTGACCGACACGATCGTGTTGCGCGGATCGGTCGCGGCCAGCTCTTTCGCTTCGTGGCCGATGCGGCGGCCGCCCTTCTCGAGGTAACGGACCACCGACGGCAGCAGCACGCGGCCCGCTTCGTCCGGCAGTACTTCGGCCACGCTGTTGCGCACGGCCGCGACGAGCGAGTTCGTCGTGCCGAGATCGATCCCGACGGCGAGTCGCCGCTGGTGCGGCGCCGGCGCCATGCCCGGCTCGGAAATTTGCAGTAAAGCCATCTTGGTTCGTTCGGGCGCTCGGCCCGTTTGCTGCGCATGCCGCAAGGCACGCGGTTAAGTTTCGAGGCGCTCGATCTGTACGCCCACTTCCGACGCGACCCGTTCGATGAACATCAGCTGGCGCACGGCCTCGGCGGCCGCCTGATCGGCGCCGCTGTCGAGCAGCGTGCCGAGGCGCTCGACGCGCACGCGCTTCTCGTCGCGCAACTCCGCGAGCAGCGTGTCGAGTGCGTCGACGTTGCGGGCAGCCGCGGCATCCTCGATGCCCTCGCGCCACTCCATCTGCTGCATCAGGAACGCCGGCTCCATCGCGGTGTTGTTTTCAGCGCCGATATCGACGCCGCGCAGCGACAGCAGATAGGACGCGCGTTTCAGCGGATCGCGTAGCGTGCGGTACGCCTCGTTCGCGCGGGTTGCCCATTGCATCGCGATGCGCTTCTGCGCGTCGCCGGCCGCCGCGAAGCGGTCCGGATGCACCTGCGTCTGCACCGTCCGATAGGCGGCATCGAGAGTCGCCTCGTCGAGCGCGAATTGCGCCGGCAGGTGAAACAGGTCGAAGTGGCTGTCTTTCAGCGAGACCATCGTCGCGTTCAATTCCGGTTCGTCGCGCGGCAAACGCCGCACATTAAAAAGGCGGCACGTGCCGCCTCTTGCCCGCATTGCGCGGAGATCCGCGTCACACGCGGAACGATTCGCCGCAGCCGCACTCGTCCTTCACGTTCGGGTTGTTGAACTTGAACCCTTCGTTCAGGCCTTCGCGGGCGAAGTCGAGTTCGGTGCCGTCGATATACGCGAGGCTCTTCGGATCGACGACGACCTTCACGCCATGGCTCTCGAACACCTGATCCTCGGGAGCCAGCTCGTCGACATACTCGAGCTTGTACGCGAGCCCCGAGCACCCGGTCGTGCGAACGCCAAGCCGCAGGCCAACACCCTTGCCGCGACGGACGAGGTATTTCTGGACGTGCTGTGCTGCTTTTTCGGTCAGTGTAATTGCCATGATGTCCTTGCCGCGACGCGCCACCGGGGCCCGCCGCGTTCCTTCTGAACCCAACCCGCTCGATGCCGCTCAGGCCGCTGCCTGATCGCCTTCCTTCGTGTCGTGGCGCTTCTTGTAGTCGGCCACAGCTGCCTTGATCGCGTCTTCCGCGAGGATCGAGCAGTGAATCTTCACCGGCGGCAGCGCGAGCTCTTCGGCGATCTGCGTATTCTTGATCGACAGCGCCTCGTCGAGCGTCTTGCCCTTCACCCATTCGGTCACGAGCGAGCTCGACGCGATCGCTGAACCGCAACCGTAGGTCTTGAACTTCGCGTCTTCGATCACGCCGTCCGCGCCGACGCGGATCTGCAGCTTCATCACGTCGCCGCAGGCCGGCGCGCCGACCATGCCCGTGCCGACCGTGTCGTCGTCCTTCGCGAACGAACCGACGTTGCGCGGGTTTTCGTAGTGATCCAGAACCTTGTTGCTGTAAGACATGACTCAGACTCCTTGACTCGTTACGTCTGCGTGCGCCAATCCGCCCGCGGGTGCATTCAATGCGGTGTTCAGTGTGCGGCCCATTCGATCGTCGACAGATCGATGCCTTCCTGGTGCATTTCCCAGAGCGGCGACAGTTCGCGCAGCTTCGCGATCTTGCTGTTCAGCAGATTGATCACGAAGTCGACTTCCTGCTCCGTCGTGAAGCGGCCGACCGTGAAGCGGATCGAGCTGTGTGCCAGTTCATCGTTGCGGCCGAGCGCACGCAGCACGTACGACGGCTCCAGCGACGCCGACGTGCAAGCGGAGCCCGACGACACCGCGACGTCCTTGATCGCCATGATCAGCGACTCGCCTTCGACGAAGTTGAAACTGATGTTGAGGTTGTGCGGGACACGGTGCTCCATGTCGCCGTTCACGTACGTTTCCTCGATTTGCGACAGGCCGCGCAGCAGCTTGTCGCGCAGCATGCGGACGCGCTCGTTCTCGGTCGCCATTTCTTCGCGCGCGATGCGGAACGCTTCGCCCATGCCGACGATCTGGTGCGTCGCCAGCGTGCCCGAACGCATCCCGCGCTCGTGGCCGCCGCCGTGCATCTGCGCCTCGATGCGCACGCGCGGCTTGCGGCGCACGTACAGCGCGCCGATGCCCTTCGGACCGTAGGTCTTGTGCGCCGAGAACGACATCAGGTCGACCTTCAGCTTCGCGAGGTCGATCCCGACCTTGCCGGTCGACTGCGCGGCGTCGACGTGGAAGATGATGCCCTTCTCGCGGCAGATCTCGCCGATCGTCTCGATGTCCTGGATCACGCCGATCTCGTTGTTCACGTGCATCACCGACACGAGGATCGTGTCGGGGCGCAGCGCGGCCTTGAACACGTCGAGGTCGAGCAGGCCGTCATCCTTCACGTCGAGGTAGGTGACTTCGAAACCGTCGCGCTCGAGCTCGCGGCACGTATCGAGCACGGCCTTGTGCTCGGTCTTCACCGTGATGATGTGCTTGCCCTTGCCCTTGTAGAAGTTCGCGGCACCCTTGATTGCGAGGTTGTCCGATTCCGTCGCGCCGGACGTCCAGATGATCTCGCGCGGATCCGCGTTCACAAGTGCTGCCACCTGCTCGCGCGCTTCCTCGACTGCACGCTCCGCGTCCCAGCCGTAAGCGTGGCTGCGCGACGCCGGGTTGCCGAACTGCTCGCGCAGGTACGGCACCATCTTGTCGACCACGCGCGGATCGACGGGCGTCGTCGCGCTGTAATCCATATAGATGGGCAGGTGGAGAGTCTCTTGGGTCATCTGTCGCTCCGGGTATTCTGTGCAGGGACTATGTGCGTTATGGGGTATGGCGGGCGCCTTCGCGCTCACGAACTCGCGATGTTGAACACCGAATTGGGGCCGAGCGGCATCGTGCGCACGGGCTCGGCCGGCGCGGCGACGGGCTCCGGCGTGCGCCGGTCGCGCAGCACCGCGGGTGCGCCCTCGCGTGCGCGCTGCTGATCGACGAGATCCTGCAGCGACACCGAATCGAGGTATTCGACCATCTTCTGGTTCAGGGTCGACCACAGCTCGTGCGTCATGCAATGGCCGTCGGGCTGCTTCGAGCCGTCGCACGTGCCCTTGCCGCCGCACTGCGTGGCGTCGAGCGGTTCATCGACCGCGATGATGATGTCGGCAACGGTGACATCCTGCGCGCGGCGCGCGAGGTTGTAGCCGCCGCCCGGGCCGCGCACGGATTCGACGATTTCATGCCTGCGCAGCTTGCCGAACAGCTGTTCGAGATACGAGAGCGAAATCCGCTGGCGCTGGCTGATGCCTGCAAGCGTCACCGGGCCCTGCTCCTGGCGCAGTGCCAAGTCAATCATCGCCGTGACGGCGAAACGGCCTTTGGTGGTGAGTCTCATGGTGTCTAGGGGACTGCAATCTTGACGATTTTGGTCAAGTATAAATATTTGACAGATTTAGTCAAGTATCCATGCCTTTGATAGGGTATTCGCAGATCGCTGAATACCGCGATCAGCGCTCCGTGCGGGCCCGAAGCGCCTCCAGCAGGCCCGCGCACGCGCGTTCGACCTGATCGAGCACCTGTTCGAAGCCCTGCGCGCCGCCGAAATAAGGATCGGCCACTTCGGTTTCGGTCGTACCCGGCGCGAATTCCATCAGCAGGCGCACCTTGCCGCGATGCTGCGGCGGGCAGCGGCGGTGCAGTTCCGCGAGATTCGCTTCGTCCATCGCCAGCAGCAGGTCGAAACGCTCGAAATCCGCCGCACTCACCTGCCGCGCGCGCAGTGCCGACAGGTCGTAACCGCGGCTGCGCGCGGCTGCCTGCGCACGCGTATCGGGCGGCTCACCCACATGCCAGTCGCCGGTGCCGGCCGAATCGATCGCGATCCGGTCCGCCAGTGCGGCTGCGTCGACCTGGTGGCGCATCACGCCTTCCGCGGTGGGCGAGCGGCAGATGTTGCCGAGGCAGACGAAACAGATCGCAACGCGGGTCATCGCACTATCGGAAAGCCGCGGCGGACCGCGTGGGAGAAGAACGCGCCATTATACAAAGGCGCCCGAAATCGCGCCGCCGCGCAAAGCGACGGCGCCCAGCATTACAGCGCCTTCGGCGCGGCAAGCACAACATCGCCGGATGCCGCCGGCAGCGGCTCCGCCGCGTCGCCGACCAGCCCGAACGACACCGCGCGCGCCAACTCGGCAGACGCCTGGTGAACCGCGAGCGGGCCGCGCGACGGCGCATCGGCCATTGCGTGCAGCCAGGCAGCCGCAGCCAGCGGGACCACGATTGCCAGCGGCCAGTACATCGATATTGTCTTTTTCATGATGCGACCTCCTTGACCTCGTTCCCCGAAACCCAATTCCGGGGACTACAGACGAGATTCTATAGACCGCATCTATCGAGATAAATATACAAATAGCGAACGCACTGTTGTCGCCGGATGAACAGTGCTCAGCCGAGGTGGCTCTGCGATGCCGCGTACAGTTCGCGGAACGTGCGCCCGGTCGGCGTCGGCATGTCGCGCGTGTCCATCCAGCCACCCATCATCGGCAGGCGCCGCAGCGTGCCGCCGTTGCCGCCCAGCCGCTCGAGGACACGCACCGCGAGCTTGGTCGTCAGCGCGTACAGCGTCGGCCGCCGAGCGACGAAGCCCCAGGCGGCAAGCGCGGCCCGCTCGCGCCACGGCCGCAGGTGCCGCTCGACCTGCTTCTCGCGCAGCGTGCGCAACAGATGCGACAACGGAATCCCGACCGGGCACACGCTGTCGCATTCGCCGCACAGCGTCGCGGCCTGCGGCAGGTCGAGCGTGCGCTCGAGCCCGACGTAGCTCGGGGTCAGCACCGACCCCATCGGCCCCGGGTAGACCCAGCCGTACGCATGGCCGCCGACCTTCTGGTAAACCGGGCAGTGGTTCATGCACGCGCCGCAGCGGATGCAGCGCAGCATCTCCTGGAACTCGCCGCCGATCAGGCCCGTGCGGCCGCCATCGACGAGCACCACATAGTTGTGCTCGGGGCCGTCCTCGTCGCCCGGCCCGCGCGGCCCGGTCAGCAGCGAGAAATAGTTCGACGTCTTCTGCCCCGTCGCGGAGCGCGGCAACAGGCGCATCGCGGTCGCCAGATCCTCGAGTGTCGGCAGCACCTTCTCGATGCCCGTTACCGCGACATGCACGCGCGGCATCACCGTGCACATCCCTTCGTTCCCTTCGTTCGTCACGATCGCGACCGAACCCGTCTCGGCAATCACGAAGTTGCCGCCCGTCACGCCCATGTCGGCCGACATGAAATGCGGGCGCAGCACCTCGCGCGCCTCGCGCGTCATGTCCGGGATCTCGGTGAGCCGCTCGCGGTGGTGCGTGCGCGCGAACAGGTCGGCAATCTCTTCCTTGTCCTTGTGCACCACGGGCGCAATGATGTGGCTAGGCGGCTCGTTGTCGTTGATCTGCAGGATGTATTCGCCGAGATCCGTCTCGATCGACTGCACACCCATCTCCGCGAGCACCGCGTTCAGGCGCATTTCCTCGGACACCATCGACTTGGTCTTGATGACCTTCTTCACGTCATGCCGGCGCGCGATGTCGGCCACGAGCCGCGCGGCATCCGCGGTCGTTTCGGCAAACAGCACCGTCGTGCCGCGCCGCGTCGCCTCGCGCTCGAATGCCTCGAGCCACACGTCGAGGTTCTCCAGCGCGCGGTTGCGGCGCGCCTTGAGCGCGGCACGCGTGGCCGGGAAGTCGATCGCGGTCATCGCGTCGGCGCGCGCGGACACGAACTTCGTCGACAGCTTCTTCAGGTTCTGCTGCAGGCGCTGGTCAGCCAACTTCTGGCCGGCGCGCGCCTTGAAATGCATCGATTGGACTTGCATCGCGGTATCGGGGGAAAAGTGAGCGGAACCGGGCGTCAGACGTCGCCCGCCAGCACCTGCGCGACGTGCAGCACGCGCGTGTCGCGGTCGCCGGTGCGGCGCAACCGCCCTTCGATGTTCAGCATGCAGCCGAGATCGCCGAGCACGACGGCGCCCGCGCCCGACGCACGCACATTCGCACACTTCTCGTCCGCGATGGCCGCCGAAATATCGCCGTACTTGACCGCGAACGTGCCGCCGAAGCCGCAGCAGTGCTCGCAGTCCTTCATCTCGGTGACCGCGATGCCGCGCTGCGCGAGCAGCGCGCGCGGCTGCGCCTTCACGCCGAGCTCGCGCAGGCCCGAGCACGAGTCGTGATAGGTGACGGGCCCGGTGAATTCACCCGGCTCGAGCGAGACCTTGGCGACGTTCGCGAGGAAATCGGTCAGTTCGTAGACTTTCTGCTGGAGCCGCGCGTAGCGCCCCATCAGTTCGGGGTCGTCGCGGAACAGGTCGCCATAGTGCGTGCGTATCATCCCGCCGCACGAACCCGACGGCGCGACGACGTAATCGAACTGCTCGAACTCGCGCAGCGTCTTTTCCGCGAGATCGCGCGCCAGCGCGCGGTCGCCGGAGTTGTAGGCCGGCTGGCCGCAGCAGGTCTGCGCGGGCGGCACGATCACCTCGTAGCCGGCGTCGCGAATCAGCTTGAGCGCCGAGAACCCGATTTCGGGGCGCATCAGATCGACCAGGCAGGTCACGAACAAACCGACTCGCATACGTGCTCCTTCGAGAAAACGGCTCTCATTATCCGCCGTTTGGCCGGCAAGACCAACGCCGGCTCGCGCGCAAGCCCGCGCTGCGCGAAACGAGGACTTCCTCGAACGGCGTTCGCTTTTTTCACAATACGAGATACAATCGGCCCAACTCCGCTTGACGCGTCAACCGATTTCTCCCCCGACATGAGCCAACCCACCCCGGATTCAAAAACGTCGATCCAGGTGATCGAACGCATGATGCGGCTGCTGGACGCGCTCGCCGCGCACAGCGACCCCGTCAGCCTGAAGGAGCTTGCGCAGCGCACGGAGCTGCATCCGTCGACCGCACACCGCATCCTCAACGACATGGTGACCTGCCGTCTCGTCGACCGCTCCGATCCCGGCACGTACCGCCTCGGCATGCGGCTGCTCGAGCTCGGCAATCTCGTGAAGGCGCGCCTGTCGGTACGCGACGCGGCGCTGATGCCGATGCGCGAGCTGCACCGCCTCACCGGGCAGACCGTGAACCTGTCGGTGCGCCAGGGCGACGAGATCGTCTATATCGAGCGCGCGTATTCGGAGCGATCCGGGATGCAGGTCGTCCGTGCAATCGGCGGACGCGCGCCGCTGCACCTCACGTCGGTCGGCAAGCTGTTCCTCGCGGCCGACGAAACGTCGCGCGTGCGCGCCTATGCGACGCGTACGGGGCTGTCCGGCCATACGCAGAACAGCATCACCGATATCGCGAAGCTCGAGCGCGAGCTGACGATCGTCCGCCAGCAATCGTGTGCACGCGACAACGAGGAGCTGGAGCTCGGCGTGCGCTGTATCGCGGCCGGCATCTACGACGATTCGGGCAAGCTCGTCGCGGGCCTGTCGCTGTCGGCACCGGCCGATCGACTGCAGGATGCGTGGCTCGGACAGTTGAGCCGCACGGCGCTCACCATCTCGGAATCGCTCGGCTACCGGCCGGCGCCCGCGAAAGATGCGGACGGGCTGCAGCGGCAGGCGTAAGCCGCCTTCACCGCCCCGATTCTCTCCAACGAAAAACCCCGCGATTGCGGGGTTTTTTCTTGCAGCCAATCGGCGCGGCGGTGGACCGCCGCAGGCGATCAGGTGCCGCCGTTCGGCGTGTTGGCCGCCGTCAGGCGCTCGCCGCCGCCGGCATCGAGCCAGTTGCGCAGGCGTGCCGCGTCGGCGAAGCGCGAATACTTGCCGAACGAATCGAGCAGCACCATCACCATCGGCCGGCCGTGGATCGTTGCCTGCATCACGAGGCACTCGCCCGCTTCGTTGATGAAACCCGTCTTCTGCAGGCCGATGTCCCACGAGCCGTTGCCGCGGATCAGCGCGTTCGTGCTGTTGTAGACCAGATTGCGCTTGCCCGTGTACACCTCGTACGAGCGATCGGTCGAGAACTGGCGAATCATCTGATACTGGTACGCGGCATTGACCATCTTCACGAGGTCGCGCGCGCTCGACACGTTCGAGCTCGACAGGCCAGTCGAATTCTCGAAGTGCGTGTCGGTCATGCCGAGCGACTTCGCCTTTGCGTTCATCGCGGCGATGAACGCCGGACGGCCGCCCGGGTAATAACGCGACAGCGCGGCGGCCGCGCGGTTTTCCGACGCCATCAGCGCGATATGCAGCATGTCCTCGCGCGACAGCACCGAGCCGACCGACAGGCGCGAGCCCGTGCCCTTCTCGTAGTCGCGGTCTTCGTCGGTGACTTCGATCTGGTCGGCCATCGGCGACTTCGAGTCGAGCACGACCATCGCCGTCATCAGCTTCGAGATCGACGCGATCGGCACGACGGCGTGCGAATTCTTGTCGAACAGCGGCTCGCCGGAATTCTGGTCGACGACGTACGCGACGCTCGAACGCAGCGCGAGCGCATCCGGCGTGTCGTGCAGGCCGAACGCCTGGCCGACCGTCGGCCGGCGCGGCTGGAACGCGACCTGGCGCATCGCGCCGCGGTGGCCGCCGCGCACGCCCGCCGCGAGCGTCATGCGCTTGCGCGACGCTTTCGCGCGCGGCGCATCGGCCGCGGCGACCTTGGCGGATTGGCTGGATGCTGCCTTGACCGACTTCTTCTTCGCGGACGAAGCAGGAGCGGCGGCCTTTTTCTTGGCGGCTTGTTGGGTCTGCGCAGTGGCGGCAAAGGCGTCAGCGGGCGCGACGGACGCGGTGGTCGCCAACAAGGCGACAGCGACCGACACAGCCGTGCCGAGCGTCATGCTCTGCAACAATCTGCGCGGTGAAAACGATTCGGCTTTCATTGGGGTCTGGACAAAGCGGCGGGAGGTTTCCGCAAGTGTAGTTAAAGCTTAAAAAAAGAGCAATATTAGGCACTTACCGATCGTCGTTAAACCGGAATGTAAGGGTCGGCCAACCTCAGGCCAATCGACCCTCCCGCCCCCATCGAAAAAAATCATGGGGAGCACTGCCCGACAGCGCCCGTCTCCCGATTACCACACGGTTAATTGAGATAACGTCACTTTCGGGGCAATTTAAAGCGGGGAAACTACGTATCCGGCGCTCGGTGCGCCAGGTGCGCCGGTCACGACCATGGCGGCGGCACGTCGCCACGGCACGCACATCGAAACGGCGCGTTTTCGACAGGAACAGGAGCATAACGTTCCACAGGCCTGTCAGGTTTACCTGTGCTTGATCATGGTGCGCCGCGTCTGCCCCGCGGCCGTGCGCACCATTTGGGAACGCGCGTGAAACCGATTCCGAACGGCCGCGATAACTCGTTGTTTTATCGATAATTTGCCGCGATTGTGCAATGCACAAAAAATACTTGACAACGGTTTTCTCTGCCCTAAAATACGTTTCATTGCTGCGTTGCACAAAGCACGCACATCCGAGGTTCCCCAGCGTAGTGCCCTTTACCCTGCGATCGACGCGATCGCTTTTCAGGAGCTTGACATGTCCTTGCTGACCCCCGAGCAAATCGCCGCCGCACAGAAAGCCAACCTCGAAAGCCTGTTCGGTCTGACGACCAAGGCGTTCGAAGGCGTCGAAAAGCTGATCGAACTGAACCTGCAGGTCGTGAAGTCGACGCTGACCGAGGGCCAGGAAAACGCACAGCGCCTGCTGTCGGTGAAGGACGCTCAGGAACTGATCGCCCTGCAGGCAAGCCTGTCGCAGCCGGTCGCGGAAAAGGTGCTGTCGTACGGCCGTCACCTGTACGAAATCGCATCGTCGACGCAAGCCGAGTTCGCGAAGGTCGCTGAAGCGCAATTCGAAGAGCAGAACAAGAAGGTCCAGGCACTCGTCGACAACGTCGCGAAGAACGCCCCGGCCGGTTCGGAAACGGCTGTCGCCGCGCTGAAGTCGGCACTGAACGCTGCAAACACCACGTACGAAACGGTTCAGAAGGCAACGAAGCAAGCCGTCGAGATCGCCGAAACGAACTTCAACGCCGCTGCTGCCGTCGCAACGAAGGCTGCCACCGCCGCTGCTGCGCGTCGTTCGAGCAAGCCGGCCGCGTAAGCGTCCCCTGCTCCTGAAAGAGCCGCGCCCAGCGCGGCTTTTTCGTTTCCGGCGCCGGAAACTGCGTGAACCGGCCGCCGCTCGCTACGCTGGAACAGCCGTTTGATCGCCGCGCCGGCCGCGCGCAAAAGAAAACGCCGCCGCCCGGATTGCCCGGGCGGCGGCGTTTTTCACGGCCGGCGCATGACCGGCCGTGCCGGTCGCGTTACTTCTTGCGTTGCGGCGGCAGGTCCGTACAGACGCCTTCGTACAGTTCGGCGGCCATGCCGACCGATTCGCCGAGCGTCGGGTGCGGATGGATCGTCTTGCCGATGTCTTCCGCGTCCGCGCCCATCTCGACGGCGAGACACACTTCGCTGATCAGGTCGCCCGCGTTCAGGCCGACGATCCCACCGCCGATCACGCGATGGGTTTCTTCGTCGAAGATCAGTTTCGTGAAACCTTCGTCGCGGCCGTTCGCGATCGCACGGCCCGAAGCGGCCCACGGGAACACGGCCTTGCCGTACTTGATGCCTTCGGCCTTGCACTGGTCTTCCGTCTTGCCGGCCCAGGCCACTTCCGGATCGGTGTACGCCACCGACGGAATCTGCAGTGCGTCGAAGTACGCCTTCTCGCCGTGCGCGGCTTCCGCTGCGACGTGGCCTTCATGCACGGCCTTGTGCGCGAGCATCGGCTGGCCGACGACATCGCCGATCGCGAAGATGTGCGGGACGTTCGTGCGCATCTGTTTGTCGACGTCGATGAAACCGCGATCCGTGACGGCAACACCGGCCTTGTCGGCGCCGATCTTCTTGCCGTTCGGGCTGCGGCCCACCGCGACGAGCACGAGATCGTAGCGCTGCGCTTCCGCCGGCGCCTTCTCGCCCTCGAACTTCACGTAGATGCCGTCTTCCTTCGCTTCCGCGCCGACCGTCTTGGTCTTCAGCATCACGTTGCCGAAGCGTTTCGCGTTGTACTTTTCCCAGACCTTCACGAGATCGCGGTCCGCGCCCATCATCAGGCCGTCCATCATTTCGACGACGTCGATTTCGGCGCCGAGCGTTGCGTACACCGTCGCCATTTCGAGGCCGATGATGCCGCCGCCGATCACGAGCATGCGCTTCGGCAGCTGGCGCAGTTCGAGCGCGCCCGTCGAATCGACGACGCGCGGGTCTTCCGGCATGAACGGCAGCTTCACGGCCTGCGAGCCCGCGGCGATGATCGCCTGCTTGAACTTGACAACCTTCTTGCCGTTTTCGCCCTGCACTTCCATGTGATACGGATCGACGAACGCGCCGGCGCCCGTGACGACTTCGACCTTGCGCGCCTTCGCCATGCCGGCGAGGCCCGTCGTCAGCTTCTTGACGACGCCGCCCTTGAAGTCGCGCAGCTTGTCGAGATCGACCTGCGGCTTGCCGAACGTGATGCCGTGCGACGCGAGCGCCTCGGCTTCGTCGATGACGAGCGCCGTGTGCAGCAGCGCCTTCGACGGGATGCAGCCCACGTTCAGGCAAACGCCACCGAGCGTCGAGTAGCGCTCGACGAGCACCGTCTTCATGCCGAGATCGGCTGCGCGGAATGCGGCCGAGTAGCCGCCGGGGCCGGCGCCGAGCACGAGCATGTCGCATTCGATGTCGACTGCGCCGGCGTAGCTGCCGGCTTGCGGCGCGGGCGCCGGGGCGGCTGCGGCCGGTGCCGGAGCAGCCGCTGCGGGCTTGGCCGGTTCCGGTGCTTTCGCGGGAGCGGCGGCGCCTGCCGATGCTTCGACGATGGCGATGACGGTGCCTTGCGAGACTTTCTCGCCGGCCTTGACCTTGACTTCCTTGACGGTGCCGGCGACGTCGCTGGGCACTTCCATGGAGGCTTTGTCCGATTCGAGCGTGATGAGCGTCTGCTCTTTTTCGATCACGTCGCCCGGCTGCACGTTGACTTCGATGACATCGACGCCGCTGAAATCGCCGATATCCGGAACCTTGACTTCGATGAGACTCATTACTGTCCCCTTCTTGATTAGCTGCAGACAGAGGGGGGAGAAACTCGCGATGACCCCGTTACGGCCTGACAAAAGAACGCGAACCAGAGCAGAACCACCTTTGCTGTCCGCCCAAGGACGCGCCTTTCTTTTGGTTACTTTTCTTTGGAAGACAAAGAAAAGTGACCGCCGCCCCGCGCAGGGGCGACGCTAGCAGACCGTCAGGAAAGCCAGTTCAACGACGAAGCGTGGATAATCAACATAAACCCCACGCCCCCGCGAGCCCCTCCCCCGCTCATCAAAGAACGATGCGACGGAAATCGCCGAGCAACGCACCGAGATACGCATTGAACCGCGCGGCTTCCGCGCCATCGATCACGCGATGGTCGTACGACAGCGACAGCGGCAGCATGAGACGCGGCACGAACTGCTTGCCGTCCCACACCGGCTTCGTCTGCCCGCGCGACAACCCGAGGATCGCCACTTCCGGCGCGTTGATGATCGGCGTGAAGTTCGTCCCGCCGATCCCGCCGAGCGACGAGATCGAGAAGCAGCCGCCCTGCATCTGGTCCGGCTTCAGCTTGCCTTCGCGCGCAGCCTTCGACAGGTCGCTCATTTCCTTCGCGATGTCGACGAGGCCCTTCTTGTCCGCATCGCGGATCACCGGCACGACGAGGCCGTTCGGCGTATCGGCGGCGAAACCGACGTGGAAGTACTGCTTGAACACGAGGTTGTCGCCGTCGAGGCTCGCGTTGAAGGTCGGGAATTTCTTCAGCGCGGCGACGACCGCCTTGATCACGAACGCGAGCATCGTGAACTTCACGCCCGCCTTCTCGTGCTCCTTGTTCAACTGGACGCGCAGCGCCTCGAGATCGGTGATGTCCGCTTCGTCGTTGTTCGTGACGTGCGGGATCATCACCCAGTTGCGATGCAGGTTCGCGCCCGAGATCTTCTTGATGCGCGACAGCGGTTTCGCCTCGAACGGGCCGAACTTCGAGAAGTCGACCTTCGGCCACGGCAACAGGTTCAGCTCGCCGCCGCCTGCCGGCGCGGCTGCTGCAGCGCCCGGTGCTGCGCGCTGGCCCGTCATCACGCCCTTCACGAAGCCCGTGACGTCGTCCTTCGTAATGCGGCCCTTCGGACCCGAACCCTGCACGCGTGCGACTTCGACGCCGAGTTCGCGCGCGAACTTGCGCACCGACGGCGATGCGTGGCTGGCGCGGTATTCGCCCGACGGCGCTGCGGCAGGTGCCGCGGCGGCAGCCGGTGCCGGCGCAGCCTTCGCGGGTGCGGCGGCGGGCGCCGGAGCCGGCGCAGCAGCGGCCGGTGCCGGTGCGCTGGCCTGCGGTGCGGCAGCCGGTGCGCCTGCGGCTTCGAGCAGCACGATCAGCGTGCCTTCCGACACCGAATCGCCCACCTTCACCTTGATGTCCTTTACGACGCCCGCAGCCGGGCTCGGCACGTCCATCGTCGCCTTGTCCGATTCGAGCGTGACGAGCGACTGCTCCTTCTCGACCGTATCGCCGACCTTCACGCCGATCTCGATCACCGGAACGTCCTTGTAGTCGCCGATGTCGGGCACCTTCACTTCGAGCGTGCCGCCGGCCGCTGCCGGTGCGGCAGCCGGTGCGGCCGGTGCCGGCGCTGCCGCCGAAGCAGGGGCTGCCGCCGGCGCCGCCGCGCCGTTCGGCTGTGCGGCTGCGCCGCCTTCGAGCAGGATGATCAGCGTGCCTTCCGACACCGAGTCACCCACCTTCACCTTCACTTCCTTAACCGTGCCCGCCGCGGGGCTCGGGACGTCCATCGTCGCCTTGTCGGACTCGAGCGTGACGAGCGACTGCTCGGGCTCGACCGTGTCGCCCGCCTTCACGAGCACTTCGATGACGGGCACGTCCTTGTAATCGCCGATATCCGGCACCTTCACTTCGATCGCTTGACTCATCTGTATCTGTCTCCATGGCCGCGCGCGCTCCTCGCGGAAGCGACGCGCGACATCACACGGCGTGTGCGTTAAACGGTCATCGGGTTGGGCTTGGACGGATCGAGGTTGTACTTGGCGATCGCGTCCGCGACCACCTTGCGCTCGATCGTGCCTTCGTCGGCCAGCGCGTTGAGCGCGGCGACGGTGACCCAGTGACGGTCGACCTCGAAGAAGTGACGCAGCTTCTCGCGGGTATCCGAGCGGCCGAAGCCGTCCGTGCCCAGCACGACGAAGCGGCGATCGATCTGCCCGCGAATCTGGTCGACCAGCGCGCGGACGTAGTCGGTCGATGCGATGACCGGGCCCTGCGTGTCCTTCAGGCACTTCTGCACGTGCGACAGGCGACGTTCCTCGGTCGGATGGAGCAGGTTCCAGCGCTCGACCTGGTGGCCTTCGCGCGCGAGCTCGGTGAAGCTCGGCACGCTCCACAGGTCGGCGGCGACGCCCCAGTCGTTCTTCAGCAGGTCGGCGGCAGCGATCACTTCGTTGAAGATCGTGCCCGCGCCGAGCAGCTGCACGCGCGGCGCCTTCTTGTCGGCGTCGGCCTTCCTGAACGCGTACATGCCCTTGATGATGTCGGCCGCCACGTGCTCGCCCTGCGGAATCGCCGGGTGCTCGTAGTTCTCGTTCATCACCGTGATGTAGTAGTACACGTCTTCCTGGTCCTGCACCATGCGGCGCAGGCCGTCCTGGATGATCACGGCCAGTTCGTAGCCGAAGGTCGGGTCGTAGCTCACGCAGTTCGGCACCGATGCCGCCCACAGGAGCGAGTGGCCGTCTTCGTGCTGCAGGCCTTCGCCGTTCAGCGTCGTGCGGCCCGCGGTGCCGCCGAGCAGGAAGCCGCGCGAGCGCATGTCGCCCGCGGCCCATGCGAGGTCGCCGATCCGCTGGAAGCCGAACATCGAGTAGAAGATGTAGAACGGCACCATGATCTCGCCGTGCGTCGAGTACGACGTCGCCGCCGCGATCCAGTCGCACATGCCGCCCGCTTCGTTGATGCCTTCCTGCAGGATCTGGCCGGTTTCCGATTCCTTGTAGAACATCAGCTGGTCGGAATCTTCCGGCACGTACTTCTGGCCCTGCTGGTTCCAGATGCCGATCTGGCGGAACAGGCCTTCCATGCCGAACGTGCGCGATTCGTCCGGGACGATCGGCACGACGCGCTTGCCGAGCGCCTTGTCCTTCAGCAGGATGTTCAGGATCCGCACGAACGCCATCGTCGTCGAGATCTCGCGGCCTTCGCCCGTGCCCTTCAGCAGCGGCTCGAACGCGTCGAGCGCCGGTACCGGCAGCGACGTCGCCTTCTCGCGGCGGTGCGGCAGGTAGCCGCCGAGGTCCATGCGCTGCTTGCGCATGTATTCGAGTTCCTTCGAACCTTCCTCGAACTTCAGGTACGGCACGTCGGCGATCTGCTCGTCGGTGATCGGCAGGCGGAACTGGTCGCGGAACTTCTTCAGTTGCTCGACCGGCAGTTTCTTCTGCTGGTGCGTGATGTTCATCGCCTGGCCCGACTCGCCCATCCCGTAGCCCTTGATGGTCTTCGCGAGGATGACGGTCGGCGCGCCCTTCGTGTTGCTGGCTTCGTGGAACGCCGCATAGATCTTGTGCGGATCGTGGCCGCCGCGGTTCAGCGCCCAGATGTCGTCGTCCGACCAGTCGGCGACCAGCGCCTTCAGCTCAGGCGTGTTGAAGAAGTGCTCGCGGACGAATGCGCCCGATTCCGACTTGTACGTTTGGTATTCGCCGTCGACGACTTCCATCATGCGGCGCATCAGCGCGCCCGTCTTGTCGCGCACGAACAGCGCATCCCAGCGGCTGCCCCAGATGACCTTGATCACGTTCCAGCCGGCGCCGCGGAATTCCGATTCCAGTTCCTGGATGATCTTGCCGTTGCCGCGCACCGGGCCGTCGAGACGCTGCAGGTTGCAGTTGATCACGAACACGAGGTTGTCGAGCTTCTCGCGGCTCGCCATCCCGATCGCGCCGAGCGATTCCGGTTCGTCCGTCTCGCCGTCGCCGAGGAACGCCCACACCTTGCGGCCTTCCGTCGTCGCGATGCCGCGCGCCTGCAGGTACTTCATGAAGCGCGCCTGGTAGATCGCCATGATCGGGCCGAGACCCATCGACACGGTCGGGAACTGCCAGAAGTCCGGCATCAGCCACGGGTGCGGGTACGACGAAATGCCGTTGCCGTCGACTTCCTGGCGGAAGTTGTCGAGCTGCTCTTCCTTCAGGCGGCCGAGCAGGAACGCGCGCGAATACACGCCAGGCGACGAGTGGCCCTGCACGAACACGAGATCGCCGCCGTGCTGGTCGGACGCTGCGTGCCAGAAGTGGTTGTAGCCGACGTCATAGAGCGTCGCGGCCGACGCGAACGATGCGATGTGGCCGCCGACGTTCGTGTCCTTGCCTGCACGCAGCACCATCGCCAGCGCGTTCCAGCGCGTGTACGAACGGATGCGGTGCTCGATGTCCTGGTCGCCCGGAATCTTCGCCTGGGCTTCGACCGGAATCGTGTTGATGTACGGGGTATTCGCGGAAAACGGCAGGTGCTCGCCGTGCATGCGGGCGAACTCGATCTGCTTTTCGATCAGGTAGTGCGCGCGGCCGGTGCCCACGGAGGAGATCACGCCATCGAGCGACTCCAGCCACTCAACGGTTTCTTGCGGGTCGTCGTCACGTTCGGCGGCGACATATTTCATCACTTCGTTCGGTACAGCGGACATTCTCGTCTCCTGGGTCCTGGAATGTGAGGATCGCTCTCGTGCAGACGACGCGACGCGACCGGCTGCGGGCAAGCTCCAGCGGATTGTAATGAGCGTGCGCGGGCCCGCGCAACAAAATTTTCGAATCGTGAGATCTTTTCTCGTAATGCGGAATATTGCTGCGCCGCACCCATGCTTCGGGGCTCCGCGGCACGTCCCGGCGGCATAAATCCGTTTCCGTTCAACATATCCGGTATGGGTTTTCCATGTATTGCGCTGCGCTACAATCCTGCCATGTTGACCGATCGGCTTTTCGCACGCTCGGCGCGACCGTCGGGCCCGCCGGCGGAGTCGCAGCCGTCCCGTTGGCACCACGGACCGTGGTGGTCCAATTCCTATTTGCTGACGCCGCTGCTGTCGATTCTCGTGTTCCTCGTGGTGATGAGCCTCATCCTGTGGAGCCTCAATCGCCGCGAACAGCAGCAGCAGGAAGACACCCTCTTCCGTAACGTCGCGTGGGCGCAGCAGCAGATCCGCCTGTCGATGACGGGCGCGCAGGAGCAGCTCCAGGCGCTGTCGCGCGATCTCGCGTCGGGCCGCCTCGACCAGAACGCGTTCCAGATGGCCGTCGCGGACGTGATGCAGACGCATCCGGAAATCCTCTACCTGAACTGGTACACGGCGCCCGGCGTGCAGCGCTGGCCGGCCGTGCATCCGCCGCTGCTCGGCCAGCGGCTCGCGAAGCCCGGCGACGCGCAGATGCAGGACGCCGTGCGCGGTGCCTATGACGAAGCGCGCAGCACGCGCCGCCAGGCCTATTCGCCGCTGATCTACGACGACTTCGGCAACGGCTTCATCACGCTGCAGACGCCCGTGATGCGCGGCGACCGCGAATATCTCGGCTCGATCGCCGCGGTGTTCTCGGTCGAAGGCATCCTGAAGCACGACATCCCGCAGGAGCTGTCGTCGAAGTACAAGATCTCGATCACCGACTCGAACAACCGCGAGCTGTCGTCCACCTCGACGCGCCCGCGCCTGCCGCGCGACTCGCACTACGACCTGCCGCTCGATCCGCCCGGCCAGGGGCTGACCGTGCGCGTGTACGCGTTCCCGCAGCTCACGAACCTGACCAACAACACGCTCGTATGGCTCGTCGCGGGGCTGTCGTGCTTCGTGCTGTGGAGCCTCTGGAGCCTGTGGAAGCACACGCGCCAGCGCTTCGAGGCGCAGCAGGCGCTGTACGCGGAAGCGTTCTTCCGCCGCGCGATGGAGAACTCGGTGCTGATCGGCATGCGCGTGCTCGACATGCACGGCCGCATCACGCACGTGAACCCCGCGTTCTGCCGGATGACGGGCTGGGACGAAACCGACCTCGTCGGCAAGGTCGCGCCGTTCCCGTACTGGCCGCGCGACGCTTACCCGGAAATGCAGCGCCAGCTCGACATGACGCTGCGCGGCAAGGCGCCGAGCTCGGGCTTCGAGCTGCGCGTGCGGCGCAAGAACGGCACGCTGTTCCATGCGCGCCTGTACGTATCGCCGCTGATCGACAGTTCCGGCCGCCAGACGGGCTGGATGTCGTCGATGACCGACATCACCGAGCCGAAGCGCGCGCGCGAGGAGCTCGCGGCCGCGCACGAGCGCTTCACGACGGTGCTCGAAAGCCTCGACGCCGCGGTGTCGGTGCTGGCCGCCGACGAGGCCGAGCTGCTGTTCGCGAACCGCTACTACCGCCACCTGTTCGGCATCCGCCCGGACGGCCATCTCGAGCTGTCGGGCGGCGGCTTCGACCGCGCGCAGGCATCGTCCGACTCGATCGACATGGTCGACGCGTTCGCGGGCCTGCCGGCCGCCGCGCTGACGAGCAGCACCGCCGATGCGCAGGAGGTGTACGTCGAGAGCATCCAGAAGTGGTTCGAGGTGCGCCGCCAGTACATCCAGTGGGTGGACGGCCACCTCGCGCAGATGCAGATCGCGACCGACATCACGACCCGCAAGAAGGCGCAGGAACTCGCGCACCAGCAGGAGGAGAAGCTGCAGTTCACGAGCCGATTGATGACGATGGGTGAAATGGCGTCGTCGATTGCTCACGAATTGAACCAGCCGCTCGCCGCGATCAACAACTACTGCTCGGGCACGCTCGCGCTCGTCAAGAGCGGCCGCGGCACGCCCGAGACGCTGCAGCCCGCGCTGGAAAAGACCGCGCAGCAGGCGCTGCGCGCGGGGATGATCGTCAAGCGGATCCGCGAATTCGTGAAGCGCAGCGAGCCGAAGCGCCAGCCGGCGCGCGTCGCGGACATCGTCGCCGATGCGGTCGGGCTCGCCGAAATCGAGGCCAGGAAGCGCAGGATCCGGATCGTCACGGAAATCCTCGCAAGAATGCCTATTATTTATGTCGACCCCGTGCTGATCGAGCAGGTGCTGATGAACCTGATGAAGAACGCGGCCGAGGCGATGGCCGACGTGAAGCCGGCGTCGGCGGACGGCGTGATCCGCGTCGTCGCCGACATCGATGCGGGATTCGTCGACATCCGCGTGATCGACCAGGGTCCGGGCGTCGACGAAGCGACCGCCGAACGCCTGTTCGAACCGTTTTACAGCACCAAGTCCGATGGCATGGGCATGGGGCTGAACATCTGCCGTTCGATCATCGAATCGCATCGGGGGCGTCTGTGGGTGGTCAACAACGTCGAGCCGGATGGCCGCATTTCCGGCGCGACGTTCCACTGCAGCCTGCCCATTGGGGAACCCGCTGATCTCGGCCAAGGGGGGCGCGAGGCATCGGCATCACATACCGTAACGGGAGAACTATGAATAGCCCTGTCACCACCACTCAGGAAACCGTCTTTGTCGTCGACGACGACGAGGCCGTACGGGACTCGCTGCGCTGGCTGCTGGAGGCGAACGGCTATCGCGTGCAATGCTTCTCGAGCGCCGAGCAATTCCTCGATGCATACCAGCCTGCGCAGCAGGCCGGCCAGATCGCATGCCTGATCCTCGACGTGCGGATGTCGGGCATGAGCGGTCTCGAACTGCAGGAACGCCTGATCGCCGACAACGCCGCGCTGCCGATCATCTTCGTCACAGGGCACGGCGACGTGCCGATGGCCGTGTCGACGATGAAAAAGGGTGCGATGGACTTTATCGAGAAACCGTTCGACGAAGCCGAGCTGCGCAAGCTCGTCGAGCGGATGCTCGACAAGGCCCGAAGCGAGAGCAAGAGCGTCCAGGAACAGCGCGCCGCGAGCGAACGCCTGTCGAAGCTGACCGCGCGCGAGCAGCAAGTGCTCGAACGGATCATCGCGGGCCGCCTGAACAAGCAGATCGCCGACGATCTCGGCATCAGCATCAAGACGGTCGAAGCGCACCGCGCGAACATCATGGAAAAGCTCAACGTCAACACGGTGGCCGACCTGCTGCGCCTCGCGCTGTCGAAGAAACAGGCCTGAGCGTTCGCCGGCCGCGGCGGCACTGCCCGCCCGGCCCGCAGCCGCCCCGCGCGATGCGGCCCACTCGCGCGGCGGCGGCCTTTCCTCCCGGCGCGCGAGCGCCGCGGCCATGACGCTTTCCGCTTATTCGCTGTCGGACGGCAGCAGGCGAACGGTATAATTGCGTGTTTTGCTGCGGCGCTTCGGTGCCGTACGCACGCATTCCAACTTCCCGGCAGGACCCACCACCATGACAGCCCTCCTCATCGACGGCAACGCCCTTTCGAAGACCTTGCGCGCGCAGGCCGCCGAACGCGCCGCCGCCCTGACCGCACGCGGCCACCAGCCCGGCCTCGCGGTGATCCTCGTCGGCGAGAACCCGGCGAGCGAAGTCTACGTGCGCAACAAGATCAAGGCGTGCGTGGACAACGGTTTCTTCTCGCTGAAGGACGCGTACCCGGCAACGCTGTCGGAAGCCGACCTGCTCGCGCGCATCGACGAGCTGAACCGCGACCCGAAGATCCACGGCATCCTCGTCCAGTTGCCGCTGCCCGCGCACATCGACAGCCACAAGGTGATCGAGGCGATCGCGCCGGAGAAGGACGTCGACGGCTTTCACGTCGCGAACGCCGGCGCGCTGATGACCGGCAAGCCGCTGTTCCGCCCGTGCACGCCGTACGGCGTGATGAAGATGTTCGAGGCGCACGACATCGCGCTGCAGGGCGCGAACGCGGTCGTGATCGGCCGTTCGAACATCGTCGGCAAGCCGATGGCGATGCTGCTGCTCGAAGCGGGCGCGACCGTGACGATCTGCCACAGCAAGACGCGCGACCTCGCCGCGCACACCCGGCAGGCCGACGTCGTGGTCGCCGCGGTAGGCAAGCGCAACATCCTGACGGCCGACATGGTGAAGCCCGGCGCGACGGTGATCGACGTCGGCATGAACCGCGACGACGCGGGCAAGCTGTGCGGCGACGTCGACTTCGCGGGCGTGAAGGAAGTCGCCGGCCACATCACGCCGGTGCCGGGCGGCGTCGGCCCGATGACCATCACGATGCTGCTGATCAACACGATCGAAGCCGCCGAGCGCGCTGCCGCCGCGGCCGCCTGACCCCTGCCCGTTCAGCCGGCGCGCGGTTCCGTGCGCCGGCGTCTCGCCAGCCGCACCGCGCCGGCTGCACGTCGCCCGACGGCTTTCCCTCGCATCCGACCCTGCGTCAATCGCGCCGTTAGAAACTAACGATTGGAAAGCGCACGATGCGCCCCAATAATGTCGGTATCGGGCGCCATCGCGCCGTTACCCTTTTCATCCCGGTTCATCCGGCAACAGACAGGGAGTCTTATGTCCGCCAGCGCCAATACCAATCCGCTCCTCGACTTCTCCGGCCTGCCCCGCTTCGGCGAAATTCGTCCGGAACACGTGACGCCCGCGCTCGATACGCTGCTCGACGCAGCCAACCGCGCGGTCGAGGCCGCGAGCGCGCCCGCGACGCCGTCGACCTGGGCCGCCGTCGTCGAGACGGTCGAGCACGCGACGGAGCCGCTCGGCCGTGCGTGGGGCATCGTCGGCCACCTGAACGCGGTCGCCGATACGCCCGAGTTGCGGGCCGCTTACGGCGAGAACCTGCCGCGCGTGACGGAATTCTGGTCGAGCGTCGGCCAGAATCTCGCGCTGTACGAGAAGTACAAGGCGATCGCGGCGAGTGCCGAATACGCGACGCTGTCCGCCGAGCGCAAGAAAATCCTCGACAACGCACTGCGCGATTTCCGCCTGTCGGGCGCCGAGCTGCCCGAGGACCGGAAGCCGCGCTTCGCGGAGCTGCAGGAACAACAGGCCGCGCTGTCGAAGGCGTTCTCCGACCACGTGCTCGACGCGACCAACGCGTACGCGTACTTCGTGCAGGACGAGGCCGAGCTGGCCGGCCTGCCCGGCGACGCGATCGAGGCCGCCCGCGAAGCCGCGCAGAAGGACGGCAAGGACGGCTGGAAATTCACGCTGCACTTCCCGTCGTACTTCCCGGTGCTGCAGTACGCGAACAACCGCGCGCTGCGCGAGACGCTGTATCGCGCCTATGCGACGCGCGCGTCGGAACTCGGGCCGCAGTACGGCGACGGCAAGGCCGAATGGGACAACACGGCAATCGTCGCCGACGAGTTGAAGCTGCGCCGCGAAGAGGCGCAGATGCTCGGCTACCGCAACTTCGCCGAAGTGTCGCTCGCGCCGAAGATGGCCGAATCGCCGCAGCAGGTGATCGCATTCCTCGAGGATCTCGCGACGCGCGCGCGCCCGCACGCAGACAAGGACTGGCACGAGCTGCGCGCATTCGCCGCGAAGGAACTCGGCCTCGCCGAACTCGCGCCGTGGGACGTCGCGTACGCGGCCGAAAAGCTGCGCGAGCAACGCTACGCGTTCTCGGAAAACGAGGTCAAGCAGTACTTCCCCGAGCCGGCCGTGCTGAAGGGCCTGTTCACCGTCACCGAGACGCTGTTCGGCGTGCGGATCAAGCCGGACGACGCGCCGGTGTGGCACAAGGACGTGCGCTTTTTCCGCGTCGAGAACCGCGACGGCTCGCTCGTCGCGCAGTTCTATCTCGACCTGTACGCGCGCGAAGGCAAGCGCGGCGGCGCATGGATGGACGACGCGCGTTCGCGCGCGAAGCGCGGCAGCACCGTGCAGACGCCGGTCGCGTACCTGACCTGCAACTTCTCGGCGCCGGTCGGCGGCAAGCCCGCATGCTTCACGCACGACGAAGTCATCACGCTGTTCCATGAGTTCGGCCACGGGCTGCATCACATGCTCACGCGCGTCGACGAGCTCGGCGTGTCGGGCATCAACGGCGTCGAATGGGATGCGGTCGAGCTGCCGTCGCAATTCATGGAAAACTTCTGCTGGGAATGGGACGTGCTGTCGTCGATGTCGTCGCACGTCGACACGGGCGCCACGCTGCCGCGCGAACTGTTCGACAAGATGATCGCCGCGAAGAATTTCCAGAGCGGGCTCGGCACGCTGCGCCAGATCGTGTTCTCGATGTTCGACATGCTGCTGCACGTCGACTTCGACCCGGCGGGCGCAACCGGCGTGACCGCGTTCGCGCGCGAGATCAACGAGCGCTATCACGTGATCCCGCAGGCCGCGTTCTCGCGCTGGCCGAACACGTTCAGCCATATCTTCGCGGGTGGTTATGCGGCTGGCTACTACAGCTACAAGTGGGCCGAGGTGCTGTCGGCCGACGCGTACGCGGCATTCGAGGAAGCGGCCGCCGCGAGCGGCAGCGTGCTCGACGCGGCGACCGGCACGCGCTATCGCCGCGAAATCCTCGAGGTCGGCGGCAGCCGCCCGGCGATGGATTCGTTCAAGGCGTTCCGCGGCCGCGCGCCGGAAATCGATGCGCTGCTGCGCCACAACGGGATGGCCGCGCCCGCGCACTGAGCGCGCCGCCCCGCCCGGCCCTTCGGGCTGCATCGACAGGCACCGCTTCGGCGGTGCCTGTTTTCATAGTGCGGGCGATTCGTCGTCGAACAGCGAGAACTGCCCGTGACGCTCGGCCGTGTCCTCGTCGATGCGCACGCCGACGCCGAGCAGCCGCACGGCCTGCGCGCGCCGTTGCAGCCCCTTCGCGAGCAGCGTGACGGCCGTATCCGCATTCGTCGCGTCGGCCACGCACTCGACCGTCGTGCGCTGGAAATCGGCGAAGCGGATCTTCACGTACAGCTTGCGGATCGACCGCGCGGCGCCGGCGCGCGCGACCCGCGCGTCGAGCTGCACGACCAGGCGGCGGATTTCCTCCGCGCATTGCTCGAGCGTCGTCAGGTCGGTCACGTAGGTCGTCTCGACGCTGACCGACTTGCGCTCCTGATCGGCCTGCACGGGCCGCTCGTCGATCCCGCGCGACAGTTCGTACAGCCGCCGTCCGAACGCGCCGAATTCGCGGTGCAGGTCGATCAGCGGCCAGTCGCGCAATTGCGCGCAGGTCTGGATGCCGAGCCGGTCGAGCCGCGTGGCCGTCACCTTGCCGACGCCGTGCAGCTTGCGCACCGGCAGCGCCGCGACGAACGCGTCGATCTCGTGCGGCCGCACGACGAACAGGCCGTCGGGCTTGTTCCAGTCGGATGCGATCTTCGCGATGAACTTGTTCGGCGCGACGCCGGCCGACACGGTCACGCCGACCGTGTCGTGCACGCGCTGGCGGATCTCCCGCGCGATCAGCGTCGCACTGCCCTGACACCGCTCGGACCCGCTGACGTCGAGGTACGCCTCGTCGAGCGACAGCGGCTCGACATCGGGCGTGTAGTCGCGATAGATCGCCATGATCTGCCGCGAAGCCGCGCGGTACTTGTCCATCGCGGACGGCAGGATCAGCAGGTCCGGACACTTGCGCATCGCCAGCGCCGACGACATCGCCGAATGCACGCCGTAGCGCCGCGCCTCGTAGTTGCAGGTCGCGATCACGCCGCGCTGGTCGGGGCGGCCGCCGACCGCGAGCGGCCGGTTGCGCAGCGACGGGTCGTCGCGCATCTCGACCGACGCGTAGAAGCAGTCGCAATCGCAGTGAATGATCTTGCGCATGCGCGGCAGCGCGTCGCCCGGCGGCGGTGCGTGCGGATCGGCAGGCGGAATGGTGGTCGGGTTCACGGTGCCGATACTGTACAAAAACACAGTGTAGGTTTCAACTGTCGCGTGTGCCCGCCATCGGCCGCCCGGCCCGGCTGCGCCGTACCGGCCCGCTTCGCGCGGATCGTACCGGCCGTGCGCGGAGAGCGGCGCCTATACTCGTCTGCCGCGATACACGAAACGCAAAGGTGACGAATGAAGACGATCGGACTGATCGGCGGAATGAGCTGGGAATCGTCGGCCGAGTACTACCGGATGATCAACCGGCACTCGAAGGCGCTGCATGGCGGACACCACAACGCGAAGAGCGTGCTGGTGACGGTCGACTTCGCGGAGATCGAAGCGCTGCAGCGCACGCACGACTGGGCCGCGCTCGGCGAACGAATGGCCGGCGCCGCGCGGCAGCTCGAAGCGGCCGGTGCCGATCTCGTCGTGCTGACGACCAATACGATGCACCGCGTGCACGACGCGATCGAAGCCGCGGTGACGCTGCCGTTCCTGCACATCGCCGATCCGACCGGCAGCGCGCTGCGCGACGCGGGCGTCGAGCGCGTCGCGCTGCTCGGCACGCGCTACACGATGGAGTTGCCGTTCTATGCGGAACGGCTGCGCGGCAAGTTCGGGATGGAGGTGCTCGTACCGGACGAACGCGGGCGCGACGACGTGCACCGGATCATCTACGACGAGCTGTGTCACGGCGTCATCTCGCCCGAATCGCGCGCGACCTACGTGACGATCATCGAAGAACTTGCGCAGCGCGGCGCGCAGGCCGTGATCCTCGGCTGCACGGAAATCACGCTGCTGATCGGCGCGGACGACTCGCCGCTGCCGGTATTCGACACGACCGCGCTGCATGCGAAGGCAGCCGTGGAGTGGGCTGCGCAATAGCAACGCGCAACGACACGCGCGCAGAAAACAAAAAACCCGGCACGGGGCCGGGTTCCTGTCGACGAAGCGCGCATCGGTCATATGCGCTGCACATCGTCTGGTGTGCTTGGTTGCGGGGGTAGGATTTGAACCTACGACCTTCGGGTTATGAGCCCGACGAGCTGCCAGACTGCTCCACCCCGCGTCAGAGAAATAAATTATAGGGTGAGGAAGTACTCACGTCAACACCTTTGTCACAATTTCTTCTCCCCTCCCCGCTATAGCGACGCGTGAGACCTTCGCCGCGTCGCGCATCGCGTGCGTTCGCACCGCGTGCTCGCGGTAAGATGGCGGCCTTCGCATTCACGCCGCACGCACATTCCCGTTCATGAAAATCGCCACCTGGAACGTCAACTCGCTCAACGTCCGCAAACAGCACGTGCTCGACTGGCTCACGCAAAGCGGCACCGACGTGCTGTGCCTGCAGGAACTGAAGCTGCCTGACGAGAAATTCCCGCGAGCCGATCTCGAAGCGGCCGGCTACCGCAGCTGGTTCACGGGCCAGAAGACCTACAACGGCGTCGCGATCCTCGCGCGCGACACGCTGTCCGTCGACGAATCGGACGTCGTGCGCAACATCCCTGGCTTCGACGATCCGCAACAGCGCGTGATCGCCGCGACGATCGACGGCGTGCGTATCGTGTCCGCCTATTTTCCGAACGGCCAGGCGCCCGACTCCGACAAGTTCGTCTACAAGATGCAGTGGCTCGATGCGCTGCATGCGTGGCTGAGCACCGAGCTGCAGCGCCACCCGAAGCTCGCGCTGCTCGGCGACTACAATATCGCGCCGGAAGATCGCGACGTGCACGATCCCGCGAAATGGGAAGGCCAGAACCTCGTGTCGCCGCAGGAGCGCGCGCACTTCGCGAAGCTGATCGAGCTTGGCTTCGTCGATGCGTTCCGCCGCTTCGAACAGCCCGAGAAGACCTTCACGTGGTGGGACTACCGGATGATGGCGTTCCGCCGCAACGCGGGGCTGCGCATCGACCACATCCTGCTGTCGCCTGCGCTCGCCGCAACCTGCACGTCGTGCGAAGTCGACCGCACGCCGCGCACGTGGGAACAGCCGTCCGACCACACGCCCGTCGTCGCGGTCGTCGGCTGATCGCGTAGCCCGCGCGCTTAGCGCCGCGCGGGTGCCGGCCCGAGATGGGCCCACAGGAACCCGAATTCGGCCGCGTCGGATTCGGCGCGTTCCAGATCGTCGGCGCTGCCGTGGCCGCCGTCGGTGTTCTCCCAGTACCACACCCGTTCGTGACCGAGCGCATGCATGTGCGCGGCCATCTTGCGCGCATGCGCGGGATGCACGCGATCGTCGCGCGTCGACGTCGTCAGCAGCAGCGGCGGATACGCAACGGCTTCGCGCACGCGGTGATACGGCGAATACGCGGCCAGCGCCGCACCCTCGCGCGGATCGTCCGGGTCGCCGTATTCGTCGAGCCACGCGGCGCCCGCGTGCAGCTTCGGATAACGCCGCATGTCGAGCAGCGGCACGCGGCACAGCACCGCGCCGAACAGCTCCGGCCGCTGCACCATGCACGCGGCGACCAGCAGCCCGCCGTTGCTGCCGCCCTCGATTCCGAGCTGCGCAGCGGTCGTCACGCCGGTCGCGACCAGATCCTCGGCCACCGCGATGAAATCGTCGAACGAACGCTGCCGGTACTCGCGCTGCGCGTCGACGTGCCAGCGCGGCCCGAACTCGCCGCCGCCGCGGATGTGCGCGAACGCCAAAACGCCGCCGCGTTCGAGCCACCCGATGCCGAACGCGTCGCTGTAGCCCGGCAGGTTCGGGATCGCAAAGCCGCCATAGCCCGACAGCAGGCACGGCCGCGCGACGCGCGCGGCGCCGTCGCGCGCATCGGGTGCGTCCAGCGCGTCGCTCGGCCCGATCAGCGTGTACGGCACCACCGTGCCGTCGCGCGAGCGCGCGCTTGCACGACGCACGACGAGCCCGGCCGCATCGAACTGCACCGGCGGCCGGTCGAGCAGCACGCGGCGCGACGGCGCATCGGCCGCGCGATCGGCAAGATCGGCCAGCCAGCATTCGGGCGGATCGAGATAGGTGTCGACGTCCACGTAGACCTCGTCGTTCAGCGTCGACTCGACGGGCTCGACGTCGATCTGCGCATCACCCGGCCAGTCGAACGGCCGCGCGTGCCACGTCCACGTGCCGTCGTCGGCCTGCCGCGGCTGCCACAGCGTCGTGCGGTTGTGCACGTCGTCGAGCCAGCTCGCGATCAGCATCGTGCGCGTGTGCGTCCACGTGCAGGCGGACGTCGACGGTTGCGGCGCGAACAGCGTCGTGAGCTCGCGCGACCCGGCCAGGAACGCCTGCTCGCGGATCGCGAGCAGCGAGCCGCCCGCATGGCGCACGCCGCCGCAATCCCAGTCGAGGCGCGGCTCCAGCACGAGCCAGCCTTCCCAGAACCCGACCTCGACATGCGTCGGCACGTCGTAGCGCGCCCACTCGCCCGCGTCCGTCAGCCGGTACGCATGCGCGTCGAAGAAATCGACGCTGCGCCACGCGACGTGACGCCCGTCGATCGGATCGAACCCCGCACCCGCGCTGATGTCGTCGGGTTCGCCGCGAAATACGACGGGCGCGTCGGCCAGCGGCGTGCCACGCACCCAGCGCCGCGCTTCATACGGATAACCGGCGGCAGTCGCATGCGCTTCGCCGCGATCCCAGCTCACGTAGACGGTATCGCGGTCGATCCAGCCGATCGTGTGATGCCCCGGCTCGTCGATCGTGAAACCGCCGTCGACGAAACGGCGCTCGACGAGATCGAATTCGCGCACGACGACCGCGTCGGCGCCGCCCGGCGACAGCGACAGCAGCGCGCGATCGCCGTCCGGATACAGGATCGCGTCCTGCTCGAACACCCACGACTCGCCCTCCTCGGCGCCGAGCACGTCGACGTCGAGCAGCGTCTCCCACGCCGGCCGGCCGGCGCGCCAGTCATCCCAGCGCGTGCGGCGCCACAGCCCCTTCGGATGGAGATCGTCCTGCCACAGGTCGTAGGCCCAGTCGCGCCAGCGGGTCGGAATCACCGGGCGTTCGCGCGGCAGATAGGCTTTCGCGAGACGCGCCGTGAGCGCGCGAAATGCGTCGTCGTCGCGCAGCGCGGCGCGCGTGCGCGCATTCTGCTCGTCGACCCACGTGCGGGCACGCTTGCTGTCGAGCGCTTCGAGGAAACGGAACGGGTCGGCCCCGGCGGGCCAGCGGAAGGAATCGGACATTGCGGATCGGCGATTGGGAAACTGCGTGCAAACCGCGATTATGTCCGATCGCGGCATGCGCGATGCCCGCGCATGCCGCGAATCGTGCTCAGGGCTCCAGATGCAGTTCCTGGATCTTGCGCGTGATCGTGTTGCGGCCGATGCCGAGCCGCTCCGCGGCCTCGACCTTTCGGCCGCGCGTGAAGTCGAGCGCCTCGCGGATCACGGCCGCCTCGAAGCGGCGCGCGAGCTCGTCCATCACGTCGGCCGAGTTCTCGCGCAACAGCCGCGCGACTTCGGTGCGCAAGCCATGCTCCCACACCGGATAGCCGGCCGGCGCGCCGCCGTTCGGCACTGCCGCACCGGACGCGGACGCCACCGGTGCCGCACCGATCGCCGGTTGCGCGAGCGCCGTGTCGCCGCCGCTGCCGTGCGCATCCGCGCCGTCGCCCGTCGCGGTGACCGGTGCACCGGCCGGCACGAGGTCGGGCGGCAAGTCCTTGATCTCGACGGTCTGCGCGGGCGCCATCACGGTCAGCCAGTTCGCGAGGTTCTCGAGCTGCCGCACGTTGCCGGGAAACGCCAGCGACGTCAGGTACGCTAGCGCATCGTCGGACACGCGCTTCGGCTCGACGCCGAGATCGCGCGCACTCTTCTGCAGGAAGTGGCGCGTGAGCAGCGCGATGTCCTCGCTGCGTTCGCGCAGCGGCGGCAGGCGCAGCCGGATCACGTTGAGCCGGTGGTAAAGGTCTTCGCGGAACAGCCCCTGCCGCACGCGCGCCTCGAGATTCTGGTGCGTCGCGGCGATCACGCGCACGTTCGCGCGCAGCGGGTTGTGCCCGCCGACCCGATAGAACTGCCCGTCCGACAGCACGCGCAGCAGGCGCGTCTGCAGGTCGAACGGCATGTCGCCGATTTCGTCGAGGAACAGCGTGCCGTTCTCGGCCTGCTCGAAGCGGCCCTGCCGCGTCGTCTGCGCGCCGGTGAACGCGCCGCGCTCGTGGCCGAACAGCTCGGATTCGAGCAGGTCCTTCGGAATCGCCGCGGTATTCAGCGCGATGAACGGCCCGTTCGCACGCGGGCTGTGACGGTGCAGCGCGCGGGCGACGAGCTCCTTGCCGGTGCCCGACTCGCCCGTGATCAGCACGGTCGCGGCCGAATGCGACAGGCGGCCGATCGCGCGGAACATGTCCTGCATCGCGGGCGCCTGGCCGAGCATCTCGGGCGCCTCGGCGATGCGCTCGTCCTGCGGCGTGCCGCCGCGCAGGCTTTCCTCGACCGCGCGGCGGATCAGCTCGACCGCCTTGTCGACGTCGAACGGCTTCGCGAGATATTCGAATGCGCCGCCCTGGAACGCCGCGACGGCGCTGTCGAGATCGGAGAACGCCGTCATGATGATGACGGGCAGGCCCGGCAGCCGCTCGTGCATCGCCTGCAGCAACTCGAGGCCCGAGCCGCCCGGCATCCGGATGTCGGACACGAGCACCTGCGGCGTCTCGTGGTCGAGCGCGGCCAGCGCATCGCGCACGTTCGCGAAGCTCTTCGTCGCGAAGCTGTCCCGGGCGAGTGCCTTTTCAAGCACCCAGCGGATCGATTGGTCGTCGTCTACTATCCAGATCGGCTTCATAGGTCGGTCAGGTATGGGTGAATCCGGTGAATCGTGCTGTTACCGCTCAATGGTCGAGCGGCAGCAGAATCTGAAATTCGGTACGTCCGGGCCGGCTCTCGACCTCGATCATCCCGTCGTGCTGCTGCACGAACGTCTGCGCGAGCGTGAGGCCGAGGCCGCTGCCGTCGTCGCGCCCGGACACGAGCGGGTAGAAGATCCGGTCGCGGATCTCTTCCGGAATGCCGGGCCCGTTGTCGATCACGTGCAAGTCCAGTGCCAGCTTGTACAGGCGCTTCGCGATCGTGATCTTGCGCGCGATGCGGGTGCGCAGCTCGATCTTCGCGTCGCCCTGCGCGATCCGTTCGCGCAGCGCCTGCGCGGCGTTGCGCACGATGTTGAGCAGCGCCTGGATCAGTTGCTCCTTGTCGCCGCGCAGATCCGGCACGCTCACGTCGTAGTCGCGCTCGATCGTGAGCCCGCGCGGGAATTCCGCGAGCATCACCGCGCGCACGCGTTCGCACACTTCATGAATGTTCACGTCGCCGACGATGTGCGGATGCCGGTGCGGCTCCAGCAACCGGTCGACGAGCGTCTGCAGGCGGTCGGACTCCTTGATGATCACCTGCGTGTATTCGCGCAACTCGCCGCGCTCGCGCTCGCCGAGCTCGAATTCGAGCAGCTGGGCTGCGCCGCGAATTCCGCCGAGCGGGTTCTTGATCTCGTGCGCGAGGTTGCGGATCAGCTGCTTGTTGACCGCGGTCAGGTCGTGGATGCGCTCCTCGCGATCGGTACGCGACTGCCGCTCGTTCTCGAACAGCTCGACGAGCACGAAATCGGGCGCGGTCTCGAGGAAGCCGACGATCGCGTGCACATGCAGCGGTTCGCGGCCGGGCCGGTCGAGCACGGTATCGAGGTGTGTCGCGTGAAAGCGCTCCTCGCCGATCGCGGTGATCGTCGACGCGAGTTCGTTCGCGTTCGGAAAAATCTCGCCCCACGGCCGCTGCGCGAGCTGCCGGCGCGAGATATCGAGCATCGCCTCCGCTGACGGGTTCGCGAACGCGATCCGCAGCGTCTTGCGGTCGAGCACGATCACGACCGTCGGCAGCGCTTCCAGCCCCGCAAGCAGGCCCGACCGCGAGAGCCGCTCGTCGTCCGTCAGTCGCTCGGGCTGCCCCGTTTTCGCCTTGATCAGATTCTTCAGAACCATCTGCGTGCTTGTCGCGCCTCAACGGGCCAGAAAATGAAAATCGTCGGAACAAAAAAGGGACGGCTGGACGCCGTCCCCTTTCAGACTCCGCCGCCCCCGCCGCAGGCTGCGCGACGGGAACGAACCGGCAAAACGGCGCTGAATCGAAGCGCCATCGCCGATTACAGCGAGTAGTACATCTCGAACTCGATCGGGTGCGTCGTCATGCGGAACTTCGCCAGCTCCTGCTCCTTCAGCGCGAGGTACGCGTCGATCATGCCGTCCGTGAACACGCCGCCGCGCGTCAGGAACTCGCGATCCTTGTCGAGCGCTTCGAGTGCCTGGTCGAGGCCCGCGCAGACGGTCGGGATCTTTGCATCCTCTTCCGGCGGCAGGTCGTACAGGTTCTTGTCCGCGGCTTCGCCCGGATGGATCTTGTTCTGGATCCCGTCGAGGCCGGCCATCATCAGCGCCGTGAAGCACAGGTACGGGTTCGCCATCGGATCCGGGAAGCGCGTTTCGATGCGGCGGCCCTTCGGGTTTGACACGTGCGGAATGCGGATCGATGCCGAACGGTTGCGTGCCGAGTAGGCCAGCTTGACCGGTGCCTCGAAGTGCGGGACCAGACGCTTGTACGAGTTCGTCGTCGGGTTCGTGATCGCGTTCAGTGCACGGGCGTGCTTGATGATGCCGCCGATGTAGAACAGCGCCAGTTCCGACAGGCCGGCGTAGCCGTTGCCCGCGAACAGGTTCTGGCCATCCTTCCAGAGCGACTGGTGGACGTGCATGCCCGAACCGTTGTCGCCGACGACCGGCTTCGGCATGAACGTCGCCGTCTTGCCGTACGAGTGCGCGACGTTATGGATGATGTACTTCGACCATTGCGTCCAGTCGGCGCGCTGCACGAGCGTCGAGAACTTCGTGCCGATTTCGTTCTGGCCCTGGCCCGCCACTTCGTGGTGGTGCACTTCGACCGGGATGCCGAGCTGTTCGAGCAGCAGGCACATTTCCGAACGGATGTCCTGGAACGTGTCGACCGGCGCGACCGGGAAGTAGCCGCCCTTCGTGCCCGGACGGTGGCCCGTGTTGCCGCCTTCGAATTCCTTGCCTGCCGACCACGGTGCTTCTTCCGAGTTGATCTTCACGAAGCAGCCCGACATGTCCGTGTTCCACTGGACCGAGTCGAAAATGAAGAATTCCGGTTCCGGACCGAAGTAGGCCGTGTCGCCGATGCCCGTGCTCTTCAGGTACGCTTCGCCGCGCTTCGCGAGCGAACGCGGATCGCGCTCGTAGCCCTTGCCGTCGGCCGGCTCGACCACGTCGCAGGTCAGCACGAGGGTCGACTCTTCATAGAACGGGTCGATGAATGCGGCGGTCGGGTCCGGCATGAGCAGCATGTCCGACGCCTCGATGCCCTTCCAGCCCGCGATCGACGAGCCGTCGAATGCATGACCGCTTTCGAACTTGTCTTCGTCAAACGCCGAAACCGGCACCGACACGTGCTGTTCCTTGCCGCGCGTATCCGTGAAGCGGAAATCGACGAACTTGACGTCCTCGTCCTTCACGAGCTGCATGACGTCGGCGACGGTTTTACTCATAACCTCTTCTCCTGATTGAACAATTCCGGCGGACTGGGAACCGCCTCGTTTATCGAGCTGATCGGGGTCTTGCTTTTGCGCAGCGCGCCCCGATTCGACCGAATTCTATAAAGCAGCTTCCGTGCCACCTATGTGCAAGACTGGCGCGAATCGCGCCGGCGCTCGTCGCGACGGGGCTGTGCTGCGCGATTCCGGGGCCCGGCGCCGCACCGGCCAGCAACCGATGGCACCGAGATGGTGCAATCGTCGCGACGCGTCGCGCCCGCGGAATCATTGTGGTGCACGCGAGCCATTCTGCACTTTTTTGGTGAACGCGTGTGCGGTACAAGCACCGTAGCGCATGCGGACGTCCGTGCCGTGACGCCGCGCTAGAATGTTCGTTTGATCGATAGGAGACTCCCTGCCATGAGTACGCTCGACCAGCTTTACGCGAAGGCCGACGAACGCCGCGCACAAGGCGCGCTCAACTACGCCGGCGCGCTGCTGCCGGTCGAGGCATTCGAACTGCTGCAGCTCGACCCGTCGGCACGCCTCGTCGACGTGCGCACCCGCGCCGAGCTCGACTGGATCGGCCGCCCGCTCGTTGGCGACGGCCAGTACCTGCACCTCGAATGGACGCGCTACCCGGGCGGCGTGCCGAACGCCGAATTCGTCAACGAACTGAAGGCGGCCGTCGCGCCCGATACGCCCGTGCTGTTCCTGTGCCGCAGCGCCGCGCGCTCGAAGCTCGCCGCAGTCGCGTCGTCGCAGGCCGGCTTCACGAAAGCGTTCGACCTGCTCGAAGGCTTCGAGGGTGCAAAGGACGCCGAAGGCCACCGCAAGACGGTCGACGGCTGGTGCTTCCGCAAACTGCCGTGGATCGGCGCCTGAAGGGGCACGCTCCCGACCGGTTGCGACAACCGACAACCTCATCGTCGAGCCGGGCGATGACATGCCGATGACGGGCCGCGTTGCGCGGCCCGTCGCTTTTGGTGCGGAAGATCAGGCGCGCGGCGAGTCGGGCTCGACGACATCGCCGCCGAGCAGGTGCACGCCTTCGCGCAGCTTCACGAACGCGGCCGCGACCGCTTCCGGCTCGCCTTTCACGCCGAGGTCGATGTGACGGCGCGCATAGATGCCGCCGCGCTCCGCGTCGCCTACGCTCGGCAGGCTGAACACGCGCACGCCGGGGAAGTCGCGCTCGATGCGCTCCATCAGCGGCGTGAGCGTCGATTCCGGCAGCTCGAACACGTACAGCGAGCGCTCCGCGTGCGGCGTCGCGTGATGCAGGTGCGCGTATTTCGTATCGAGCACCCATTCGATCATCGGCCAGGCCATCACCGGGAAGCCCGGCACGAAATGCAGATCGTCGACCGAGAAACCGGGAATCCGGTTATAGCCGTTCGGGATGATCGTCGCGCCCACCGGGAACACGCCCATGTTGAAGCGGTGCTGGTTCTCCGGCGAGTCGAAGTCGACCGGCGTGGCCGGATCGCCATGCGTTTCCCGAATCCGCTCCGAGATCAGCACCTTCGCTTCCGGATGCAGTTCGAGCGGCACGCCGAGCGCGGCGGCCGCGCACTGGCGCGTGTGGTCGTCCGGCGTCGCGCCGATGCCGCCCGTCGAGAACACGATGTCGCCCGACGCGATCGCGCGTGCGAGCGTCGCCGTGATGCGCGCCGGATCGTCGCCGACGTATTCGGCCCAGTCGAGCGCGAGGCCGCGCGCGCCGAGCAGCTCGATGACCTTCGCAAGATGCTTGTCCTGCCGGCGGCCCGAAAGGATTTCGTCGCCGATGATGACGATGCCGATGCTCATGCCTGCCCCATGTCGATTGCGGTGGCGCGCGAGTTCGCGCGCAGGTCCTCCAGCGCGCGCAGGCAATAGTGCCCGAACCACAGCGCCGAGAAGACGAGGATGAAAGCGTAAACCCAGATCATGGCCGCCGCGACGAACGGAAACAGCACCATCATCCAGACCGACGATACCCACACGAAGGTCGGCACGGTGCCGAGCAGTCCGGTCGCGACGCCGATGCCGATCAGCGGCCAGCGATGCTGCCGCACGAGCGCGCGACGCTCGTCGCGGCTCGCGTGCAGCGCGAGCGCGTCATAGGTCATCACGCGGTAGGTGAGCCAGCCCCAGATCACCGGCGGCAGCAGCGCGAAGAACGGCGGGATCAGCCACAGCGGGATCGTGACGACGAGCACGACGACGCCGGCCAGCGCCGCCCACAGCGAATTGAACACGCTGCCGAAGAAGGTGCCGCCCCGCTTCGGCTCGAGCGCTGCAAACTGCCGGTTCGACAGGTGCTTGATCACGACCGGCATCGAAATCGTCGCGATCAGCAGCAGCACGGTCAGCACGATCAGCGGAATCGCGAGCGACACGACCACGAACGGCGCGACGACCGCATGCAATTGCGACATGCCGATCGCGTCGAACGCGCGATACAGCGCGGCCGTCAGCACGAAGCCGTCGAGCGCGCCGCGCGCGAGGTCCAGCAGCGTCTGCCACGTGAACCACAGCAGGACGCCCCACAGGACGGCCGAGACGAGGAACGGCATCAGGGTGAGCCAGAGCATGCGCGGGTGCAATGCGCTCGCCAATGCCCGGACGAAGGAACGCAGCAAATCGTTCATGCGAGCCTGTATGGACGGAGAAAAACGGGGAAAGGATAAACCACGCGGCCCGCATGCGCCAAAGCGCATGCGGGCCGCGTGGGAGAGCCGCTCAACGGGAGAGTGGCCGGGTCAGGCCGACGCCGCGCCGCGCTTCGCGGGGAACAGGCGCCGGAAGATCCGCACGAACGCGAGGCCGTGCTGCGCCCAGAAGCCTTCGCCGTAGGACACGCCGTCGACCTGCTCGCGGATGCCGGTCGGCTCGACCGTGCGGTTCCACGACGCGGTGCCGAACATCATGTCCCACCACGGGAACAGCACGCCGAAGTTGCAGCCGTACTTGGTGCCTTCGTGGCCGTAGCCGACCGCGTGGTGGCGCCGGTGGAAGATCGGGCTCACGAGCAGGCGCTCGCCGAGCCAGCCGAACGACAGCCGTGCATTCGTATGCTGGATGCTCTGCATGAAGTTCGTGAATGCGGTCAGCACGACGAACTGCGACGGCGTCACGCCGATCACGAGCGCGATCGCCGCGAAAAAGCACGACTGGATCACGTCGTCGAGCAGGTGGTTGCGGTCGTCGCACCACAGCGACATCTGCCGCTGGCTATGGTGCACCGCGTGCAACTCCCACCAGATGCCGAACTTGTGCTGCCAGCGGTGATACCAGTAGCCCGCGAAGTCGAGCACGACGAGATAGATCGCGAACGCGACGATCGGCTGCGAGGTCACGCCCGGCCACAGATAGTCGAGGTTGAAGTTCGCGACGCCGTGCAGGCGCAGCCATGCCTGGAAGTTGTCGAATACCGGCTGCAGCGCGAAGAAGAAGAACAGCGTGTAGATGCCGAGCTTCGAGATCGCCGTATAGATCACGTCGACCCGCACCGCGCGGCGGTTCTTCCAGCGCTCGACCGGCAGCAGCGCCTCGAGCGGGCGCAGCAGCGCGAACATCAGCACCATCTGCAGCGCGCCGATGATCACCCAGTACAGCGCGTCGTAGGTGTCCTCGTCATAGTCCATCAGGTTGAACTTGAAGAGGAGCGGCTGCACGACGTCGACGTACAGCCAGGTCTGGATGTCCGACACGAACGCATCGATCAGGTGCAGCATCGTTCGCCCCCGCCCGTTACGCGCCGTTTGCCGCCTTCCACGGCGCGCGGTCGTAGAAGTAGATGCCGTGCGGCGAGCGGCCGACGGAGATCGTCTGCACCAGCTTGCGCGACGCCAGGTCGATGATCCCGACCTTCTTCGCGAAGCGGAACGTTACCCACAGCGTCTTCTTGTCGGCGGACAGCTCCATGTCGTCGGGGCCCGGCAGCAGGCCGGTGATGTCGCCGACGTTGGTGAGCGTGTTCTCGTCGATGATGCTGATCGTGTTCGCGACCCGGTTCGTCACCACGACGTGCGTGCCGTCGGCGAGCGAGCGGAAGTTGTGCGCGCCCTTGCCCGTGTAGATCTGCTTGACGACCTTCTGGTTGCGCCAGTCGACCACGGCGACGTAATCCGCGCCGGTCATCCCGACGAGCAGGAATTTGTCGTCCGGCGTGAGCCACAGGCCGGCCGGCACGTTGCCGACCTTCATCTTCCACTTGACCGTCTGGGTCGGCAGGTCGATCGCCGCGATCTCGCCGGACACCTGCAGCGACACGAGCAGCGTCTTGCTGTCCTTCGTGAACGCGAGGTGGCTCGGCATCACCGCGAGCGGCACGCGCTTCGCGAGGTGCAGGTTCTGGCCGTCGTAGCCGTAGATGTCGACGCGGTCGAGCCGCAGACCTGCCGCCGCGAACCACTTGCGGTCGGGCGAGAAGCCGAGCTGGTAAGGATCGTCGATCCCTTCGACGGTGCGCTGCAGCTTGCCCGTCTTCGGATCGAGGAACATCAGGCTGTTCGAGATCGAATTCGCGACGATCAGCGACGAATTGTCGGGCGCCGCCATCAGATGGTGCGGCTCCTTGCCGGTCGGCATCGTGCCGACGACCTCGCGGGTCTGCTGATCGATCAGGGAAAGCGTCGCTTCGGCCGAATTGAGGACGATCACGTTATTCGCGTGTGCGGCGGGCGCCAGTACGGCGGCGGCCAGCGCGAGCGTGCGGCCGAGGGAAAGGAAAGTGCGCATGAAGACTCACGTCGTGGAACAACCGTCATTGTAAAACGCTCAACCGGCCTCGCCGGTTGACCGAAATCGGCGTTGCGCCACTTCGACGCATGCCGCGGCGCCGGACAAGCCGGCGCGGCATGCGCCGTGCGGGCGGCCGGGGCCGGCCGCCGGTGCGGGCCCGGGAAACCGATGTTGCGCTAACGCTGCATCGACTCCCAGACCTTGTGCAGACGCTTGACAGAGACCGGCATCGGCGTGCGCAGTTCCTGCGCGAACAGCGAAATTCGCAGTTCCTCGAGCAGCCAGCGGAATTCCGCGAGCCGCGGGTCGGCGACGCCGCCGCGCTGCGACACCGCGCGCTGGTACTGCTGGGCAAGCGGCAGCAGGTCGGCTGACTGCTTCGCGTCGCGCGCCGGATCGGCCTTCAGCTTGTCGATCCGCAGCGCAATGCCCTTCAGGTAGCGCGGGAAGTGCGCAAGCTGCACGTAAGGCGTGTCGATCACGAAGCGCTTGCCGACCAGCGCGGCGAGCTGCTGCTGCAGATCGGCGTGCGCCTGCGCGAACGGCTTCGCCTGCGCGAGTTTCTTCACGAGACCCGCGTATTCGGCGAGGATCTGCCCGACGAGCCGCGCGATTTCCTGCGCGAGCAGGTTCAGGCGGCTGCGGCCCTCGTCGCGTCGCGCGTGGAAGCTCGCGTCGTCGTCGGGCAGCGGATCCTGCAGGCACGCGCGGTCGAGCGCCGTGTCGATCAGCTGGTCGCGCAACTCGTCCTGCGTGCCGAGCGACATGTACTGCATCGCCATCTCGCGCAGGCCCGGCAGGTTCTTCTCGAGGAACTTGATCGGCTCCTTCAGCTGCAGCGCGAACAGCCGCCGCAAGCCGGCCCGGTGGATGCGCGCGGCCTCCTCCGGCGAATCGAACACCTCGACGTCGCAATGCGTGCCGCGGTCGACGAGCGCCGGGTAGCCGTACAGCGTCTGGCCGCGCCGGCGGATCTCCAGCAGCTCGGGAAGCTTGCCGAAATTCCACGTCGTCAGGTTCTCGTACAGCGCCGTCGCGCCGGCTTCCGCCGCAGCTGCCGTCTGCGGCGCCGCGCCCTTGCCGGCCTTCGCGCCGCGACCGGCGGAACCGGCCACGGCGGCAGGCGCCGCGGCCTGGCCGGCTGCCGGGCCGGCATCGGCCTCGCCGCCGGTCGAGATCGTCGACGCCGCCGCGATCTTCTGGAACTGCTGCTGCGCCTGCGCGCCGAGCTCCTGGCGAAGCTGCGCGAGATTGCGCCCCATCGCGAGCTGGCGGCCGTGCTCGTCGATCACCTTGAAGTTCATGAACAGGTGCGCGGGCAGCGTCTCGAGCTTGAAATCGGCCGTCTTCATCGCGACCTGCGTCTCGCCGCGCACGTCGGCGATCAGCGCCTCGACGAGCCCGCCCGCGCCGAAGCGCTCGCGCCCCATCCGCTCGACGAAGCCGGCCGCGTACTCGGGCAGCGGCACGCAGTGGCGGCGCAGCTTCTGCGGCAGCGACTTCAGCAGCAACTGCACCTTTTCCTTCAGCATCCCCGGCACGAGCCACTCGCAGCGGCGCGCGTCGACCTGGTTCAGCGCGTACAGCGGCACCGCGAGCGTCACGCCGTCGCGCGGCGTGCCGGGCTCGAAGTGGTACGTGAGCGCCATCTCGACGCCGGCCATCGTCGCGCGCTTCGGGAACAGCTCGGTCGTCACGCCGGCCGCCTCGTGGCGCATCAGGTCGTCGCGCGACAGGTACAGCAGCCGCAGCTTGTCCTCGGGCTGGCCGCCCTGCTTCACCTCGTCGCGATACCAGCGCTCGAACGCGACGCCGGTGTGGATCCCTTCCGGAATCGCCTGGTCGTAGAACGCGTAGATCAGCTCGTCGTCGACCAGCACGTCCTGCCGGCGCGACTTGTGCTCGAGCTGCTCGATGTCGGCGAGCAGCTTGCGGTTGTGCGCGAAGAACGCAAGCTTCGTGTCGAACTCGCCTTCGACCAGCGCGCCGCGGATGAACAGCTCGCGCGCACGCGCCGGATCCTGCTTGCCGAACGCGACGCGCCGGCGGTGGTAGATCGGCAGCCCGTACAGCGTCGCGCGCTCGTACGCGCTGACCTGCGCCGGGCGCTTTTCCCAGTGCGGCTCCGACAGCGACTTCTTCAGCAGGTGCGCGCCGATCTTCTCGACCCATTCGGGCTCGATCTTCGCGAGGCAGCGCGCGTACAGCCGGCTCGTCTCGACGAGCTCGGCCGCCATCACCCAGCGGCCGGCCTTCTTCGCGAGCACGGAGCCCGGCCACAGGTAGAACTTGATCCCGCGCGCGCCGAGATAGTGCGGATCGTCGTCGGCCTTCAGGCCGAGGTTGCCGAGCAGGCCCGTCAACAGGGCCAGATGAACCTGTTCGTAGGTCGCCTCGACTTCGTTGAGCCGCCAGCCGTGCTCGCGCACGACGGTCAGCAACTGCGAATGGACGTCGCGCCACTCGCGCAGCCGCAGGTGCGACAGGAAGTTCTGCCGGCACGCGTCGACGAGCTGGCGGTTCGACTTCTTGTGCGCGACGGCCTCTTCGAACCACGCCCAGATCTTCAGCCACTGCAGGAATTCGGAACGCTCGTCGGCGAACCGGCGGTGCGCCTGGTCGGCCTGCTCCTGCGCTTCGATCGGCCGGTCGCGCGGGTCCTGCACGGACAGCGCGCTCGCGATGATCAGCACCTCGCGCAGCGACTGCTGGTCGCGCGCGGCGAGAATCATCCGGCCGACGCGCGGGTCGAGCGGCAGCCGCGCGAGTTCGCGGCCGAGCGGCGTCAGCGCGTTGTCGTCGTCGACCGCGCCGAGTTCGTTCAGCAACTGGTAACCGTCCGCGATCGCGCGGCCCGGCGGCGGTTCGAGGAACGGGAACGATTCGATCGCCGTCAGGTGCAGCGACTTCATTCGCAGGATCACCGACGCGAGCGACGAACGCAGGATTTCCGGATCGGTGAAGCGCACGCGCGCCTGGTAGTCGCTTTCCTCGTACAAGCGGATGCAGACGCCGTCGGCCACGCGGCCGCAGCGGCCCGCGCGCTGGTTCGCCGCAGCCTGCGAGATCGACTCGACCTGCAACTGCTCGACCTTGTTCCGGTACGAATAACGCTTCACGCGCGCGAGACCGGTATCGACGACGTAGCGGATGCCCGGCACCGTCAGCGACGTTTCGGCGACGTTGGTCGCGAGCACGATGCGACGCGCGTTCGACGCCTTGAACACCTTGTCCTGGTCGGCCGCCGAGAGCCGCGCGAACAGCGGCAGGATCTCGGTGTGCGGCGGATGGTGCTTGCGCAGCGCCTCGGCCGCCTCGCGAATCTCGCGCTCGCCGGGCAGGAACACCAGCACGTCGCCGGGGCCCTCGCGGCACAGCTCGTCGACCGCGTCGACGATCGCGTCCATCAGGTCGCGCTCGGCCTCGCGCGCGGTCTTCACGCGGTCGCGGCCGGCCGTGCCTTCGGCATTTTTCACGGCCGGGCGATCCTCGGCCACCGGGCGGTAGCGCATCTCGACCGGATACAGCCGCCCGCTCACCTCGATCACGGGCGCCGGGCGCTCGTCGGTGCCGAAATGGCGCGCGAAGCGATCGGCGTCGATCGTCGCGGACGTGACGATCAGCTTCAGGTCCGGCCGCCTCGGCAGGATTTCCTTCAGGTAGCCGAGCAGGAAGTCGATGTTCAGGCTGCGCTCGTGCGCCTCGTCGATGATCAGCGTGTCGTACGCCTTCAGCAGCGGGTCGGTCTGCGTCTCGGCGAGCAGGATGCCGTCCGTCATCAGCTTCACGGATGCGCCCGGCGCGAGGTTGTCGGTAAAGCGCACCTTGTAGCCGACCACCTCGCCGAACGGCGTGCCGAGCTCCTCGGCGATCCGGCGGCCGGTCGACGACGCGGCGAGGCGCCGCGGCTGCGTATGGCCGATCAGGCCCGTGCCGCCGGCACCGAGGCCGCGGCCGAGATCGAGACAGATCTTCGGCAACTGCGTGGTCTTGCCCGAGCCCGTTTCGCCGCAGACGATGACGACCTGATGACCGGCGATCGCGCGCGCGATTTCGTCGCGCTTGCCCGACACGGGCAGGCTTTCGGGGTAGCTGATCGGTGGGACGGGATTGGGCGCGACGGCGGCGCGCGGCGGACGCTCGCGGCGCGGGGGGCGTGCATCGGGCGCGTTCGTCGTGGCCGGCTGGCGCGCATCGCCGCGCCGTTCGTCGCCGCGCGGCCCGAGTGGCGGTTGGCCCTGCTGCTTTTCCTGCTGCTGGCGCGGCGGCTGCCCCTGCTGCTGGCGCGCATCGGCCGCACCATCCGGGTGCCGGGCCGACGGCGCTTTGGCCCGCGTCGGCGCGGGACTTTTAGGTACATTCGACATGGGGGCGCATTATAATCCCGCCCATGAATTCCCAAACCGACCTCCCTCCCGCCCAGACCGGCGCCGCGACGCCGCCGGCCGCCGACGATTCGGCCGCCAGCCACGCGCAGTTCGTCGACTGGATGCGCTCCGTCGCGCCCTATATCCACAAGTTCCGCAACAGCACGTTCGTCGTGGGGTTCGGCGGCGAAGTGGTGCAGCAGGGCCTGCTGAACGCGCTCGTGTCCGACATCGCGCTGCTGCAGGCGATGGGCATCCAGATCGTGCTCGTGCACGGCTCGCGCCCGCAGGTCGAGGAGCAGCTTAGCCTGCACGGTGTCGAATCCGAGTTTTCGCACGGCCTGCGCATCACCGATGCGCGCGCGCTCGAATCCGCGAAGGAAGCGGCCGGCGAAGTGCGTCTCGACATCGAGGCCGCGATCAGCCAGGGTCTGCCGAACTCACCGATGGCGCACGCGCACATCAGCGTCGTGTCGGGCAACTTCGTGACCGCGCGGCCGGTGGGGATTCTCGACGGGGTCGATTTCGCGCATACGGGCATCGTGCGCAAGATCGACGCCGAATCGATCCGCCATTCGCTCGCGAGCCGCAAGCTCGTGCTGCTGTCGCCGCTCGGTTTCTCGCCGACCGGCGAGGCGTTCAATCTGTCGATGGAAGACGTCGCGTCGGCCGCCGCGATCGCGCTGCGCGCCGACAAGATCGTGTTCCTGACCGACGGCCCCGGCATCGTCGACGACGAAGGCGAGCTGATCCGCGAAATGTCGCTCGATGCGGCGGCCGAGCTGCTCGATTCCGGCAACGTCCAGGGCGACGACGCGTTCTTCCTGAAGCACTCGATCCGCGCGTGCCGCGGCGGCGTGACGCGTGCGCACCTGATCCCGCAATCGCTCGACGGCAGCATGCTGCTCGAACTGTTCCTGCACGACGGCGTCGGCACGATGATCTCGTACGAGAACCTCGAAAGCCTGCGCGAAGCGACGCCGGACGACGTCGGCGGCATCCTGTCGCTGATCGAGCCGCTCGAGTCGGACGGCACGCTGGTGCGGCGCGGCCGCCACCAGATCGAACGCGACATCGACCATTTCTCGGTGATCGAGCACGATGGCGTGCTATTCGGCTGCGCGGCGCTGTATCCGTACCAGCAGGAGAAGATCGGCGAGATGGCGTGCCTGACGGTCGCGCCGGAAGCGCAGGGCTCGGGCGACGGCGAGCGCCTGCTCAAGCGCATCGAGCAGCGCGCACGCGCGCGCGGCCTCACGCACATCTTCGTGCTCACGACGCGCACCGAGCACTGGTTCCTCAAGCGCGGCTTCGTCAAGGTCAGCGTCGACGACCTGCCGGAAGACCGCCGCAAACTCTACAACTGGCAGCGAAAGTCGCTCGTGCTGATGAAACAGCTCTGAGCGGCGCAAGACGCCCGCCCTCCCCCAGTCCGATTACAGGAGAAGTACACGATGGCTCGTATGATTCAATGCGCGAAGCTCGGCAAGGAAGCCGAAGGTCTCGATTTCCCGCCGCTGCCGGGCGAACTCGGCAAGCGCATCTATGAAAGCGTCTCGAAGGAAGCCTGGCAGGGCTGGCTCAAGCAGCAGACGATGCTGATCAACGAAAACCGCCTGAACATGGCCGACCCGCGGGCACGCCAGTACCTGATGAAGCAGACCGAGAAGTACTTCTTCGGCGACGGCGCGGACCAGGCGTCCGGCTACGTGCCGCCGACGGAAGGCTGATGACGTGATGCGCGGAGCCGGCCGCCTGCCGGCCGCGTGATGCAGGGAAAACGGCACCGTGTATCGCACGGTGCCGTTTTCTTTTGGAGTCGCGCGATCGACGCGACTCAACCGGCCGGTTTCAACGCGCCGCCGTCACCCGGCTGCTGCGGCCCGTCGCTCGCGCTTTCTGCGCTTCCGCCTTCGGCACCCCATTCGGCCGCATCGCTGCGCTCGGCGGTCGACAGCTCGTCCGCACGATACCCGGTGCGGTTCAGCAGTGCCAACATGCAGACGAGCGACACGAGCGCGTAAAGGCCCGACGCGACCGCGACGCCGACGATGCTGCCCGTCGAATTGAGGATCGCCTGCGCGAGAACCGGCGTGCCGCCGCCGACGACGAGCGCGCTCAGTTGATACGCGAGCGACAGGCCCGTGTAGCGGATGTTCGCCGGAAACACGCGCGCGAGCACGCCGCCGACCGCGCCGTAGAACATCGCGGACGGAATCGTCGAGATGCACATGCCCGCGACGGCCACCCAGTACGAGCCCGTCGCGAGCGCATGGAACATCACGGGCATCAGCACGATTTCCGGAATCAGGATCCAGCACATCGCGCGCCGCATGTCGACCTTCGACACGAACCACGCGCCGACCGGCTGCATCAGGAACTGCACGACGAGCGAAATCGACAGGATGCCGAGGAACGTACCCTGCGCGTAGCCGAGCTCCTTGGTCGCCCACGACAGCGCGAACGTGCTGCGGAAATACGTGACGTTGATCACCGGCAGCGTGCCTGCCGCGAGCAGCACGACCACCCAGTGATCGCGCACGACGTCGCGCAGCGGCAGCTTCACCGTGCGCTTGCGCGCGAGCACACGCTGCATGTCGGCCGATTCCTCGAGCTTCAGCCGGATCACCATGCCGATGATCACGAGCACGGCCGACAGCAGGAACGGAATGCGCCAGCCCCACATGAGGAAGGACGGTGTCGGCAATGCGCTCAGCGCGAAGAACGCGGCCGTCGCGAGCAGGTTGCCGGTGGGCGAGCCCTGCTGCGCGAACGCCGCATACAGGATGCTGCGATGCTTCGGCGCGTTCTCGCTCGCGATCAGCACCGCGCCGCCCCACTCGCCGCCGACCGCGATGCCCTGCAGCACGCGCAGCACGACGAGCCCGGCCGGCGCCCATACGCCGATCTGCGCATAACCTGGCAGCAGGCCGATGCCCGTCGTCGCGAGGCCCATCATCACCAACGTGATCACGAGCGCGGTCTTGCGGCCGACGCGATCGCCGAGATGCCCGAACACGATCCCGCCGAGCGGCCGCGCGGCGAAGCCGGCCCAGAACGTGACGAACGCGAGCAGCGTCGCGACGCCGGGGTCCATCGTGCTCGAAAAGAACACCTTGCCGAACACGAGCGCCGCGGCCGTGCCGTAGATGTAGAAGTCGTACCACTCGATCGTGGTGCCGACGAACGCCGCGAAGGCGGCGCGGCCAGGCCGCGGTTGCGCGGCGGGCGGGGATTGCGGACGGCTCATCGATGTCTCCAGGTTTGGGTTCGGGGGCGCGACTGCCGCGCGCCTTTCCCGGGTGGCCGGCATTGCGCCGCCGGCCGGCGGCGTTGTGTCAGTGGGTGACGCCTAGTCGGGCGCCTGGCCGGGTGCCGTTTTCAGCACGCCGGCATCGAGCAGTTGCTGCTGAAGCGCGCGATCGACGCCGAGCCGATCGAGCACCGCGCGCGTGTCGCGGCCGAGCGCGGGCGGCGGCGTTCGATAGGTGGCCGGCGTGCGCGACAGCTTCACCGGCGACGCGGTGCCGCGATACGCGCCGATCTCGACGAACAGGTTCCGGTGCAGCGCATGCGGATCGTGCGCGACGTCAGCCACCGTTCGCACCGGCCCGCACGGCACGCCGGCCGCCATCAGGTCGCGCGCGAGCGGCTCGCATGCGTACGCGGCGAGCCGCGCTTCCAGTTCGGCCTTCAGCTCGGGCCGGTGCGCGCAGCGGCTGCGGTTGTCGACGAAGCGCGGATCGCCGGCGAGCGCCGGCGCACCGAGATGCGCGACGAGCCGCGCGAACTGCCGGTCGTTGCCGACCGCGAGGAAGATCGGCACGGTCGACGTGCGGTAGCTGTCGTACGGCGCGATGTTCGGATGCGCGTTGCCGCTGCGCGCCGGCACGCGCCCCGAGCCGAAGAAGTTCGGCAGGTGCGGATGCAGCAGCGACACGCCGCAGTCGTACAGCGCGATGTCGATCGACTGCCCTCGCCCGCTCTTTTCCCGCTCCGCGAGCGCGAGCAGGATGCCCGCGAGCGCGTTGAGCCCCGTGACCATGTCGACGATCGGCAAGCCGATGCGCGTCGCGCCGCCGTCGCGCTCGCCGTTGACGCTCATCAGCCCCGCCATCGCCTGGATCACCGCGTCGTAGCCGGGCAGCCCGCCGAGCGGACCGTCTGCGCCGAAGCCCGTCACCGCGCAGTGGATCAGGCGCGGGAAGCGCGGCTGCAGGTCGCGCGCATAGTCCATCCCCCAGCGCGCCAGCGTGCCGGGCTTGAAGTTCTCGACGAGCACGTCGGCGTCTTCGAGCAGGCGCCACAGGATCGCGCGCCCTTCTTCGTGCGACAGGTCGAGCGCGAGCCCTTCCTTGTTGCGGTTGACGCCCATGAAGTACCACGCGGTATCGCCGAGGAACGGCGGCCCCCAGCCGCGCGTCTCGTCGCCGGCCGGCGGCTCGATCTTGACCACCGTCGCGCCGTGGTCGGCCAGCGCCTGCGTGCAGTACGGGCCGCCGAGCACGCGGCTCAGGTCGACGACCTTCAGGCCGTCCAGCGCACCTCGCGTCGCGTTCATCGTTCGACCTCCGGCAGCAGGTCGAGCGCCGTGTCGAGCGCGATCGGCGTGCCGCGCAGCAGCGCGTCGTATGCGGCCGAATCGTCGTCGCGCGACGCAGGCGCGAGCGGATCGACCGGCAGCAGCTTGTGGCGCACGATCAGGTGCGCGAGCGCGAGGCGCCGAAAATCCGGCGCGAGCCGCACACCCTCGCAGGCCATCAGCACGGCCGCACTCGTGTAGTACAGCGCGGATGCGGCCTGCCGCACGCGTGAATCGTCGCCTTCCGCGGCGACCCGCGCGAGCGCGTCGCATGCGCGCGCGAGAACACGCCGCAGCGCCTCGCGGCTCGCGTCGGGCAGCGGCGCCGCGCCGAGCCGGTCGCCGAGGAACGCTCGCAGCGCATCGAGCGCGTGTTCGCGCTGCGCGGCCCGCGCGACGTCGAGCGCGACGATGTTGCTCGTGCCCTCCCAGATCGAGCCGAGATGCGCATCGCGCACGACCCGTGCGTCGCTCCATTCCTCGATGTAGCCGGTGCCGCCGCGCACTTCCATCGCGTCGCCCGTCACGCGGCGCGCATCGCGGCACGCACGGAACTTGATCAGCGGCGTCAGGATCCGCACGCAGCGCGCGGCCTGCTCGTCGCCCGCATCGGCCTGCGGCAGCAGCAGCGCGATCTGCATGAACATCGCGCGCGCGGCCTCGGCCGGCAGCAGCATCTTCATCAACTGGCGCTGCATCAGCGGCATCTCGATCAGCTTGCGGCCAAAGGCCTCGCGATGCGCGGCGACGTGCAGCGCCTCGTTCAGCGCGCGCCGCATCAGCCCGGCCGCGCGCACGCCGTTCGACAATCGCGACATGTTGATCATGTCGGCCATCTGGTGGAAACCGCGGCCGATCTCGCCGATCAGGTAGGCCTGCGCGCCTTCGAGCGCGATCTCGCCGCTCGCCATCGACCGGCTGCCGAGCTTGTCCTTCAAGCGCACGATCCGATAACGGTTGCGCGTGCCGTCCGGCAGCGTCTTCGGCAGCAGGAACAGCGCGAGGCCCTTGATGCCGTCCGGCGCGCCGTCGGGACGCGCGAGCACCATCGCGAGATCGGCATCCGCATTCGAGCAGAACCACTTGTCGCCCGTGAGGCGCCAGACGGTCTCGCCGTGCGCGTCGGTCTCGCGCGCCGCGCGCGTCGCGATGCGGCCGACGTCGGAGCCGGCCGCCTGCTCGGTCATGAACATCGCACCCTGGTACAGCGTGTCGAAGTCGCGCGACGCGAGCATCGGCAGGTAACGCGCGACGAGCGCCGGATCGCCGAAGCGGCGCAGCGTGCGCGTCAGCGAATCGGTCATGCTGACCGGGCAGCACAGCCCGAATTCCGCCTGCACGAACAGGAACGTCAGCGCGTACTTGACGAGCGGCGGCACGGATTCAGAACCGTGGCTCAATGACGCGAGCCCGAGCTCCGAATACGCGACGCGTTCGAGCGCGACATACGCGGGATCCTTGTCGATCCGCTGCACGGCCTCGCCGCGCCGGTTGCGGTGCTCGAGCACGGGCGGGTGCTTGTCCGCACGCGATGCCCATTCGTCGAGCTCGCCCGACACACGCGCACCGAGCGCACGGAGCTGCGGTTCGAGTTCGGCATAGAGCGCGTCGCCGAGATGCAGCTTCAGCAACGCGCCGAGATCGGGATCGGCGGTGAAGAAATCGATGCCCCGGCTGTCGGGGATGTTGGATGCGCCGGTATCCGGCGTGCGGGCGGTGTCGTTCATGCGTGTGTCTCCTGGGTTGCCGGCCCGTCGGCCGGGGCGGGCGCCGCGGCGCCCGGTCGACCTTGTGCAAAGCCTTTCGCAGAGCGTAGGCGCGTGATCGATAAGCGTCCAATACAGGATTTATCCGGTACGATAGATATCGCTTATCGATGCCGACGCCGGGAGGAGACACCATGGAACTGAGGCAGTTGCGCTACTTCGTGGCGGTCGCCGAGGAACTGCATTTCGGGCGCGCGGCGAAGCGCCTGTTCATCTCGCAGCCGGCGCTGAGTTTCGACATCCGCAAGTTCGAGGAAGCGCTCGGCGTGCAGCTCTTTTCGCGCACCAACAAGACCGTCGCGCTGACCAACGCGGGCGAGGTGCTGCTCGGCGAAGCGCGCCGGCTGCTGCTGCAGGCGGCCGAGGCCGAGCGCCTGACGGTACGCTCCGCGTCGGGCCTCGCGGGCCGGCTGCGGATCGGCTTCGTCCATTCGATGCTGTATCGCGGGCTGCCCGATGCGGTGCGGCGCTTCGAGGCCGACTACCCTGGCGTCGAGGTCGTGCTGAGCGAGATGAATACGCACGCGCAGGTGCAGGCGATCCAGCGCGGCCAGATCGATCTAGGTTATGCGCACTGGGGCCACTTCCCGCCCGAGGTCGAATCGGCGCCCGTCTATGCGGAGCCGTTCGTATGCTGCCTGCCGGCCGCGCATCCGCTCGCGCGCCGCAGGCAGCTCGCGGTCGCCGCGCTCGCGGCGGAACCGTTCATCCTGTTTCCGCGCGACGCCGCGCCGCACTATCACGACCTGATCATCGCGCAGTGCGTGAACGCGGGATTCAGCCCGCTGATCCGCCACGAGGCGCGGCTGTGGCAGACGATCCTGTCGATGATCGAGTTCGGGATGGGCATCGCGCTGGTGCCACGCGTGCTGCAGCAGGTGAAAAGCGACCGGCTCGCGTTCCGGCCGCTGAAGGACGCGTCGCTCGAATCGCACACGCTCGCGCTGAAGCGCAGCGGCACCGCCGAACCGGTGGCGCTGCGCTTCGCCGACTACGTGCGTGCGTCGATCGACGCGCTGCCCGCGCTCGCGGGCTGAGCGGGAGCACGGCTCCGCTACTTCACTGCTTCGCTACTTCACTTCAGGCTGCAGCACCGGCTGCGCACGCCGATACCAAACCGCGTACACGACCGACAGCGCGATCAGGAACGGAATGCCGAAGATCAGCGTCATGTGGAATTCGACCGTGAAGTAGGTCGTCACCATCACCGCGAGCATCAGGCCCGCGCCAAGCAGCGTCAGCAGCGGAAAGCCGCGCATCCGGAATGCGGCCGCAGGCAGGCCGAGCGCCGCGCGGCGCCGCCGGAAGCAATAATGCGTGACGAAGATCATCATCCACGTGAACAGCGCGCCGAACATCGACACCGCCATCATGATCGTGAACGACGCGTCCGGATACAGCACGCTCAGCACCGTCGCGAGCGCGATGCCGAGCGTCGACAGCATCAGTGCGCCGAACGGCACGCCGCGCGCGTTCACTTCGCCGAGCGCCTTCGGCGCATGCCCCGCGCGCGACAGGCTGAACATCATCCGCGTCGTGATGTAGAGCTGGCTGTTCATCGCGGACAGCGCGGCAACCAGCACGACGAAGTTGATCAGCCCGGCCGCGCCCGGCAGGTGGATTGCCTCCATCACCTTCACGAACGGGCTTTCGTCACGCCCCGCCGCCGTCCACGGAACGATCGCGAGCATCAACGCGAGCGTGACGAGATAGAACAGCACGAGCCGCACGATCGTCGAACGGAACGCACGCGTGACCGCGTGCTCGGGATCCTCCGCTTCGCCGGCCGCGACCGCGATCATCTCGATGCTCAGGTAGCTGAAGATCGACACGATCACCGCAACCCACATCCCCCACAGGCCCTTCGGGAAGAAGCCGCCGTGATCCGTGTAATGGTGGAAGCCCGCGCGTGTCGCGCCGTCGCCGACCAGCCCCGGATTGCCGAACACGACATACGCGCCGAGCACGATGAAGCCGGCGATCGCCGCGATCTTCACGACCGAGAAGCCGTATTCGACCGCGCCGAACACGTCGACGCTGCGCGCGTTGACGAACACCAGCAGCGCCGAGAAACCGACGATCCACAGCCATCCCGGCACACCGGGGAACCAGTACTTCATGTACAGCGCGATCGCGGTGACTTCGGTGCCGACCGCGAGCACGATGCACGCCCAGTACGCGTAGCGCACGAGGAACCCGGCCCACGGGCTCACGTAGTGTTCGGCGTACGCGCCGAACGAGCCGGATGTCGGGTGCGCGACCGTCATCTCGGCGAGACAGCCCATCAGCAGCAGCGAGATGAACGCGCCGATCGCGTAGCTGACGAGCACGCTCGGGCCCGCGAAGCCGATCGCGAAGCCACTGCCGAGAAAAAGACCGGTGCCGATCGCGCCGCCGATCGCGATCATCGCCATCTGCCGTGCGGAAAGCGTGCGGCGCAGGCCTTGCTCGCGCGCCGCGATGTGCTGGAATTGCCCTTCAGGTTGCATTGAATGACCTCGTTCGAAAGCGATTGTCTGGTCGAAGCGCCGATGGCGCGCGGCACGGCGCCGGTCCAGCCGGCCGCCGCGCGCCGCGCGCTCAGAACATGTGGCGCACACCGGCCGCGATGCCCGTCTGGTTGCCGCGACCCGGCATCTCGGTGAACGCGCCGCCCGTGACGCGGTTGTAGTCGACCGTCGCATAAACCTGCGTCGCCTTCGACAGCGCGTACTCGGCCTCGATCACGCCCGTATAGCGCTTGCCGCCGTTGCCGGCGATGCCGTTGACGTTGCGGATGTCGTCGTAGTACGCGACGCCCGTCACCGACACGGCCGGCGTGACCTTGACGCTCGCGCCCGTGTAGAAGATCGCGTCGCGGCGCGGGTTGTCCGCGAATGACCCGTAGCTCACCTGACGGCCCGGCGCGTTCAGCAGCGCCTCGTCGAGCACGCCCGAACGGTCGATGCCGCCGAGATAACCGGCATACAGCGTCGCCGCGCCGAACGCGTAGCGCGCGCCCGCACCCCACGCCTGCTGCGCGCGGCTCTTCAGGTCGCGCACCTGCTGGTACGTCGCGCCGACCATCAATCCGCCCTGCGTGTACGACACGTGCGTGCCCCAGTATGCATTCGCGCCCAGGCTGCCCGCGACGCCGCCGATGCCGTAGCTCGCGCCGACGTTCAGCCCGCCGAACGTGCCGTCGTAGCTGACGACGTTGCTCGCGCGGCCTTGCGTGAGGAAGTACGGCCACATGTTGGCCGTGTAGTTGCCGACCGTCAGCGGATCGAGGTCGCCGAACAGGTTGAACGCCTCGGTCGCCTGGCGGCCGAGCTTCACGGTACCCCAGTCGCTCGCGAGGCCGACATACGCATAGCGGCCGAACAGCGCGCCGTCGAGCTGCCCGTTCTGCGGCTCGAAGCCGCTCTCGAGCCGGAAGATCGCCTGCAGCCCGCCGCCGAGCGCTTCGCTGCCCTTCAGCCCCCAGCGGCTGTTCGTGATCGCGCCGTTGGTCATCTGCACGCTCGCGTCGTTCGACGCGTCGGCATGCGTCGTGTAGCGGATGCTCTGGTCGACGATGCCGTACAGCGTCACGTTGCTCTGCGCCATCGCGCCGCTCGCGGCGAGCGTGCCCGCCATCATTGGCAGTGCGAATCGATAAATCCTCTTCATGTTCTCCTCCAGTCCTGTTCTCGTTTCTCGATGATTGTGGTAACTGCCACCGCGCAACGCGGTGTTCCTGCTAGGTGCGCGCCGCGGGCAGCGCGACGTACGCGACAAGCTCGACGCGCATCGCCGGATGCGCGAAACCCTGCACGCCGACACACGTACGGTTCGGATACGGTTCGCGGAAGTGACGCCGATATTCGGCGTCGAATTCGGGCATCGCCTTCACGTCGGACAGGTAGACGAGCACCTGCGCGACATCGTCCATCGTCGCGCCGGCCGCCGCGACGGCCTTCGCGAGATTCGCGAGCGTGATGCGCGCCTGCTCGGCCATCGTGTCGCCGACGATCGTGCCGGACGCATCGACCGGCCCGTGACCGGTAAACATCAGCCCGCCCGCACGGGTTGCCCACGAGAACGGTTGCGCGAGCTGCGGCAAGTCGACCGGGATCGTTTCAGCCATCGTGTCCTCCTTCGGATCGGGATCGGGAAGCTCAGGCGGCCCGGCGCGACGCGCCACCGAGCACGTCGGCGATCGCGTTCGCGACATGGTCGACGTTCGCGTCGTTCAGGCCCGCGATGCACATGCGGCCCGAGCGCAGCAGATAGACGCCGTGCGATGCCCGCAGCCGGTCGACGTCGGCCGCGCCGATGCCCGTGTAGCTGAACATGCCGCGCTGCGTGACGAGCGCGTCGAACGCGCGTGCCGGCAGGCGCGTATCGAGCCGCGCCTTCAGTTCGCCGCGCATCCGCTTGATGCGCGTGCGCACCTGCGCGACTTCGTCTTCCCAGCACGCGCGCAGCGCGTCGTCGTTCAGCACCGTCGACACGAGCTGCGCACCGAACAGCGGCGGGCTCGAATAGGTGCGGCGCACGCCCGCCTGCAACTGGCTCAGCACCGTCGCGGCCTCGCCCGCGTTCGCGCAGACGATCGACAACCCGCCGACGCGCTCGCCGTACAGCGAGAAGTTCTTCGAGAACGAGTTGCCGACGATCGCGGGCAGCCCCGCATCGACGATCGCGCGCACGGCCCAGGCGTCGTCGGCGAGACCGTCGCCGAAACCCTGGTACGCCATGTCGAGGAACGGAATCAGCCCGCGCCGCGCGAGCACGTCGATCACCGCGCGCCATGCATCGCGATCGAGGTCGAGCCCCGTCGGGTTGTGACAGCACGGCTGCAGCAGCACGACGCTGCGCGCGGGCAACGCGTCGAGCGTCGCGAGCATCGCGTCGACGCGGATGTCGTTGCGCGCTTCGTCGTAATACGGATACGTGTGCACGTCGAGGCCGGCCGCCGAGAAGATCACGCGGTGGTTGTCCCACGTCGGGTCGCTGATCCAGATCGCGCTGTCGGGGAAATAGCGCTTCACGAATTCCGCACCGAGCCGGATCGCACCCGATCCGCCGAGCGTCTGCAGCGTCGCGATGCGCCCTTCCGCGAGCGCCGCGCAATCGTCGCCAAACACGAGACGCTGCACGCCCTGCCGGTAGGCGGCGAGCCCTTCCATCGGCAGATACGTATGCGGCGCACCGGCTTCGCGCACGCGCCCGGCCGCGATGCGCGTGCTGTCGAGCGCCGGAATCCGGCCCGCGTCGTCATAGTAGAGGCCGATGCTCAGGTTGACCTTGTGCGGATGCGCATCCTGCTGGAACGCCTGGAACAGCGACAGGATCGGATCGCCCGGATAGGCGGGAATGTGTTCGTACATGGCGGAATGACGGTAAAGGTTGAAGGCGGCGGCACGACCGGCGGCATCGCGTTGCGTCAGGCCGTGCGATCGAGACATGGGGCGCATGTTATCGAGGACGAAATAGAATGAGCTTCATTTTTCGATGACGAACCGGCTCGATTGCAGTAGAGTCTGCGATTCCCATCTCAAAATTCACCGGATTCTGCGAAATGGCTCTGGATCGAACCGACATGCGGATCCTCCGACACCTCGAACGTGACGGACGCATCAGCAATCAGGACCTCGCGAACGCGGTCGCGCTGTCGCCGTCGGCATGCCTGCGGCGCGTGAAGCTGCTCGAGGAACGCGGCGCCATTTCGGGGTATCGCTGCGCGATCGAGCCGAAGAAGGTCGGCGTCGCGTTCGAGGCGCTCGTGCATGTATCGATGCGGCCGGACGTGCCCGAGTGGCACGACCGGTTCGTCGAGGCGATCCAGCAGTGGCCGGAAGTCATCGCGGCACAGATCGTCACGGGCGGATCGAACTACGTGCTGACGGTTCGCGCGCGCGACCTCGATCACTATTCGGACTTCGTGATCAACCGGCTGCACCGCGCGGCAGGCGTGATGTCGATCAACTCGAGCATCGTGCTCGCGACGCTCAAGCGCGACGGGTCGATCCTCGATCTCGTCGATCCGTCGACGGCCGGCTGACGGATCGTTGCGTGAGCCTGAAAAAAATTTGCAGAAAGGGCTTTACGAACCCCAAAAGCTCTGACATAATTTCAGCTTCTTTGGGCGGTTAGCTCAGCGGTAGAGCACTGCCTTCACACGGCAGGGGTCACTGGTTCGATCCCAGTACCGCCCACCAAAGAATTCAAGGGCCTGCGTCTCACGACGCAGGCCCTTTTCGTTTTGGCGCCCGGCATACGCTGCCCGCCCATCTCGACAGGCGGCATACCGCCGACACGAATCCGTTGCTTCGAACTCGACCAGCAGGCTCGCTGCAGTTGCTGGCACCTTCATGTGACCTGCAGGATATCGATGCCGGCCCGGCAAACTCGTTGAAGCCGTGCGATTTCCCGACAATAGCGAGATACCGCCAATCGAAATCCTCCTCAAGAACAACCTTGCGCAAATGTTGCCTGACAACTGATGCGGCGCAGTTCGCCAAACACGAATAGCTTGTGTCGGCGATACAAATCAGACAAATCGACCAGCAGTCGCAAAACGCCCTATTTCTTCGCCAAACAAGCACCGCTGGACCGGCGTCATCCACCTTCCGGCATCCGCACAATGCTCGGATATTTCATTCAACCCATCACCCTGCTTTCGGCACGAAAGAACGAAAATTGCCAGCGTAATTTTTGGTAATTTATATGTAACATCTGCCGAAATACGGATGCATAGAATCGTTGCGCCATATAACAGCCGGCCGAATCGGCATCGCATTCAGGCACGGAATCACGACTTGCGATGGTGAGCTGGCGATAGAGATTGCACACCCATGTCATCAGAGAAGAATGACTACACACTGTGGCTTACCGGCCTGAGCGGCGCCGGCAAGTCAACCCTCTCGCGCGAAATTGCCAGGCAGTTGCGCGCGCGCAATATTCCGACATGCATACTTGACGGAGACGAATTGCGGGCGGGCGTTTCTCCCGATCTCGGCTTCACGCGAGAAGATCGCACCGAAAACTGTCGTCGCACCGCCGAAATCGCGAAATTGCTCAATGCCCAGGGTTTTACGGTAATCGTCGCGCTGATCTCGCCTTACGAAGCCGACCGGCAGCGGGCACGGCAAATTGTCGGTGAGGACCGGTTCGTCGAGGTCTACTTGAAAACCGATATCGCGACCTGTTCCGCACGTGATCCGAAGAAGCTTTACGCAAAAGCGATCACCGGCCAGACGACGCAATTTACCGGCATCTCGGATCCATACGAAGTACCAACCGCTCCCGATCTCATCGTTGAAACGGGAACGATGGATATCGCTTCTTCGGTAGCGCTCGTCATGGATTTCGAGCGGCAGCGATTCACGCACGCATAATCCCGGTCCGTCGTCATTGCGCATCCGGGCTGCGCCCTGTTCACTTCCCGGCGATCGGACCGGCCTCAAAGGCCGACCCGGGAACGCCGGTCAGGGTCGCCGGAACCTCACGCCTGTCCGGCCCGCCGGAATTCATCGAATCCCCGTCGATCATGACGCACCGCGCTGCCGCATGATTGCGGCCGCACGCGCGTCGCGTAAATCGTCGCGCGACTACCCCACCCGCTCCGCCGTCGCGTCGAACGCGCGCGTCGCCTTGTCGACGATCTCGTCGACCTCCGCCTCGCGGACCACGAGCGGCGGCGACAGCAGCATCCGGTCGCCGGTCGCGCGCATGATCAGGTTGCCGTTGAAGCAGAAGTCGCGGCAGATCGTACCGATATCGACATCCGCACCGAACCGCTCGCGCCGGCCGCGGTCGCGCGCAAGCTGAACGCCGGCGACCAGCCCCGTTCCCGCAATCTCCCCGACGATCGGATGGTCGCCCAGCGCGTCGCGCAGCCGGCGCTGGAAATACGGCCCGATGTCGTTCTTCACGCGCTCGACGATGCCTTCGTCGCGCAGCAGCTTCAGGTTCGCGACCGCGACAGCCGCCGCGACCGGATGGCCCGAGTACGTGAGGCCGTGGTTGAATTCGCCGTTGTCGATGATCGGCCGCGCCACCCGCTCGTGAATGCCGACCGCGCCCATCGGCACATAACCCGACGTGAGGCCCTTCGCCATCGTGATCAGGTCCGGCTCGAAGCCGAAGTGCTGGTGTGCGAACCATTCGCCGGTGCGGCCGAAGCCGCCGATCACCTCGTCGGCGGCCAGCAGGATGTCGTACTTGCGGCAGATCCGCTGGATTTCCGGCCAGTACGTCGACGGCGGGAAGATCACGCCGCCCGCGCCCTGGAACGGCTCGCCGATGAACGCCGCGACGTTCTCCGCGCCGAGTTCGAGAATCTTCGCTTCGAGCTGCTGCGCACGCGCGAGGCCGAACGCTTCGGGCGTCTCGCCCGGCTGCGCTTCGCCGAAGAAATACGGTTGGTCGATATGCACGATGTGCTCGACCTTCGACGGCATCTGCTCGTGCATGTAGCCCATCCCGCCGAGCGTGGCGCCCGCGATCGTCGAGCCGTGATAGCCGTTCTTGCGCGAGATCACGTACTTCTTCTGCGGCTTGCCCTGCACGCGCCAGTACTGATGCACGAGGCGCAGCACGGTGTCGTTGCCTTCCGAGCCGCTGTTGCAGTAGAAGAAGTGGTTGAAACCGGCAGGCGTGACTCCCGCGAGCATCGCGGAAAGCTCGATCACCGGCGGGTGCGTCGTCTTGAAGAAGGTGTTGTAGAACGGCAGTTCCTGCATCTGGCGATACGCGGCATCGGCGAGTTCCTTGCGGCCGTAGCCGACGTTCACGCACCAGAGGCCGGCCATCCCGTCGATGACCTTGTTGCCGTCCGAGTCCCACAGGTAGACGCCGTCGGCCTTCACGATCACGCGGCTGCCCGCGCGGTTCAGCGCGCCCATGTCCGAGAACGGGTGGATATGGTGCGCGGCGTCGAGCGCGCGGTATTCGGCGGTCGTGTGCGCGGCCGGTCGCGGTGAAACGGCTTCGTTTCGATCGGTCATGTTTCCTCCGTAAAACCGTGCCGCACGCTCATACGTGCAGCAGCAGATGCCGGCGTTCCCACGAGCTGATCACGCGGAAGAACGCTTCGTATTCGGTTTCCTTCAACGCCAGGTAGGCCTTCACGAACTTGTCGCCGAGGATGCCGGCGAGCGGCTCGCACGCGGCCATCAGCGAGATGCCTTCCTCGAGATTGCGCGGCAGCTGGTACGGCAGGTTGTAGCCGTCCGATGCGATCGGCTCGGTCGGCGCAAGCTGCTGCGTCATGCCGAGATAGCCGGCGGCGAGCGTCGCCGCGAACGCGAGGTACGGGTTGCAGTCGACGCCCGGAATCCGGTTCTCGATGCGTCGCGCCACCGGGCTCGACTGCGGGATGCGGAAGCCGACCGTGCGGTTGTCGTAACCCCACTGCACGTTGATCGGCGCGGCCATGAAGCGCGACAGCCGGCGATACGAGTTGATGTACGGCGCGAAGATCGGCATCAGCGCAGGCGTGTATTTCTGCAGCCCCGCGAGGTAGTTGTAGAACATCGACGTCGCGCCGCCGGTTTCCTGCGACGTGAACAGGTTCAGGCCCGTTTCCTCGTCGACGATGCTCTGGTGCACGTGCATCGCCGAACCCGGCTCGTTTTCCATCGGCTTGGCCATGAACGTCGCGTACATGTTGTGACGCAGCGCGGCCTCGCGCACCGTGCGCTTGAACAGGAACACCTGGTCGGCCAGCGGCAGCGCGTCGCCGTGCACGAAGTTGATCTCCATCTGCGCGGCGCCGACTTCGTGGATCAGCGTCTCGATATCGAGGCCCTGCATCTCGCAGTACTCGTAGATGTCCTCGAACAGCGGATCGAACTCGTTGACGGCCTCGATCGAATACGACTGGCGGCCGGTCTCCGCACGCCCCGTGCGACCGACGGGCGGACGCAGCGGCAGGTCGGGATCGGCGTTCATGTCGACCAGATAGAACTCGAGCTCCGGTGCGACCACGGGTTTCCAGCCCTTCGCGTTGTACAGGTCGAGCACGCGGCGCAGCACGTAGCGCGGCGAGATCTCGACCGGCGAGCCGTCGAAGTGCACGCAATCGTGGATCACCTGCGCGGTCGGGTCGACGGCCCACGGGATCAGGCGGATCGTCGACTCGTCGGGCACGCACACCATGTCGGGATCGGTCACGCCGGTCAGCGAGCCGTCTTCCGGATATTCGCCGGTGACGGTCTGCACCATCACGGCCTGCGGCAGCCGCATCGATTCGCCGGATTCGAATTTGTTGCGCGGGATGATCTTGCCGCGCGCGATGCCGGCCATGTCGGGAATGATCGCCTCGACCTCGGTGATGCGATGTTGTCGCAGGAATTCGCTCAGTTCGGGTTGCATGATCGGCCTCTTTCAGTCGACGTCGGATGCGGCCGGCGACGGCGTCGCGCCGCCGGCCGCATGAATGCGGTGCGTCATGTGCGCGCGGCACGCCGCGCCGAATGCCGCGAAGATGTCGCGCGACAGCGGCTGTTCCGCGAAGCGCCATTCGGGATGCCACTGCACGCCGAGCGCGAACGCGCGCGCGCCACGCACGCTGACGGCCTCGACCAGTCCGTCGGGCGCGCTCGCTTCGACGACGAGCCCCGCGCCGAGACGCGCGATGCCCTGGTCGTGCAGCGAATTGACCATCGCGTCGTGCGCACCGCGCGCGACACGCTGCAGCAGCCCGCCCGGCGCGAGCTGCACGACGTGCGAGGGGCCGTACTGCCGTTCGAGCGGATCGGCCAACCGTTCGCGATGGTCGTCGAAGCCGGTCGTCGCGTGCAGCCGCTGATGCAGCGTGCCGCCGTACGCGACGTTCAGTTCCTGCATGCCGCGGCAGATCGCGAGCACCGGCACGCCCGCGTCGATCGCCGCGCGGATCAGCGGCAGCGCGGTCGCATCGCGCGCGGGATCGTGCAGCGTGTCGGGCGCGCTCGCGGCGCCGCCGTAATGATGCGGCTCGACGTTCGAATAGCTGCCGGTAAACAGCAGCCCGTCGACCGCCGCGACAATCGCGTCGGCCGGCTGGCGCGCGCCGAGCGCGGGCAGCACGAACGCAAGCGCGCCTGCGCCGTCGACGAGCGCGGCAAGGTACTTCTCGCCCGCCGTGTGGCTCGGATGCGCGCCGCGCAGGATGCGGTCGGCGGTGACGGCTACGATCGGGCGAGCACGCATGGGCGCCTCTCCGGAGATCGCGCGCAGCTCGTTCGCGCGCGGGACGATGAAGGTCCGCGGTTGCGCCGCACGTGCGCGCCAAGATGCGACGCATGCGCGATCCCGCCGCGCGGACGATGCGGCAACAGGCGGTGCGGCCCGGGACGAAAGCGGAAAGGGACGCTAGGGCAACAAGGATGCGCTGCCGTCGCACTGCACCGCGCTGAACACGTGCGCGGTCACGAGGTTGTAGCGGCGCAGGCCGCGATGGGAAACAGCGAAGAAGCGAGGCTCGCGTAACGGGGCGGCACGCGTGCCGCGATCAGCATGCCGGATCGGCCCGGCCTGAGGCGGCGCGCCCGCCGACGGACTTCGCGTCCGGCGTATCGAAGGGCTGGCGGCTTTCAAGATCGTACTCGACTGACTGACGGATGCAGGACACGTGTCGCGATGAAGCACGTGCGGCAATGCCGCGCGGCGACACGTCGGCAAGGTGTGTCGCAACGGTTTCCGGTGCGGTGCGGCCACGATCGATGGCTCCGCCGCCGGTGCGCGCGCGACGACTTCCTGACATTCAGCTTATATCACCTAAGAATTGCGTCAAATTTTCGGGTGCCGATGACGATATCGATCAGACAAAAAAAACGGCATCGATCGCCGGGATCGATGCCGTGTTGTGCATTGCGTCGGTGCGCACGCTACATGCCGACGGGCTGCCGCCCATTGCTCCGCCGCGCCGCCGCAAGCGGGCGGCCCGTGCTCAGCGATGCGCGAGCGCGGTTTCGACGAGCGTCTGCAGCAGCGGCACGATCCGCGCTGCACGCGCTTCGTCGTACGCGTAGGGGCGCGTCTCGTCCATGTAGGTGATCTGCGACAGCTCGAGCTGCACGGCTTCGACACCGGTATGGGGCACGCCGTAGTGACGCGTGATGTAGCCACCCTTGAAGCGCCCGTTCGCGACGGCCGTATAACCGCCATGTGCGAGCACGCGCTCGGCCAGCGCCTCCGCGAGGCCCGGTGCTGCGCTCGCGCCGCCCGACGTGCCGAAGTTGAAGTCCGGCAGGCGGCCTTCGAAGAAGCGCGGCACATGCGAGCGGATCGAATGCGCTTCCCACACGAGCACGCGACCGTGCTCGCGCTTCAGGCGCGCGACTTCGCTTTGCAGCGCGTCGTGATACGGGCGCCAGTAAAGGTCGCGGCGACGCATGATCTCGTCGTTGCCGGGCAGTGCGTTCGCCGGATACAGCGGCGCCTTGTCGAACGTATCGACCGGCACGAGCCCCGTCGTGTCCTGCCCCGGATACAGGTTCTCGTTATCGGGTGGACGGTTCAGGTCGACGACGTAACGCGCATGCGACGGCACGAGAATCGATGCGCCGAGGCTCGCCGCGAACCCGTACAGCCGCTCGAGATGCCAGTCGCAGTCGTCGACGAAGCGCGCGTCGGGCGTCATCGTCGCGGCGATGTCGTCGGGGATGTGCGTGCCTGCGTGCGGAATCGAGATCAGCAGCGGCAGTGTGCCCTGCTTCAGCGTGAATACAGCCGGTTGTTCAGTCATGTCGCATCACCGTTAGAGTCTGCCGGCGCACGCATGCGGCGTGCGCCGGTTGCCGCGCGTCAGCGCAGCAGTTGCGCCAGCGCGGCGCGGTAGTCGGCATACGCGACGGCTTCGTCGCGATGGCGGCGGCCGCTCACGACGCACTCGCCGCCCGTATAGACGTCGAGCACGGGTGTCTCGCCGTGCTCGGCGAACACGACGCCCGACAGCCAGGATGCGCTGCCGTGTTCGGCGATCGCCGGATGATCGGGATCGAGCACGAGCCAGTCGGCGCGGCAGCCTTCGCGCAGCGCACCGACGCGCCGCCCGCTTGCCTGCGCGCCGCCTGCGAGCGATGCGTCGAACAGGCGATCGGCGACATGCGCCTGCGTGTCGCTCGCCAGCACGTTGCGCGCGCGGTGCACGAGCCGCTGCCCGTATTCGAGCAGGCGCAGCTCCGCGCGCCAGTCGACCGACGCGTGGCTGTCCGAGCCGACGCCGATCACGCCGCCCTGCGCGAGATAGTCGACGGCCGGGAACACGCCGTCGCCGAGGTTTGCTTCGGTCGTCAGGCACAGGCCGGCGACCGCGCGACGCTTCGCGAGCGCTGCCGTTTCAGCCGCGTCGATGTGCGTCGCGTGCACGAGGCACCAGCGCGCATTGACGTCGAAGCGATCGAGCAGCCATTGCACGGGGCGCGCCCCGTATGTACGGACGCAGTCGTCGACTTCGGCCGTCTGCTCGGCGATATGGATATGCACGGGCGCGTCGTCGGGCAGCCCGTCGAGCAGCGCGCGCAGCCCGTTCTCGGACACCGCGCGCAGCGAGTGCGGCGCGACGCCGTAGCGCAGCCCGCCGTGCTCGGGCGCGGCGCGACGCATGGCGTCGAGCAGTTCGAGCAGGCCTTCGGGCGTGTTGATGAAGCGGCGCTGGTCGTCGCGCGGCGGCTTGTTGCCGAAGCCCGCGAACTGGTACGACACGGGCAGCATCGTGATGCCGATGCCGGCCGAGCGTGCGGCGTCGACCACGCGCGTGCCGAGTTCCGCGATCTGCGGATAGCGCGAACCGTCCTGCGCGTGATGCACGTAGTGAAATTCGCACACCGACGTGTAGCCGCACTTGAGCATCTCGACATACAGCCAGCGCGCGACCGCCGCGAGTGCGTCGGGCGTGATCTTCAGCGCGAATCGGTACATCAGGTCGCGCCAGCTCCAAAAGCTGTCGGCGGGATTCGCGCGGTATTCGGTGAGCCCTGCCATCGCGCGCTGGAACGCGTGCGAATGCAGGTTCGGCATGCCGGGCAACACCGGCCCGGCCGCGCGCGCGACGCCTGCCGGCGCGTCGGTGTCGGGCGTCACTTCGGTCAGCGTGCCGGTTGCGTCCCAGCGCAGCAGCACGTTGCGGCGCCAGCCATCGGGCAGGTAGGCATGGTCCGCGAACAACATCGAGTTGGTCATTCCGAGTCCTTGTCGACCGGACTTAGCGCTTCAGCGCTTAGTCCAGTCCCATGCAAAGCGTCGACCGGACCAGGCACTTGAGCACCCGGCCCGATCCCACGAAAGTTATCCGTTCATCCGGCGAAACACGGTCGTGCCGCCGCGCACGACCCGCTCGCACAGCGGCCGGCCAATCCAGTAGGCGAGCTCCGACAGCGAACCGACCGACCACGCGGCGAAGTCGGCCTGACGCCCGACCTCGAGCGCACCGTGCCGATCCGCGCGGCCGAGCGCCGCGGCCGCATGGCGCGTGACGCCCTGCAGTACCTCGGGCACCGTCATGCGGAACAGCGTGCAACCCATGTTCAGCGTCAGCAGCAGCGATTCGAGCGGCGACGTGCCCGGGTTGTGATCGGTCGCGAGCGCGATCGGCACGCCGTGCTTGCGCAACAGCGCGATCGGCGGCATTTGCGTTTCGCGGATGAAGTAGTACGCGCCGGGCAGCAGCACGGCGACGGTACCGGCCGCCTTCATCGCCTCGATACCGGCTTCGTCGAGAAATTCGAGGTGGTCGGCGGACAGTGCGCGATAGCGCGCGGCGAGTGCCGTGCCGCCCGCGTTCGACAGTTGCTCCGCATGCAGCTTCACGGGCAAACCGCGCCGCGTCGCGGCTTCGAACACGCGCTCGGTCTGCGCGAGCGAAAAGCCGATGCGTTCGCAGAACACGTCGACCGCGTCGACGAGCCCCTCGTCGGCCAGCGTCGGCAGCATCCGTTCGCACACTTCGTCGATGTACGCATCCGCGCGGCCCGCATATTCGGGCGGCAGCGCATGCGCGCCGAGGAAGGTCGTGTAGACGGTGACCGGGAAGCGCTCGCCGAGCTGGCGCGCGACGCGCAGCATCTTGCGCTCGCTCGCGAGGTCGAGCCCGTAGCCCGACTTGATCTCGATCGCGGTCACGCCTTCGGCGAGCAGCGGCTGCAGGCGCGCCGCGGCCTGCACGAACAGCGTCGTCTCGTCGGCCGCGCGCGTCGCGCGCACCGTCGACACGATCCCGCCGCCTTGCCGCGCGATTTCCTCGTAGCTGACGCCCGCGAGGCGCTGCGCGAATTCGTCGGCGCGCGCGCCGCCGTATACGAGGTGCGTATGGCAGTCGACGAGGCCCGGCGTCACCCACGCGCCGTGCAGATCCTCGCGCTGCCAGTGCGCATGAGCGTGCGGCAGCGCGGACAACGCGCCGAGCCAGACGATCGTGCCGGTTTCGTCGACGGCGATCGCCGCGTCGTCGATTGTCTCGTCGGGATGGCCATGCGGACACAGCCTCAGGTGATGCCAGACAGTCGGTTTCATGCGTTCAGCCTCGTTCGCCGACGGTGAGCGAGGCGGCAAGCAGCGCGCCGCCCCCGCTCACGACGACGTCAAACGCACGCCGCGACCCGTCAAGCCGCAGCGTGTCCATTTCTTCCAGTGCGTAGTGCGTGCCGTCGATTTCGACGCCGACCGCACCGGCCGCGCAAAACAGCAGCACGGTATCGGCACGCTCGATGCGGTGTGCGCCTGCGCGCCATACGTCGAGCGCGCCGCGCGCGGCCGAACGGCGCGTCATCAGGTTGAAGTCGCGTGTCGCGCCGTCGTGCAGCGTCGCGTTGATCACCGTCTCGCCCGCGAAATCCGCGCGCGTCAGCGGCGTATCGAGCACGTGGCGTGCACCGCCCGCTTCGGCGAGCGTCATGCCGGCGCCGGACAGCAGCACGAGCGTGCGGTCGATCCCGTCGAAACGCGAGAACGGCCCGGCCGTGCCGACATCCGCGACGCTCACGCGCCACGCGAATGCGTCGAGCGCGGCGCCAGGAGGGAATGCACCGATCTCGCGCGTCACGCCGCCGCCGTTCTTCCACGGCGACGCGACGAGATCCGCTGCGCGGATCATTGTCGCGTTCACCGGCGCCTGGTCGAGCGCCGTCATGCTCAGCGGCCGAGCATCGGCAGCTTCAGGCCGGCTTCGCGGGCCGTCTGCTGCGCGAGTTCGTAGCCGGCATCCGCATGGCGCATCACGCCCGTCGCCGGGTCGTTCAGCAGCACGCGGCCGAGACGCTCGTGCGCTTCGGCGGTACCGTCGGCGACGATCACGACGCCCGAGTGCTGCGAGAAGCCCATGCCGACACCGCCGCCATGGTGCAGCGACACCCACGATGCGCCGCCTGCCGTGTTCAGCAGTGCGTTCAGCAGCGGCCAGTCGCTGACCGCGTCCGAACCGTCCTTCATCGATTCCGTCTCGCGATTCGGGCTTGCGACCGAACCGGTGTCGAGGTGGTCGCGGCCGATCACGATCGGTGCCTTCAGTTCGCCGCTCTTCACCATCTCGTTGAACGCCTGGCCGAGGCGGTAGCGATCCTTCACGCCGACCCAGCAGATCCGTGCGGGCAGGCCCTGGAACGCGATGCGCTCGCGTGCCATGTCGAGCCAGTTGTGCAGGTGCGGATCGTCGGGGATCAGCTCCTTCACCTTCTGGTCGGTCTTGTAGATGTCTTCCGGATCGCCGGACAGCGCGACCCAGCGGAACGGGCCCTTGCCTTCGCAGAACAGCGGGCGGATGTACGCCGGCACGAAGCCCGGGAAGTCGAACGCGTTCTCGACGCCCATTTCCAGCGCCATCTGGCGGATGTTGTTGCCGTAGTCGAGCGTCGCCGCGCCGCGGTCCTGCAGCGCCAGCATCGCACGCACCTGAACGGCCATCGACTGCTTCGCGACCTTCACGATGCTCTGCGGATCGACCTTCTGCGCTTCGCGCCATTGCGCGACGGTCCAGCCCTGCGGCAGGTAGCCGTTGATCGGGTCGTGCGCGCTCGTCTGGTCGGTCACGCAGTCCGGCGTGATGCCGCGCTCGACGAGTTCCGCGAACACGTCGGCCGCGTTGCCGAGCAGGCCGATCGACACGGGCTTGCCCGTGCGCTTCGCTTCGTCGATCATGCCGAGCGCCTCGTCGAGCGTCGTCGCCTTCTTGTCGACATAGCGCGTCTTCAGGCGGAAGTCGATGCGCGTCTCGTCGCATTCGACCGCGATCATCGAGAAGCCGGCCATCGTCGCGGCGAGCGGCTGCGCGCCGCCCATCCCGCCCAAGCCGCCCGTCAGGATCCAGCGGCCCGACGGATCGCCGTTGAAGTGCTGGTTCGCGACCGAGAAGAACGTTTCATAGGTGCCCTGCACGATGCCCTGGCTGCCGATGTAGATCCAGCTGCCGGCCGTCATCTGGCCGTACATCATCAGGCCCTTGCGGTCGAGCTCGTGGAAGTGATCCCACGTCGCCCAGTGCGGCACGAGGTTCGAGTTCGCCAGCAGCACGCGCGGCGCATCCTTGTGCGTGCGGAACACACCGACCGGCTTGCCCGATTGAATCAGCAGCGTCTCGTTCTCTTCGAGATCCTTCAGCGACGCGAGGATCTGGTCGTAGCATTCCCAGTTGCGCGCGGCGCGGCCGATGCCGCCGTACACGACGAGCGCGTGCGGGTGCTCGGCGACTTCCGGATCCAGGTTGTTCTGGATCATCCGGTAGGCCGCTTCGGCCAGCCAGGTCTTGCAGGTCTTCTCGCTGCCGCGCGGCGCGCGGATCGTGCGCGTCGGATCGAGACGGGGATCGATGTGTTTCGGATGGTTCATGACGACTGCTCCCGAAGGAAAATGAATATCAAATAGGAATCAGAAATGCCCGGTGAAGCGATAACGGCTGCCGGGGTGCCACAGATTCGCCACCGAGGCGACGACGCCCTGCGACCAGGTGCGCCGATGTAAAACCAGACACGGCTCGACGTCGTCCATCCGCAGCTGCTCGCGCCGCTCCGGCGCCGGGGCCGCCGCTTCGATCCGGTACTCGACGCGCTGCAGCGGAGCCGCGCGCATCAGGTACAGGTTCGGCGTCGTGTTCGTGAAATCCTGCTCGGCGTAATCCGGCGCGACCGCCGGATTCACCCATCGTTCTTCGAGCTGCACCGGCTCGTCGTTCTCGAAGTGCAGCACCAGCGAATGAAACAGCTTCGCGCGCACGGCCACCTGCATCTCGTCGGCAAGCGCCTCGTCGGCGCGGATCGTCTCGAGACCGAGCACGCTGGCGTGGTACGCATGCCCGCGCGCGCCGACCTCCTCCGAGATGCTGCGGATCGCCACCAGCGTCGATTCGTACTTCGGCCGCGCAACGTAAGTGCCCGCGCCCTTCATGCGCGTGAGCACCTGCTCGGCCGTCAACTCGCGCAGCGCGCGGTTGACGGTCATGCGCGCAACCTTGAATTCGCGCGCCAGCTCGTTCTCGGACGGCACCTGGTCGCCCTCCTCCCACTCGCCGGCGTGGATGCGGCCCAGGATGAAATCCTTGATCTCCTGGTAGACCGGCGCGCTCATGGGCTTACTGTTCCGATGCGAACGAGAACGGGCTGATCTTCGCGAACGCGCGCTCGCCGACGAGCTTCGCGATCGCTGCGATGTCCGGCGCGAAGTAGTGGTCGAGCTCGTAGTGCGCAACCTTGCCGCGGATCGCTTCCATCGCGGGCGTCAGCTTCGGGCTCGTGTGATACGGCGCGCGCAGGTCGACGCCCTGCGCGGCGGCCAGCAGTTCGATCGCGAGGATGTGCTTCGTGTTGTCCGCGATGTCGGCGAGCTTGCGCGCGGCGAACGTCGCCATCGACACGTGGTCTTCCTGGTTCGCCGAGGTCGGCAGCGAGTCGACCGACGCCGGGTGGGCAAGCGTCTTGTTTTCCGACGCCAGCGCGGCGGCCGTCACGTGCGCGATCATGAAGCCCGAGTTCACGCCGCCGTCCCGCACGAGGAACGGGGGCAGGCCCGACAGCGTCGCGTCGATCAGCAGCGCGATGCGGCGCTCGGCCAGCGCGCCGATTTCCGCCGCGGCGAGCGCGAGGTTGTCGGCTGCGAACGCGACCGGCTCCGCATGGAAGTTGCCGCCCGACAGCACTTCGCCGGTGTCCGGGAAGATCAGCGGGTTGTCCGACACGGCATTCGCTTCGATCAGCAGCACGTCGGCCGCATGGCGCATCTGGTCCAGGCACGCGCCCATCACCTGCGGCTGGCAGCGCAGGCTGTACGGATCCTGCACCTTGTCGCAGTCGCGGTGCGACTGGTTGATCGGCGAGCCATCGAGCAGGTCGCGGTACGACGCGGCCGCGTCGATCTGGCCTTGATGGCCGCGCAGTTCGTGGATGCGCGCGTCGAACGGCTTCACCGAGCCGGCGGCCGCGTCGACCGACAGCGCACCCGCGACGAGCGCGGTGCGGTACAGGTCTTCGATCGAGAACATGTTGTCGAGCGCCAGCGCCGTGGATGCCTGCGTGCCGTTCAGCAGCGCGAGGCCTTCCTTCGCCTGCAGCGTCAGCGGCGCGAGGCCCGCGACGCGCAGACCGTCGAGCGCGCTGGCACGCTCGCCGCGGATGAACACTTCGCCGACGCCGAGCAGCACGGCCGACATGTGCGCGAGCGGCGCGAGGTCGCCCGATGCGCCGACCGAGCCCTTCACCGGGATCAGCGGCAGCACGTCCGCGTTGAACAGCTTGATCAGCGCGTCCATCACTTCGCGGCGGATGCCCGAGTGGCCGCGGCCGAGGCTCGACAGCTTCAGCGCCATCAGCAGGCGCACCGACGAACGCGCCATCGGCTCGCCGACACCGACCGCGTGCGACAGCACGAGGTTCTTCTGCAGCAGCTCGAGCTGGTCGTGCGGGATGTGCGTGCTGGCCAGGCGGCCGAAGCCCGTGTTGATGCCGTAGGCCGGCTCGCCCTTCGCGGCGATGTCGGCGACGGCCTTCGCGCCGGCGTCGATCTTCGCGAAGCTGGCCGGGTCGAGCGTCAGTTGCACGGATTCGCGTGCGATCCGGCGCAGTTGCGGGAGGGTCAGGTGGCCGGGGGTCAACGTAATCATGTGAGCAATCCTGTCTAGACAAGTTCGGAATGGATTGAAGTGTAGCCACCCGAACTTGTCTAGACAACCCGTTTTTCACCGATTTCGACTTGGGAGTTTCCCTGATGTCCGGCGCGGCCCGCCGGACCGACTGATGTGGCCCGTTCTTTAACATATGTTGCGTTTATTTTATTTTTGTCAACATACGGATCACCATTCGACAAGGAGATCCCCGTCATGAACATCCCGCCTCGGTTCGCCGCCCTGTTCGGCCGCAGCCTGCTCGTCGCCGCGTGCTCGCTCGCGTGCGGCGCGTCACTCGCCGCCGAGCCGCTATCGGGCACGCTCGAGAAGATCCGGCAGAACAACCTGATCTCGATCGGCCATCGCGAAACGTCGGTGCCGTTCTCCTATGTCGACGCGAGCGGCAAGGTGATCGGCTTCTCGCAGGACCTGTGCGATCGCGTGATCGCCGCGGTGAAGGCGCGCACCGGCAAACCCGACCTGCAGGTGCGCTTCGTCCCCGTCACGTCGCAGAACCGCATCCCGCTCGTGCAGAACGGCACCGTCGACCTCGAATGCGGCGTGACCACGAACCTCGCCGCGCGCCATGCGCAGGTCGCGTTCTCGACCACGTTCTTCGTCGCGACGACGCGCCTGCTCACGCGCACGACGTCGGGCATCCGCGATTTTCCCGACCTCGCCGGCAAGACGGTCGTGACGAACCAGGGCACGACGTCCGAACGCCTGCTGCGCAAGATGAACGAGGAAAAGAAGATGAACATGCAGATCATCAGCGCGAAGGACTACGGCGAAGGACGCCTCACGCTCGAATCGGGCCGCGCGGCCGCGTACATGATGGACGACGTGCTGCTCGCGGGCGTGCGCCAGCTCGCCGCGAAGCCGGGCGACTGGCAGATCGTCGGCACGCCGCAGTCGTCGGAAGCCTACGGGTTCATGCTGCGCAAGGACGATCCGCAGTTCAAGGCACTCGTCGACGGCGTACTCGTGCAACTGATGAAGCGCGGCGAGATCGACGCGCTGTACGACAAGTGGTTCATGAAGCCGGTGCCGCCGAAGGGGCTGACGTTCGACTTCCCGATGAGCGACGTGATCAGGGCGCGCTACGCGGCGCCGAACGACGCGCCGCTCGAATGAGCGCCGCTCGCTGACGCCGGTTCACGCGCGCGTCCACGCGACGCACGCCGCGTAGCCGGGCGCCGCGTCGAGCCACGCCGCGTCGAACGCCGCGACGCCGGCGGCGGGAGCGGCCGGCTCGACGATCGTCGTCGCGGGGCTCGTCGCATCGCGCGGCGGCACGACCGCGAACGCGCGCAGCCCGCCGACGATGCCGGTGCCGAGCGCCTTGAGCAGCGCCTCTTTCGCGGACCAGACTCGCATGAATTCGCCGGCGCGCGCGGCAAGCGGCAGGCCGTCGAGATACGCGGCTTCGGCGGGCGCGCAGACTTCGCTCGTCAGCGCACGCCAGTCGGCGGTGCGGTTGCAGGATTCGATGTCGACCCCGACGCGGCCCGCGGGCGCCCACGCGAGCAGCGCATGATCGCCCGCGTGCGATACGTTGAAGTCGAGCGCCGTGCCATGCGCACGATCCAGAGATGGCCGCCCCGATTCGTCCACGACGATCGCGACCGCGTGCGGCGCGACACCGAGGGCCGCGCCGAGCACGTCGCGCAGCGCGGCGCGCGTCGCGGCGCTGCGCACCGCATCCTCGTGACGCATGAAGCGTGCGGCGCGTGCACGCTCGTCATCGCTGAGCGCCGCATACGCGGGCGACGCCAGCGGCACGCGCCAGTCGAAATCGACGCGCGCGATCCGCACGCGGGCGCGGGACGCGGCGGCCGGCACGTCGAGCGCTTGCACGCGCCACGCGCGCGGTGTTTCGACAGGGAAAGCGGAATCGGACGGCATGGACATCGGCACGCGGCAGCCTGTTCTGTGGAATGAAACGTCCGATCTTAATCGATCGCGCAGGTGCACGAACCGGCGTGAGCGCGGATTGCCGCGCCCGCATCGAACGACGGATGCTTCACGAACGACATTCGAAAGCTGCGCACGGCAACGTGCCGCGCATGCGCCGCATTGCGCGACCGCGCCGCTTCATCCGTTCGCGGCAACGCCCGGCACGCCGCTACCCGCCATCCGAGCGCGCGACGCCGAATGCAGCGCGTGCACGTTGCCCGGCGCATCGGCCGGCAGCACGCCGTGTTTCAGCCAGTACAGCGCGACGGGCCACAGCGTGTCGGTGAAGCGGCTGTGGAAAAACGCGAAATGGCCGATCGCGTCGACGCCGATGTCGGCCGGCGCGATCCGCAGGTGCGTGACGTCGCTGCCCGTGTAGTAGCCGACCAGCCGCTCGATCGCGTCGACCGTGCCGAACGCGTCGTCGTCGGTGCCGATCGCGAGCATCGGCGCCGACAGCCCCGCGAAGCGCGCGGGCAGCGCCGCACGGCTCACGGCACCTTCGTCGAGCAGGCCGCCGACGTAGCCGTCCTCGAAACGCGGCCGCGAGCGCGCCCACGACAGCGCGATGCCGCGCGGCGTGTCCTCCATCCAGCCGAGCCGCTTCGCGGGCACGTAGCCGAACACGGCCGCGAGCGCCGGCATCGCGACATGCCACTTCCACCACATGCGGCGACGCTCGGCCGGCAGGTAATCTCGCCAGTACGCATACTGCGCACCGACGGTCACCGCGTGCCGCACATGCACGTTCGATGCGGCCAGCCCGAGCAGGCAACCGCCGATGCTGTGCGCGACGACGTCGATCGGCTGGCCCGGAAATGCGTCGCGCGCGTATTGCAGCGCGGCTTCGCAATCGAGCTGGCCCCAGTCGAGCCAGTTCGCGCGCAGCTTCGCGAGCCGTGCCGGGCGCGAGCCGCCGATGCCGCGATAGTCGTAGACGAGCACGTCGCGCCCCTGCGCGAACAGCCAGGCCGCGAAACGGAAGTAATAGTCGCAGCGCACCGACGTCGCGCAATTGACGACCGTCACGGGCCGCATCGCGCCGCCGCCGCGATGGCGCCACACATGGCCGCGCAATGCATAACCGTCGGCCGCGCGCAGCGTCACGGGCTCGGGCGGCAACGCGCCTGCCGCGCAACTACCCAGTGCCGCGCCGTCCCCTTCGTTCGAAATCGTCATCCTGTCTCCTGTCGATCGCAGTTAGCGCTTTAGCGCTCTTACTGCGATCCCATGCTTCGCGGTCGGCCGGAGTTTGCGCTTTAGCGCCTGCTCTGGTCCCATGCTTCGCGGTCGGTCAGAGTCAGCGTTTTAGCGCCTCCTCTAGCCCCATGTTTCGCGGGCCGGGCCCGCGCGAACCACTACTCGCACCCATCGGCCAGCCTCCATTGAACTTGACGCATGCTGCGTTCTCAACCAATCTTGCTGCTCCGTTCGCATGAGTCACGCGCATGTCAACGCCTCTCGTCCGTCTCCCGTCGCTCGACCTGGTCCGCGGTTTCGTCGCCGTCGGCCGCCGCATGAGTATCACGCTCGCCGCTCAGGACCTGTGCGTCACGCAGTCGGCGGTCAGCCGCCAGATGCATGCGCTCGAAGCGCACCTCGGCGTCGCGTTGCTGCAGCGCGGCTACCGGAAGATCGCGTTCACGCCGGAAGGCGAGCGGCTGTTCCGCGTCGCGGATGCGGCGCTGCACAGCCTGCAGGACACCGTCGCGTCGCTCGCCGCCGCGCGCGAACGCCAGCCCGTCACGATCACCGCGAGCATCGGCGTCACCGCGCTGTGGCTGCTGCCGCGGCTCGGGCGGCTGCAGGCGCGCCTGCCGGAGATCGACCTGCGCGTCGCCGCGAACGACAAGGTACTCGATTTGCGCACCGAAGGCATCGACCTCGGCATCCGCTATTGCCCGCGCGATCGCGCGCCGGCCGGCGCGCTGCGTCTGTTCGACGAGATCGTCGTGCCGGTCGCGCATCCCGCGCTCGCCGCGCGGCCGGTCACGAGCGCGGCCGCGATCGCCGACCATGTGCTGCTCGAGTTCGACGGGCCGCCGCAACCGCAATTGCAGTGGCGCACGCACCTGCATGCGGCCGGGCTCGGCGATGCGCGCCCGAAAGGCGTGCTGCGCTTCAACCAGTACGACCAGGTGATCCAGGCCGCGATCGCGGGCCAGGGCGTCGCGCTCGGCCGGCTCGCGCTGGTCTCGCCGATGCTCGCGGACGGGCGGCTCGCGGTGCTCGGGCCGCACACGCAGGCACTGTCGGATGCGTACGGGTACTGGCTGTTCCAGCACGATCCGGCACCGCGCCGCGAAGTCGCCGACGTGCGCGACTGGATGCTCGCCGAAGCGGCCGAATGCGATACCGCGATGCGCGCGCACGACATGGCGTCGACGTAAGCCGGCCCCGGCTTTTCGGATACCCCTGACCACGCACGGCCGGCCGCTGCCGACCCGACCGCCCCGTCACATTCCCCGCACGCATGCCAACCTGACCGAATGATCGCTTGAGCGACGCCGGGCCCGATCGTCTAATCGGATCGAGCGCAGCCGTTCGCCGCGCGCCTACATCCGGAGACACGCATGACCCCGATCGAGCAGGAAGTCCGACGCCGCTGGCTGCCCGTGCTGGCCGGCGGCCTGATCATGGGCGCCGCGCTCGGCATCCGCCACGTGCAGGGCCTGTTCCTCGCGCCCGTTTCGCTCGACCACGGCTGGTCGCGCGAAGCGTTCGGGCTTGCACTGGCGCTGCAGAACCTGATCTGGGGTGTCGCGCAGCCGTTGACGGGGATGATCGCCGACCGCTTCGGCTCGGTGCGCGTGATCGTCGCCGGGATGCTGCTGTATGCGGCCGGGCTCGTCACGATGGCGCATGCGGCGTCGACCGGCATGTTCACGGTCGGTGCCGGGCTCGTGATCGGCATCGCGCTGTCGGGCTCGGCGTTCGCGTCGATCTACGGCGCGCTGAGCCGCCTGTTTCCGCCCGACCGGCGCGGCTGGGCGCTCGGCGTCGCCGGTGCGATCGGCGGGCTCGGCCAGTTCTGCATGGTGCCCGTCGCGCAGGAACTGATCGGCGGTATCGGCTGGCGGCACGCGTTCGTCGCGCTGGCGCTCGTCGCGGCGCTGCTCGCGCCGCTCGCCGTGCTGCTGCGCGACCGGCCCGCGCAGGCGTCCGGCACCGCCGCCGGCCCCGACCAGTCGATCGGCGAAGCGGTGCGCGAGGCGTTCGCGCATCGCGGTTTCTGGCTGCTCAACGCGGGCTTCTTCGCGTGCGGCTTCCAGCTCGCGTTCATCGCGACGCATCTGCCCGCGTACCTGCTCGACCACGGGCTGCCGGCGCGCCACGCGAGCGTCGCGCTCGCGCTGATCGCGCTGACCAACGTGGCCGGCACCTATGCGTGCGGGCATCTCGGCGGGCTGCTGCGGCGCAAGTACGTACTGTCGGCGCTGTACCTCGTCCGCGCGCTCGCAATGGCCGCATTCGTCGCCGTGCCGCTGTCGCCCGCGAGCGTCTATGTGTTCGCGGCCGTGATGGGGTTCACGTGGCTCGGCACGGTGCCGCTGACGAACGGCGTGATCTCGCAGGTGTTCGGTGTGCGCTACATCGCGACACTGTTCGGTTTCGTGTTCTTCGGGCACCAGCTCGGCAGCTTCTTCGGCGTCTGGCTCGGCGCGCTCGTGTACGACGCGACGCATTCGTACCTGCCGCTGTGGATCGGCTCGATCGTGCTCGGCGTGCTCGCGGCGCTCCTGCACCTGCCGATCGACGACGCGCGTGTCGCGCGCCCGGCATCGCGCAACGCGGCATGGGCATGATCCGCGCGGCGCTGGCGGCCGGCATGCTCGCGTTCGTCGCGTGGTGCGGCGCGGCCTACTTCGATTCGGGTATCGCGTACGCGCTGCTCGAACACGTCGCGTTCTGCAACTGACGCGGCAAACCGTGCCGCGCAGGCAGACGGTCAGCGACGTTTCGGCAATGCGGCCAGCGCATCGAGCGCGCGAGCGCGCGCGGCGGCATGATCGACGAGCGGTGCAGGATAGTCGACGCCGAGCCGCACACCGGCCGCGTCGAGTTGCAGCGGCGACGCTTCCCATGGCGTGTGGATCGACGCGTTGTCGAGGCCCGCGAGTTCGGGCACCCAGCGCCGCACGTACGCGCCGTCCGGGTCGAACTTCTCGCCCTGCGCGACCGGATTGAAGATGCGGAAATACGGCGCGGCGTCGGCGCCGCAGCCCGCCACCCACTGCCAGCTCGCCGCGTTGTTCGCGGGATCGGCGTCGACCAGCGTGTCCCAGAACCACGCTTCGCCCGCGCGCCAGTCGATCAGCAGGTGCTTGACGAGGAACGACGCGACGACCATCCGCACACGGTTGTGCATCCAGCCGGTCGTCCACAGCTCTCGGAGGCCCGCATCGACGAGCGGATAGCCGGTCCGGCCGCGCTGCCATGCGCGCAGCGCCGCGGAATCGTCGCGCCACGGCATCGCGTCGAACTGCGCGCGGAAGTTCTCGGTCGCGAGCGCCGGGAAGTGATACAGCAGCGCGTAGCTGAACTCGCGCCAGCCGAGCTCGCTCAGGAACTTGTCGGCGCCCGCAACGTACGCCGCGCCGCCTGCATTCGCGGCGCCCTGCACCGCGTGCCACACCTGTCGCGGCGATACGTTGCCAAAGCGCAGGAACGGCGACAGCCGGCTCGTCGCGGGCCGGTCGGGACGATCGCGCGCGTCCGCGTAGCCGGCGAGCGCCGCCGTCAGGAACGCGTCGAGCCGTTCATGCGCACCGGCCTCGTCGGGCACGGGCCATGCGTCGCGCAAGCCGCCGGCCCAATCCGGCACGGGCGAGCGCAACGCGAGCGTGTCGAGCGCCAGCGCACGGCCACGCACGGTTTCCGGCCATGGTTGAAACACGATCCGTTCCGGCTCCGGCAACGGCGCGGCGACCGTGCGGTCGCGGCGCACCGCGCGCCAGTACGCGGTGAACACCTGGTATGGCGCACCGCTGCCCGTCAGCACCTCCCATGGCTCGTTCAGCAGGCTGCCGTTGCTGCTCTCGACCTTGACGCCGCGTGCCTTGAGCGACGCCTTCAGCGCCGCGTCGGCGTCGCGCTGCGGCTGCGCGTAGCGGCGGTTCCAGTACACGGCGGCCGCGCCCGTGTCGTGTACGACGCGCTCGATCTCGCGCTGCGCGTCGCCGCGCAACAACAGCAGGCGCCCGCCGTGACGCGCGAGCGCGGCGTCGAGCCCGGCCAGCGCCCCGTGCAGCCACCAGCGCGCTGCGCCGCCCAGCGGGCGCCCCGAACCGGCGCCCGTATCGTCGACGAACACGCACACGAGCGGCCGGCCTGACTCGACCGCGCGCGTCAGCGCGGGCTGGTCGGTCACGCGCAGATCATCGCGAAACCAGACGATCGCGGGAGCAACGGACGACTTGGCGGGCACGGGCACCTCGATGCGGAACGCGGAACAGGATGCGTATTGTCGCGGCTGCACCGCGCGGTGTCGACGTTCGACGTTCGACGTTCAGCGTGCCGATGACGGCCACGGCCATCGCACCGCGTCGCGCGTCCGGTAAAACGCCTTGGTCCATTCCGACGATTCTTCGCCGCGTCCGCCGGCCTACGCTCGATGTCGGGTGCACGTGCACCGCGATGCGCGGCACGTGCCGGCCGTGCTCGCGGGTGCGACCGGCTGATTCGGCTGATCTGGCCACGACGCGCGCCGCGCAACGGCTGCACGGCGCGCGTCGCCGATCGCTTCGTCAATCGAGCCGGAACGCCGCCTCGAAACGCGCGGCGAATGCGTCGAACTCGGTTTCCGGCAGATGGTTGATGCCGCCCGCGCGCTTGCGCCCGCCGCCGGTCGCAAAGCCGCGGCAGAACTCGTCGGCGCCGAGCGGCCGGCCGTCGGGCACGCGCACGCTGACGACGAGCCCGCCATCGGCGCGCGGCGACAGCACCGCGAGCGCCGCATGCGGCGCGTTGCGCATCCGTTCGTTCGCGAGCATCCCGGTCGCGCGCCGCGCCCACGGTTGATCAGGCATCCGTACCAGCGTCGCGCCCGGCACCTCGCGCAGCGGCGCGAGCGCGCATGCGCGCGCCATGTCGTCGCGGTAGCCGTCGTGCAGTGCGGCGAACACGGCGGTCTCGCGCACGAAATCGAGCGGGTCGACGCACGGCAGCATCGCGTCGGCGAGCGCCGCCGGATCGAAGTGCAGATCGCCGACGCAATCGCCGTATGCGTTGTAGTTCAGGTAGAGCCCCAGTTCCGCAAGCATGCCGCGTTCCGCGTCGCCGATGGCGTGCTCGCGCGCGAGCGCGTCGCCGAGCGCCGGCAGTTCGTCGCCGTACGCCGCGACGATCGCCCAGCGCACGTACCGACCGCCGAGATGGCGGTTCACGAGCGCGCTCGTGCAGACATCAGCCGCCGTGTCGATATGCGCGTGGAAGCCCGGATCGTCGGGCAGCTCGCCCGCGAAGTGATGATCGAAATAGCGGACTGTCGCGCCGTCGCGCAGCAGCCGCGCACAGGCGTCGCGGTTCTGGTCGTGCGACACGTCGAGCACGGTGACGATGTCGCCCGCGCGTGCATCGATCCGCTCGAGCAGCTTGATGTCGCGCTTCACGCCGGTCACGAGCGTGCCGCGCACGCCTTCCGCGAGCCGCAGTTGCTGAAGCGCGCACAGGCCGTCCGCATCGCCGTTGAACGCGAAGAAGTGACGTCCGTGGTGGTTGTCCTGCATGTTCCGTCGCTCCGTCTTCAGCATGAAATTGCCGCCGTTCGCGCACATGCGATGCACACCGAGCGCGCGAGCCCGGTATTTTGCCGCAACCGCGCGCGCTCTCGATACAGCGTAGCCGGATTCACCTGCAAATGGCTTGCAGCGCACATGCCCACGATAGTCATACGTCATCAGACATTATCGAAGATCCAACCGATCTCATGGCATTCACCAATATCTGGGAAATTTCCGGGTAAACCCGTGACGCCTCCATCAGAGCTCAGGCGTACCATGTCGTACGACGACATACTACATAAGCCATCACCCAGACGCCGACGCGGGCTGCCGCCCCGTCCGCCGCCCGACCGGAGACACCCTTGAACCCGCCCTCGCCCGCGCTGCCCGACCGCGACCCGCTCGCGTCCGCCGTCTCGAAAGTGAAGTGGCACGTGCTGCCGCTCGTGCTGATCATGTTCATCGCGAACTACATCGACCGCGTGAACGTCGGTTTCGTCGATCGCCACCTCGAAGCGTCGATCGGCATCGGCGCGGCCGCGTACGGGCTCGGCGCAGGGTTGTTCTTCGTCGGCTATGCGCTGTTCGAAGTGCCGTCGAACCTGCTGATGCAGCGCTACGGCGCACGCGTGTGGCTCGCGCGGATCATGGCGACGTGGGGCATCGTCGCGGCCGCGATGGCATTCGTGTGGAACGACACGTCGTTCTACGTGCTGCGCTTCCTGCTAGGCGCGGCCGAGGCCGGCTTCTTCCCCGGCGTCGTGCTGTACCTGTCGCAATGGCTGCCGCCGCAGGAGCGCGGCAAGGCGATGGCGATCTTCCTCGGCGGCTCCGCGTTCGCGTCGGTGCTGTCCGGGCCCGTCACCGGCGCGCTGCTGTCGATCCGCGGCTTCGGCCTCGAAGGCTGGCAATGGATGTTCCTGATCGAAGGGCTGTTCTCGGTCGCGCTGTGCGGCGCGAGCTGGCTGCTGCTGAAATCACACATCCGCGACGCGACGTGGCTCACGACCGACGAACGCGCGGCGCTCGAAAACGCGCTCGACGCGGAGCGCGCGACGCGCGACGTACGCTCGAACGTGCCCGTGCGCGCCACCGCGCTGCTGCGCGATCCGCAGATCATGCTGTTCTGCTTCCTGTACTTCTCGATCCAGCTGACGATCTACGCGGCCACGTTCTGGCTGCCGACGATCATCCGCAAGATGGGCGGCCTCACCGATTTCCAGGTCGGCCTGTACAACACGATTCCGTGGATGATCGCGATCGGCGCGATGTACGGCTTCGCGGTGCTGTCGTCGAAGTGGAAACATCCGCAGCGCTGGCTCGCGTTCGCGCTCGTGCTCGCCGCATGCGGGCTGTTCGCGTCGACGTCGCACGATCCCGTGTGGTCGTTCGCGTCGATCTGCTTCGCCGCGCTCGGCTTCAAGGCCGCGGCGTCGCTGTTCTGGCCGATCCCGCAGGGTTACCTCGACACGCGCGTGGCCGCGGCCGTGATCGCGCTGATCAACTCGGTCGGCAACCTCGGCGGCTTCGTCGCGCCGACGGCATTCGGCTATCTCAAGCAACATACGGGTTCGATCACGGGCGGGCTGTATGCGCTCGCGATCGCGTCCCTCGTCGCCGCGGTCGCCGCGCTGTTCGCGCGCACGCACCGGCGCAGCGATCCGCCGCGCGGCCTGCCGGCCGACGCATCCTTCACGAACGCCACGATGCTCCGCCATGCCGAACACTGACCGCCTGACCGTTGTCGTCTCGAATGCCGCCGACGGTGACCTCGCCACGTTCTCCCTCGCGAGCGACGGCACGCTCGCGCCGCTCGCCCGCTACCCGGCCGCCGACATCGCGATGCCGATCGCCGTGCAGGCCGACCGCGCGCGGCTCTACGTCGCGACGCGCGGCGAGCAGCCGACGATCGTCGCGTTCCGCATCGCCCCGGCTACGGGCACGCTTGCACGCATCGGCGCGACCGCGATCGACGCGAGCCATGCGTACCTGTCGCTCGACCGCAGCGGCCGCTGGCTGCTCGGCGCGTCGTACGGCGGGCATTCGCTGAGCCTCTACGACGCCGCACGCGTGCGCGACGGCGACGGCGCGCCGCTGCAGGTAGCCGGCGGCATCGCGAACGCACACGCGGTGATCGTGTCGCCGGACAATCGTTTCGCGTACGTCAGTTCGCTCGGCTCGGATCGCGTGTTCAGCTTCGCGCTCGTCGAGGACGCAGCCGGCCTGCGTTTGGCCGAACACGGCGAAACGCGCGTGCCGGCCGGCTTCGGCCCGCGTCACCTGCGATTCGCGCGCGACGGCCGCGCGCTCGTCGTCGTCAGCGAATTCCAGGGCACGCTCGCGACGTTCGCGCGCGATCCCGACAGCGGCCGGCTCGGCGACGCGCATGTGAGCGCGCGCCACCCGGCCGTCGCCGGGCTTGCGCAAGGCCATGCACGGCCGCCCGCGCCTGCCGAACCTTCGGTGTGGGCCGCCGATCTGCACCTGACGCCCGACGAGCGGTTCGCTTATGTCAGCGAACGCACGTCGAGCCAACTGCTCTGCTATCGCCGCACCGCCGACGGTACGTTCGAGCCCGCGCACGCGACAACCACCGAAACGCAGCCGCGCGGCTTCGCGATCGATCCGTCGGGGCGCTGGCTCGTCGCGTGCGGCGAGCAGTCGGAATACGTGTCGGTGTATGCGATCGCGCCGGACGATGGCGCGCTGTCGCTGCACACGTGGGCAGCGAGCGGGCGCGGCGCGAACTGGGTCGAGATCGTCTGACGAAACAGCGCCGGGCGCAGGATCGAGGAGGCCGCAGCAACGATCCGTTCGACCCCGCGCTCAGCGCCGCTCGCTCGGCGCAACACCCGTCCAGCGCTTGAACGCGCGCGTGAAATTGGCGCGGTCCGTATAACCGACCCGCGCCGCGATCTCGTCGACCGGCAGGCGCGTGCCCTCCAGCAACCGCAGTGCATCGCGCAGCCGGATCTCGTCGAGCAGCGCCGAATAGGTCGCGCCGTACTCGGCGAGCTTGCGCTTGAGCGTGCGCGCCGATACATGCAGCTCGCGCGCGACGTCGTCGACCGACGGATAACCGCCGTCGCCGCAGATCAGCAGGTTGCGCACGCGCTCGACGATGCTCTCCGCATAACCGAGCCGAGCGAGTTCGGCCTCGCATTGCTGGACGATCATCTGCGCGGTCTGCGCGTTCGCGGTGCCGATCGGCTCGTCGAGCAGCGCGGCGTCGCAGCGGATGCGGTTCGCTCTCGCGTCGAAATGGCAGCGCGGCAGCCGCGCGCGATAACGCTCGAACCACGACGGCTCGGGCCATTCGAAATGCAGTTCGGCGCGCGACTGCAGCGTGCGCCCCGGCGCCGGATACAGCAGCGAATTGAACAGGATCGCGGTCTCGACCAGGAAGTTTTCCACTGCAAACTGGCGTAGCCGGCCGAGCGGAAACGCTTCGAGCACGTCGATGTCGACGATCCCGTCGAGCTGCGCGAGCCGCACCGAGAAGAACGGCACGCGCGTCGGCAGATAGCGGATGCCGAGCGCGATCGCCTCGCCGAGCGTCGCGCAGCTCATCAACCCGAAGCCGATCAGCCCCGCTTTCGTCAGGCTGCTGCGCAGGCCGATCTCGATCGCGATCGACGGGTCGTCGGTCGCGTCGAGCAGGTTGAACACGATCGCCGCCTGCTGCAACGGCGTGATGCGCGCATCGGGCTGCGCGAGCCGCTCGCGCTCGACGCCCGAGCCGGCGAGAATGCGGCCGCCATCGATGCCGCGCTCCTCGGCCAGCATCAGCATGAACAGCGCATACGCGGACGACACCGTCGCCTTGTTCAACTGGCGCGCGGCATCCGGGACGGACAGGGCCATGCACAGGACTCCGGAGCGGCTTCGGCGGATTGTAGCGTCGCTGGCCCCCAATGACACCGCGGCGGCACTCTAGCCGCGCGGCGCACCGTCGAGCGCCCGCTCGCCGGCCGTCGTGGCCCGAAATGACACCATCATTGGCACCGGCGGCCCTCGCGTGCGGTGCGGCGCGCGCCTATGCTTGTCACATCGGCATAACGCCCCACTCTTTCCGCACGGATTCCGGTCGATGAGCCAACCCGCACGAATCGTCTTTCGCAACGACGCGGACAAGGTCGCGTACGTCCGCCGCGAGGTCAACGCCGCGAGCGACGCGATCCGCGCGCGCTTTCCGCTGCTCGACAACCAGAACCTCGTCGGCGCGACCGTGATGGCCGTGTCGGTAACCGCGATGCTCGCGATCGCGTGGCTGTATGCACGCGGCACGATCGCGTGGTACGTCGCGCTGCCGCTCGCCGCATTCGTCACGTCGCTGATTCACGAACTCGAGCACGACCTGATCCACCTGATGTACTTCAAGAAGACGCCGTGGGCCTATCACCTGATGATGGCGCTGTGCTGGCTCACGCGGCCCGGCACGATCAACCCGTGGACGCGGCGGCGCATGCACCTGCATCACCACAAGGTGTCGGGCGGCGAATCGGATCTCGAGGAATTCGGCATCACCAACGGCGAGCGCTGGGGCCTGAGGCGCCTGCTGATGATCGCGGACGGGATGCTCGCCGTCGTGCTGCGGCCGGCCGCGATGCGCCGCAAGGTGAAGCAGTACGTGGCCGCGCAGCCGGTGCAGGATCGGGCCGAGCGTATGCAGTTGCGCGTCGAGCAGGTGTCGTCGTACATGCCGGTCGGTCATGTGTACTACGCGCTGTGGCATGCGTTCATCGTCTATCACGTCGGGCTGTTCGCATTGCGTGCGTTCGGCTACGCGGTGACGGTGCCGGCCCCGGTCGAGCGTGTGATGGATCTTGCCGATTTCCTGGCGGTCGTATGGCTCGGGCCGAACTTCGTGCGCAGCTTCTGCATCAACTTCGTCAGCTCGAACATGCATTACTTCGGCGACATCGATTCGCGCAACGTGATCCAGCAGACGCAAGTACTGAATCCGTGGTGGATGATGCCGTTCCAGCTGTTCTGCTTCAATTTCGGCAGCACGCACGCGATCCATCACTTCGTGGTGCGCGATCCGTTCTACATCCGGCAACTCACCGCGCGAACCGCGCATGCGGCGCTGCGCGAAGTGGGCGTGCGCTTCAACGACGTCGGCACGTTTGCGCGTGCGAATCGCTGGGGCGCTTATCGTCCTTCGCGCGGCACGCGCCACGCGCAGGCCGACGCGTAATACCTGCGCCGGCTGCGCGCCGCATCATTCGCCGATCGGCGGCATCGCCCCCTGCCCGCGGATCCACGACCAGTTCGCGAGTTCGGCCATTTCCTTGTCGCCGCGGCTGTCGCCGTACGCGAACAACCGCTTCGGCGGCCGGTTGCCCCACCACCCGCGCAGCCGCACGACCTTCTGCGGCCCCCAGCAATTCTCGCCGTCGAGCCGCCCGGCGAATGCGCCGCGCTCGAACGCAAGCCGCGTCGCGAGCACCGCGTCGAAACCGGCCGTCTTCGCCCACTTCTCCAGATACAGCGACGGCGACGCACTGACCAGCACGACTTCATGCCCGCGCGCCCGATGCTCGCGAATCCGCTCGAGCATTTCCGGACGCACGAAGCGCGGCAGGTATGTATCGACGAACGTGCGTGCCAGCGCATCGAGCGCGTCCTCGCGAACCGGCCCGAACGCGAACGACGCGAACTTCGCCTTCGCGTCGCCGCGCGACAGCAGCCCGGCCTTCATCGCGACGATCCACGGCAGTGCGCGCAGCCCTGCCCACGCGAAGCGCGGCGTGCCGACCGCGTAGCGGACGAAGTGGCGGAAGCTGTCGGTGGTCGTGATGGTGCCGTCGAAATCGAACGCGGCGACGATGCGGTCAGTCATGGAGAATCGGCGGGAAAGCGATGAGATGCCCGGGAAGATAGCAGACTCGCGGCGGCACGCGCGAATCGGTGTAACGAAGCGCGCCCCGGGGCAGCGACCACGCGCCGAAGCGCACGTGGCGATCGTGCCGTTCGCTCAGCGCTGCGGCCGCGCCGCCAGCGCCGCCGGCAGCACGACGTTCATCAGGTGGTCGGCGCGCGACAGCAGATCGGTCACGCGCTCGTCGAGCCCGCGCAGTTGCGCGGGCTGCATCCGGATCTGCTGGACGGCCTGCCCGACGATGTTGCGGCGGTCGAACAGCGTGCGCTCGACACCCGCATCGTCCGGCACGCGCACGACGTCCGCCACCGCACTCAGCGCCGCGAGTACGATCACGAGGTTTTCTTCCGCATGGCGGACCTTCGCGGCGAGCTCCTCGGTGCGGCGCGGGAAGAAGCCGAGCGATTGCTTGAGCGCGCCGAGCGCCGCGCGGTAGTCGACATGGCTCGACGCCGCGCCGAACCAGCGTTCGAACATGCCGACCTTGCGCGTCGCCTGCGCGAGCATGCCGGCCATCATGTCGGCCGCGCCGAGTTCGTTGAATTCGCGCGTCGTCGCCGCGACGGCTTCGACGAGGTTGCCCGCCGTCTCCAGCGCGCCGTCGCCGATCGTCGCAACCGTCGCGAGCTTGAGCGGCACCAGTTGCCGGATGTGCCGCTCGATGCGCGGCGCATAGTCGGGATAGAGATTCGGGAAGCTGGCCTGCGCGGCGCGGAAGCACGATTCGAGCAGCGGGTGGTTCGATTCGCCGAACAGCGCGCGTCCGACCGCATCGGCGGGCGCCGCGCGCATGGCCTTGTCGGGCGCTGGCCCGAAGTCGAGCGCCTGCGGCGCCGGCCGGTCGGGCGCACGTGCGGCCGGCGCACCGGCCGTGGGCGGCACATCGAACGCAAGACGCCCGGGCGTGCGCTCGGGCGTCGTATCGAACTCGAGCCGCTTCGGCTCGTCGGACGGATTCGTCATCGTTGCATCCTGCCCGGCGCGGCGGTTTCCCGCACGCCGGGCTGCCGCCAGTCAGACCGCGCCGCCGTACGCGCGCACGAAGTCGCCAAGGCCGCGGTTGTAACCGGCGCCGACCGCCTTGAACATGAAGTGGCCGTCGCGGCGGTAGAAGCTGCCGACCTGCACCGACGTCTCCATCGAGAAGTCCTCTTCCAGCGCATACTTCGCGATCACCGCACCCGACACCTCGTCGGCGATCTGGATGTAGCTGTTGCGAACCTGCCCGAAATTCTGGCGGCGCGCTTCGGCCTGGTCGATCGTCACGACCACCGAGATTTCCTCGACGTCGGCCGCGAGTTTCGTCACGTCGATGAAGATCACTTCGTCGTCGCCGCCGCCGCTGCCCGTGCGGTTGTCGCCGCTATGCACGACGCCCATGCACTTCGACGCCGGCATCCCGCGCTTCGGGAAATCGTCGCCCGGCTGGATGAAGGTTTCGTTGCGGTCCATCGTGCGCACTTCGCTGTTGTAGAACACGAAGTGCTGATCCGAGATCAGCTTCGGATTGGTCTGCGCATCGTACTTGCACAGGAACACCGACACGTCGAGATCGAAATCCGTGCCCGTGTCCGTCGCGTTCGCGTCCCAACCGAGACCGATGCGGAATTTCTGCGTGCCGGGCGCTTCCTTCGACAGGTTGACGCGACCGCCTTTCGACAAATTGATCATCTGAACCTCTTCTGCTGGAACCGCCGTTGCGCCGGCGGCAATGCCGGGCCGCCCTGCGCGGCCCGTCGTTGATGGTTTCCGTGCCGCGTCTATTACTTGCTCGCCACCGCGGTCCGGTCTTCCTTGCGCTGCACGACGATCGACGACCACACGGCCGCAGCGATCATCGCCGCGCCGATCAGGCCCGTGACAACCTCGGGCACCTCGAATTTCACGCCGAGGAACATGATCGTTGCGAGCGCACCGATCGCCCAGAACGCACCGTGTTCGAGAAAGCGATACTGCGCGAGCGTGCCCTTCTTCAGCAGCACGAGCGTCATCTCCCGGATGTAGGCCGCGCCGACGCCGAGGCCGAGCGCGATCAGGAAGATGTTGTTCGACAGCGCGAACGCACCGATCACGCCGTCGAAGCTGAACGACGAATCGAGCACTTCGAGATACATGAAACCCGCGACGCCTTCGCGCACCACGCGCGTGCCGGTGTCCTCGCCGCCGACCAGGTCGCCCACGCCGTGCGCGATCACGAAGCCGATCACGCCGAACGCGCCCGCGAGCAGGAAGCTCACCTGCTCGGCCGCCGGCACGTAGAACGACGCGACGATCACGATCGCGAGCGTCAACGCCACTTCCAGCGCCGTGATGCGGCCGAGATGGCGCATCGGGCCTTCGAGGAAACCGATCCAGTGCTCGTCCTTCTCCGTGTCGAGCATGAACTTGAAGAACACCATCAGCAGGAACGCGCCGCCGAACGCCGACACCTCGTGATGTGCGGACGTCAGCACCGCCGCGTACTTGTCCGGCGATTCGATCGCGAGCGTCAGCGCGTCCCACAGGCCGATGTGGCCGATCACCGCGACGATCAGCAGCGGAAACACGAGCCGCATGCCGAACACGGCAACCGGCAGGCCGAACACCATGAAGCGGTTGCGCCACTTCTCCGACCAGTTCTTGAGCACCGATGCGTTGACGACCGCGTTGTCGAGCGACAGCGAAATTTCGAGCACACACAGGACCGCGACGATCAGCATGTCCTTCACGCCGCCGAGGAGATAGGCCGCGATCAGCGCGAGCACCGTGAGCGACAGCGGGATCTTGAAGTCTTTCAACATGATGGGGGGGGTAGGCGAGTTTTGAAAAAGGGGCATGCGGGCCGCGCTTACTTCGCGCGCACCCAGTCGCAGAATTCCTGCGTGATCAACTGTTCGTAGATCTGTTCGTCGCTGACGTCGAGCGATTCGAGATGCAGGAAGCCGACGTTCGGCATTTCGTCCGCGATTTCCGCGAGGAAGCCGAATTCGCTCGGATCGCCGACGCCGACGAGCGACCAGTACAGCGGGAAGTGCTGCGACTCGGCCAGCAGCTGGCGCACGCGCTTGCGGTCGTTCTTCGGGTTCTGGCCGTCGGTGACGAACAGCACCCATGCGGGCAGATGGCCGTTCACCGGCGCGGATGCGGCCGGCGCGGTCGTTTCGTCCGCGCCGCCGAACAGCCGGCTCAGGAAGCCGCGTTTCTCTTCGCGCTTCGGCGCCGGCTCCGGCGCGCGGAAGAAGAAGTCGACGATGTCGTTCATCACCGGCGCGTACTGCGTGCCGCCCCACTTGTCGATCCGCGCTTCGAGCACGTGGTCGGAGATATACGAGCCGTAGTTGTCCGGCGTCGCGGTCGGCAGGCGGTCGTAGCCTTCGGTGAAGGTCCACGTGTCGACTTCACCGTTGTCGTCGAACTTCAGTGCGATGCCGAGGATCCGGTCGTGCGTCTCCTGGATCACGCCCGACTGGTAAAGCGGCTTCGCGGAACCCGAGATGTCGAGCGCCGCGCCGACACGCACGACGGGCGGCTTCAGGATCTGGCGTTTTTCGAGGACGATCGCGACCTTCGCCGCGCGTTTCTCAAGCGTAATCATGCGGTGTTCCTTAGTTATGCTTCGGAGCGAATCGGGTGATCAGGTCCTGTTCGAGCTGGCGCAGGCGCGGCGCGTCCTGCTCGCGCTGGCGCTTGCCGTCGGCGATGATCTGCGTGATGTCGTCGAACGCGCCGAACAGCTGCTGCTGCGCGTATTCGAACGTGTCGGTCGAGATCACCGGGCGCTGGCCGAGCCTCGCGACTTCCTGCGCGTTCTGGCGATTCAGGTCGGCCTGCGCCCGGATCGCCTCGTCGGCCGCGTCGTATGTCGCGTTCGCGAGCGCCGCCGCGCGCTTCGTGCTGAGCTGTTCGAGGTAGAGCGCGAACGCGTTGGTCCACGCGGGGATCAGCACGGTCTTGATCGTCATGAACTTCGACGTCAGCGTGCGTTTCTGGTCCTGCTCCATCCGGATCTGCGGCGCGAGCTGCTTCGACATCAGCATCGCGCGGTCGAGGTCGTCGAGCTTGCTTTCGAGCGCGTCGACCTTGCGCTTCACGTCGAACAGGCGCTGCGCGGCGAACGCGTCGTCCGCCGGCTGCTGGCCGGCCGCGAGATGCGCGCGCAGCGTCGCGAGCGCCGTTTCGCCGTGCGCCTTCGACTGCGCGAGCTCCTGGTGCAGCGCGTAGTTGTCGTTGTACATCCGCTCGAGCTCGTCGATGCCGGCCTTCTGGCGCTGCGCATGGTTTTCGAGCTCGACGACGAGCGTGTCCATCCGCTTGCTCACCGACTCGTATTGCGACAGCAGCTTTTCCTTCGTCGAGCGGAACAGACGCGTGACCTGCGTGAGCAGCCCGCCCTTGTCGGCGCCGCGCGGATCGAGCCCCTTCGCGGTCGCGATCAGTTCGTTGAGCTTGTCGCCGAACCGGTCGGCATCCGATGCGCGGACGCTTGCGAGAATCTGCCGGGAGAAGGCGGCGATCCGCGTGCCCTGCGTCGCGCCGAGCTGGTCGATCTCGTCGACGGAGATCAGGCGCGCGTGCTCCGTCGGCTGCACTGCCGGCACGACGGCGGCGGCGGGCACTGCGACGGGTGACAAAGACGGGGTGGAAGGACGATCGCTGACCGCATCGGATTTCTTGTCGTCGAATAGCGGCTTCATGTGGCTACCACGTTTCCTTTTCTGCTTTTTGCTACGTGCTGTCGTCGTGCGCGCGAGGCGCGCATCAGCGATAACCGCCGTGCTCTCTCACGGGCGGCAGACGGACAATAAATGGCACGGACGCATCGCGTCAAGGGAAGGAATTCTTTCACTTTCCATTCATTTTGTAATGTTGTGTGCGGACGCGGTGCCCGGACGTCGCCCTTCCTGCCGCCATGCGCGTGGGCCGCGCAAGTTCAGCGCGCGCCGAAACTTACATGTCTGATCAATGCGAAAGAAAAATGAAACTGCCGATTCCGGCGGATTTCAGATGGTGCGCACGCACGCATGAGGCGCTCGCGGCAGTCGATCGCACACTACCGATCCTGTACGCGATGCATGCCGAGCCGAGGCAGAATGAACGGCACGGATCGGTCACGAATCGTGAAATCCCATCGCCCGTCGATATCCACGAACGTCGCGCTGAAATGACGGTCGTCGGACCACGTGATGTCGTCCAGATGGCACGACGCATACATCGCGCCGACCGTGCGCTGCGCGCGCACCTTCAGCGGATCCTTCGACACGAGCGTGAACGTGACGGCTTCCTCGAACGGGCAGTCGTAGTCGGTGACGAGCAGATACGCGGTCGGTGTGGCTGTCGATGACGACCGATTTCTGACGTGCGTGCAAGGGAGTGGCGGGCCGCCGCCAGAGTTTGCTATACTCTCGGTCTTCCGGAGAGATGGATGAGTGGTTTAAGTCGCACGCCTGGAAAGCGTGTATAGGTTAATCGCCTATCGGGGGTTCGAATCCCCCTCTCTCCGCCAGAATGCAAGAAGCCCCTTGATTTCCCGAAATCAAGGGGCTTTTCGTTTTTGGGCGTTTGGAGCGCCGACACGCTCCCCATCCGTCCGCCTCCCGCATCACGGATGCCTGATGTAATCCACCAACGCCCGCGTATATTCATCCGGCTGCCGATCGCACAGGCTCACCGCAATCGCCACCGCAAACCCCGCCGGCACGCCGAACACGCCCGAACTGATCGGCTCGATCCCGAACCACGTGCTCCCCGCGAACCCCGTCAACTGCGTGAAGTACGGATAGGTCGACACGATGTAGTACACGCACACCGCGAGCCCCGTCACCATCCCGGCGATCGCGCCGCGCGTCGTCGTGCGCTTCCAGAACACACCGAGCACGAGCACCGGAAAGAAGCTCGATGCTGCCAGCGAGAACGCCGCGCCGACGAGAAACAGGATCTTCCCGGTATTGAGCGACGCGACATACGACGCGAACAGCGCGACGCCGAGCAGCAGCACCTTCGAGATCGTCACGCGCCGCTGGCTCGACGCGTCCGGCGCGACCATGCAGTAATAGACGTCGTGCGACAGCGCGTTCGCGATCGTCAGCAGCAGCCCGTCCGCGGTCGACAGCGCGGCGGCAAGCGCGCCGGCCGCGATCAACCCCGACACGACATACGGCAGCCCCGCGATCTCCGGCGCGGCCAGCACGACCATGTCCGGCTGCATCTGGATTTCCGACCAGTGCACGATGCCGTCGCGAATCACCTCGACGACGCTGATCAGGTCGGGTTCGAAGTGATGCCATTGCGTGACCCACGCCGGCAATTCGGCGAACGGCCGCCCGACGAGGTTCGCCAGGATCTCGTATTTGATCAGCACCGCGAGCACCGGCACGCTCAGGTAAAACAGCGCGATGAAGAACAGCGTCCAGCCGACCGAGCGGCGCGCCGACGCAACCGACGTGGTCGTGTTGTAGCGCGTCAGGATGTGCGGCAGGCTCGCGGTGCCGAGCGACAGGCACAGCAGCAGCGCGAGGAAATTCCGCTCGCGCGGCTTGCGTTCGTCGTCGCTCGCGGCGGGAAACGGCTCGTGCATCGGCACGGGCGGCTCGGCACGCGCCAGCATGTCGTCGCGCGCCTGTGTCCACACGACGCGCGCCGCCGCCGGATCGCGCGGGAAGTCGGCCAACTCGCGCTCGCGCTGGCTGATCTCGCGCAGCGGCCCGTTGTGGCGCCGCAAGTCGGCGAGCTGGTCGACGAGATGCCTGCGCGCGTCCGCATAGGACACCGGCAACCGGTCGAGCCGCGTCTGGATGTCCGCGGCTTGCCGCCGGTACGCGTCGCGCACCTTCTGCTCGTCGGCCGCATCGCGCACCTGCGCCTCGCGCGCCGCGACGCGCTCCATCAGCTTGCCGTAATTGAACTGCGGCACCGGGCCGAGCCCGTTCTTCATCGCGATCAGCGACACCGGAATCAGGATCGCGCTGATCAGGATGATGTACTGCGCGACCTGCGTCCACGTGACCGCGCGCATCCCGCCGAGAAACGAGCACACGAGAATGCCCGCGAGCCCGCAGAAGATCCCGATCGCGAAATCGACGCCGATGAAGCGCGTCGCGATCAACCCGATCCCCTGGATCTGCGCGACCAGGTACACGAACGAACACAGGATCGCCGCGCCGGCCGCGAGCGCGCGCACGGCCGTGCTCGAGAAGCGCGTGCCGAGAAAGTCGGGAATCGTGTAGCGCGCGAGCTTGCGCACATAAGGCGCGAGCAGGAAGGCGACGAGGCAGAACCCGCCCGTCCAGCCCATCACGTACGCCAGCGCGTCGTAGCCGGTCGAGTAGAGCGATCCGGCCAGGCCGATGAACGACGCGGCCGACAGCCAGTCGGCCGCCGTCGCCATCCCGTTGAACGCGGACGGCACGCGCCGCCCGGCCACGTAGTACTCGACGAGATCGGACGTGCGCGACAGCAGCCCGATCACCGCATACACGGCGATCGGCACGAACAGGAACACATAGCCGATCCATACACCGGAGCCGGCCGCGCGCTCGATCCGCCACATCAGCAGCACGAACCCGAGAAAGCCCAGCGTGTAGAGCGCGTACGCGCGTATCAGTCGATGCGTCAGCATGAATCAGCGCCCGCCGTGCGCATTGCCGGTGCGCGCCGCATGGTCGTCGTACGCGCGGCGCAGCGTGCGGTCCGCGCGTTGCATCAGCCCGATGTAGACGACGATCAACACGAGATACACGAGAATCGCGCCCTGCGCGCCGACATAGAACGGCAGGCTGAAGCCGGCGAACCGGACCCCGGCGAGCGCGGGCCCGAAGAACGGCACGATGAACGACACCGAGAAACCGATCGCCATCAGCACCGCGATCAACGCGACGTTGAAGCGCCAGTAGCGCGCGTGGGCACGCGCGAGCGGTTCGGGAACGGGCGGCGGCGCGACAGGCGCGGGACGGGTCGGAACGGTCATGCCGTTATTTAGCAAAAAGCCCCTGCGCGGACAATCGGGATTGCCGCGCAGGGGCTCATGCGCGCGTGGCGCACGACAGGTGAGATCAGCGCACTTCGGCGAGCTGATCGAGGATGGCCGGATTCTCGAGCGTGGACGTATCCTGCGTGATCGCCTCGCCCTTCGCGAGCGAGCGCAGCAGGCGCCGCATGATCTTGCCCGAGCGCGTCTTCGGCAGGTTGTCGCCGAAGCGGATGTCCTTCGGCTTCGCGATCGGCCCGATCTGCTTGCCGACCCAGTCGCGCAGCGTCTTCGCGAGCGTCGCCGCTTCCTCGCCCTCCGGACGCGAACGCTTCAGCACCACGAACGCGACCACGGCCTCGCCCGTTGTGTCGTCCGGACGGCCGACCACGGCCGCCTCGGCAACGAGTTCGTGCGACACCAGCGCCGACTCGATCTCCATCGTGCCGAGCCGGTGGCCCGACACGTTCAGCACGTCGTCGATCCGGCCCATGATCGTGAAGTAGCCGGTGTCCTTGTCGCGCACGGTGCCGTCGCCGGCGAGGTAGAGCGTGCCGCCGAGTTCTTCCGGGTAATAACTCTTCTTGAAACGCTCCGGGTCGCCCCAGATCGTGCGGATCATCGCCGGCCACGGGCGCTTGACGACGAGGATACCGCCCTGACCGTTCGGCACGTCCTGGCCCGTCTCGTCGACGACGGCCGCCATGATGCCCGGCAGCGGCAGCGTGCACGAACCGGGCACGGTCGGCGTCGCGCCCGGCAGCGGCGTGATCATGTGGCCGCCCGTCTCGGTCTGCCACCACGTATCGACGATCGGGCAACGCTCCTGGCCGACGTGCTTGTGATACCACATCCACGCTTCCGGATTGATCGGCTCGCCGACCGTGCCGATGATGCGCAGGCTCGACAGGTCATAGCTCTTCGGATGCACCTTGTCGTCGGCTTCGGCCGCCTTGATCAGCGAACGGATCGCGGTCGGCGCGGTATAGAACACGCTGACCTTGTGGTCGCCGATCATCTTCCAGAATCGGCCGGCGTCGGGATAGGTCGGCACGCCCTCGAACACGACCTGCGTGCCGCCGCATGCGAGCGGGCCGTACGTGATGTACGTGTGGCCGGTGACCCAGCCGATGTCGGCCGTGCACCAGAACACGTCGGTCGGCTTCCAGTCGAAGGTCCACTTCATCGTCTGCGCGGCCCACAGCAGGTAGCCGCCGGTGCTGTGCTGCACGCCCTTCGGCTTGCCGGTCGAGCCCGACGTATACAGGATGAACAGCGGATGCTCGGCACCGACCCATTCCGGCTCGCAGCGGTCGGACTCGCCGTCCGCGATCTCATGCATCCACAGGTCGCGGCCCGCATGCCAGTCGATCTTGCCGCCGGTGCGGCGATAGACGATCACGCTTTTCACGGCTTCGCAGCCACCCATCGCGATCGCCTCGTCGGCGATGCTCTTGAGCGGCAGCGTCTTGCCGCCGCGCGCCTGCTCGTCGGCGGTGACGAGCGCCACCGCGCCGACGTCGACGAGCCGCTCGTTCAGCGATTTCGCGGAGAAGCCGCCGAACACGACCGAGTGGGTCGCGCCGATGCGCGCGCAGGCCTGCATCGCGACGATGCCTTCGATCGACATCGGGATGTAGATGACAACGCGGTCGCCCTTGCCGATCCCGCGTTTCTTCAACGCGTTCGCGAAGCGCGACACGCGCGCCAGCAGATCGGCATAGGTGACGCGCGTGACGGTGCCGTCGTCGGCCTCGAAGATCACCGCGACGCGCTCGCCGTTGCCGGCTTCGACGTGGCGGTCGAGGCAGTTGTACGACGCGTTCAGTTCGCCGTCGTCGAACCATTTGTAGAACGGCGCGTTGGACTCGTCGAGCACCTTCGTGAACGGCTTGTGCCACGCGAGGCCCTCGCGCGCGAGACGCGCCCAGAAGCCTTCGTAGTCGCGCTCGGCCTCGGCGGCGAGCGCGCGATAGGCCGGCATGCCGGAAATGGTCGCCGCCTGCTCGAGCGCCGCGGGCGGCGCAAACTGGCGGGTTTCGTGAAGAACCGATTCAATCGCAGACATCGACAACCCCTTGGTGAACATGAATCCTCTGCATGGCGGCGCGATCGTGCGCGCCGCGTCTTGGCCGGCGCATCCGCGCCGCTGTCTCCCACCCACCCGCACGCGGCCGCGAAGGCTGCGCGCGATGTTGCACCGCACCACGTCGCGCGACGATGAACGTGCGGCGCGGCAGTTTCCACGATAAGCGCTCCAACTTACCCGTCACTTACGCGGCATGGCCGTTTCGCACGCCGGGCGGCGCTTTACGCTGTAACGACCGCGACCCTACAATCCTAACTGAACTCGCCTCCCGGATTCCAGCTTGAATCGCTATGCCCTCTTCCTCATCCTGTCGATGCTGTTCGTCGGCAGCAACGTCGGTATCGGTAAATCCATCGTTGCATTCGTCCCCGTCGCCATCCTCGCCACGCTGCGCTTCGTGATCGCGATCGCCGTGCTGTGGCCGCTGTTCAGCCCCGTGAAGATGCGCGCGGTCAAGCGCGGCGAATGGCTGAACCTGTTCCTGCAGGCGTTCTTCGGCACCTTCATGTTCACGCTGCTGATGCTCAACGGTGTGCAGCGCACGAGCGCGGTGGCGGCCGGCGTCATCACGAGCACGATCCCGGCGATCGTCGCGCTGTTCGCGTGGCTGATCCTGCGCGAAAAACCGAACGGCCGTGCGCTCGTGTCGATCGTGCTCGCGATCGCCGGCGTCGTGACGATCAACCTCGCCAACGTTCGTGCGTCCGCGCACGGCGACGCATCCGGCTCGCTGACCGGCAACCTGCTGATCCTCGGCGCGGTGTGCTGCGAATCGATCTACGTGATCCTGTCGCGCCGGCTCACACAGACGCTCGCGCCGATCGACATCTGCGCGTATACGCACCTGTTCGGCCTGTTCCTGATGCTGCCGCTCGGTGCGACGGCGCTTTGGCATTTCGATTACGCGAGCGTGCCCACCGGCACGTGGGCGCTCGTCGTCTGGTACGGGCTGTCGGCCAGCATCTTCTCGTTCTGGCTGTGGATGAAGGGCATCCGGCACGTGCCCGGCAGCCTCGCCGGCGTGTTCAGCGCGGTGCTGCCGATCGCCGCGGCCGCGTACGGCATCGCGTTCCTCGGCGAGCGCCCGACGCTCGCGCACGGCATCGCGCTCGCATGCGTCGTCACCGGCATCGTGCTTGCGAGCCTGCGCGTGAAACGCGTGCCGGCGGCCGCATCCTGATCGGTCCCCGGCAGTGCCGGCGCGTCGCTGCAGTCGCGCCGGCCGACGCGTTACAATAGCGCGCCATTTCAAGATTACCCCCGATACCTGCGCACCGCGCCCGCACCGCCATCATGTCCGCCCCGCATTCGCCCGGCCGCCCCGCCCGTCGCCCGCTTCGCCCGCTTCCCGCGTTGATTTTCATGAGCCGCTGGCTCCAGGTTCCGCTTTACCTGGGCCTGATCGTCGCGCAAGCCGTCTACGTGTTCCTGTTCCTGAAGGAAGTCTGGCACCTGCTGTCGCATGCGGCCGGCCTCGACGAAGTCAGCGTGATGCTCGCGGTGCTCGGCCTGATCGACGTGGTGATGATCTCGAACCTGCTGATCATGGTGATCGTCGGCGGTTACGAAACGTTCGTGTCGCGCCTCGGCATCGAGGGCCACCCCGACGAGCCCGAGTGGCTCGATCACGTGAACGCGGGCGTGCTGAAGGTCAAGCTGTCGATGGCGCTGATCAGCATTTCGTCGATCCACCTGCTGAAGACGTTCATCAACCCCGACCAGCACACCACGCACGCGATCATGTGGCAGGTGATCATCCACGTGTCGTTCCTCGTGTCGGCGCTCGTGATGGCGTGGGTCGACCGCCTGACGACCCACACGCACCCGGCCCATTTCCACGAGACGCATGCGCCCGCCGCGGCCGCGTCCCGCAAGCCGGTCGAAGCGGCCGTCAACGCATAAACGCATTCCCCACTGTCCTCACAGAGTCTCAGCCATGACCGTCATCAAACAGGAAGACCTGATCCAGAGCATCGCGGATTCGCTGCAGTACATCAGCTACTACCATCCGCTCGACTACATCCAGGCACTCGGCCGCGCGTACGAGCTGGAAGAGAGCCCGGCCGCGAAGGACGCGATCGCGCAGATCCTCACGAACAGCCGCATGTGCGCGGAAGGCAAGCGCCCGATCTGCCAGGACACCGGCATCGTCACGATCTTCGTGAAGGTCGGCATGGACGTGCGCTGGGACGGCGCGACGATGGGCCTCACCGACATGATCAACGAAGGCGTGCGTCGCGGTTACACGCACCCGGACAACGTGCTGCGCGCATCGATCGTCAACCCGCCGGAAGGTGCCCGCAAGAACACGAAGGACAACACGCCGGCCGTGATCCACTACGAGATCGTGCCGGGCGACAAGGTCGACGTGCAGGTCGCGGCGAAGGGCGGCGGCTCGGAGAACAAGTCGAAGTTCGTGATGCTGAACCCGTCCGACTCGATCGTCGACTGGGTGCTGAAGACCGTCCCGACGATGGGCGCGGGCTGGTGCCCGCCCGGCATGCTCGGGATCGGCATCGGCGGCACCGCCGAGAAGGCGATGCTGATGGCGAAGGAATCGCTGATGGAGCCGATCGACATCCAGGAAATCATCGCGCGCGGCCCGAAGGACTGGGTCGAGGAACTGCGCGTCGAGCTGCACGAGAAGGTCAACGCGCTCGGCATCGGCGCACAGGGCCTCGGCGGCCTGGCGACCGTGCTCGACGTGAAGATCATGGCCGCACCGACGCACGCCGCGTCGAAGCCGGTCGCGCTGATCCCGAACTGCGCGGCCACGCGCCACGCGCACTTCGTGCTCGACGGCTCGGGCCCGGCCAAGCTTGAAGCGCCGTCGCTCGACGCCTGGCCGAAGGTCCAGTGGGAACCGAACACGGAAACCAGCAAGCGCGTCGACCTGAACACGCTGACGCCGGAAGAAGTCGCGAGCTGGGCGCCGGGCCAGACGCTGCTGCTGTCGGGCAAGATGCTCACCGGCCGCGACGCCGCGCACAAGCGCATCGCCGACATGCTCGCGAAGGGCGAGAAGCTGCCGGTCGACTTCACGAACCGCGTGATCTACTACGTCGGCCCGGTCGATCCGGTTCGCGACGAAGTGGTCGGTCCGGCCGGCCCGACGACGGCCACGCGCATGGACAAGTTCACCGAGACGATGCTCGCGCAGACGGGCCTGATCTCGATGGTCGGCAAGGCCGAGCGCGGCCCGGTCGCGATCGACGCGATCAAGAAGCACAAGGCGGCCTACCTGATGGCGGTCGGCGGTGCGGCCTACCTCGTGTCGAAGGCGATCCGCGGCGCGAAGGTGCTCGCGTTCGAAGACCTCGGCATGGAAGCAATCTACGAGTTCGACGTGCAGGACATGCCGGTGACGGTCGCCGTCGATTCGTCGGGCACGTCGGTGCACCAGACCGGTCCGAAGGAGTGGCAGGCGAAGATCGGCAAGATCCCGGTCGCAGCCGCTTAAACGCGATCGCACGAAAGGCCGGACGGGAGTCCGGCCTTTTTGCTTCCCGTTCTCATTATTGCGTGCAGCCGGTTCTTCAAGGCTGATTCTCATTACACGCAAAAGGCAGGCCCGACAAGGCTGCGAGGCTTGGCTTTTCTCGTTCGAGCGATTATCGTTCGGTTTCTGAAGCCCCACTGAACAAGGAACAGCCATGCAAGGCGACAAGAAAGTCATCGAATATCTGAACGCCCAACTGAAGAATGAACTCACGGCGATCAACCAGTACTTCCTGCATGCGCGCATGTACAAGCACTGGGGCCTCGACAAGCTCGGCAAGCACGAGTACGACGAGTCGATCGGCGAAATGAAGCACGCTGACTGGCTGATCGAACGCGTGTTCATGCTCGACGGCCTGCCGAACCTGCAGGACCTGCACAAGCTGCTCATCGGCGAGGAAACCGAAGAAATCCTGAAGTGCGACCTGAAGCTCGAGCAGGTCTCGCAGGCCACGTGCAAGGAAGCGATCGCCTACTGCGAATCGGTTCGCGACTATGTGTCGCGCGAGATCTTCGAAAAGATCCTCGACGACACCGAAGAGCATATCGACTGGCTGGAAACGCAGATCGACCTGATCGGCAAGGTCGGCCTGCAGAACTACCAGCAAACGATGATGGGTTCGGCCGAGTAATCGCCCCGCCCGCACGACGATGACGAACCAGCCAGCCGCTCCCGCGATGCGCGCCGCCGCCCCTGTCGGAATCTTCGATTCGGGGCTCGGCGGCCTGTCGGTGCTGCGCGCCGTGCGCGCGCACCTGCCCGGCGAGTCGTTCGTCTATACCGCCGATACGCGCTACATCCCGTACGGCGAGCGCGACGACGCCTTCATCACCGAGCGCACGCTCGCGATCGGCGAATGGTTTGTCCGGCAGGGCGCGAAAGCACTCGTCGTCGCCTGCAATACGGCAACCGCCCAGTCGATCGCGGCGGTACGCGAGCATCTCGCGATCCCGCTCGTCGGCGTCGAGCCGGGCATCAAGCCGGCCGTCCAGCAGTCCGCGAGCGGCGTCGCCGGCGTGCTCGCCACCCAGGCGACGCTGCGCAGCGCCCGATTCCAGGCGCTGCTCGAACGTCATGGCGCCGGTTGCCGCTTCATCTGCCAGCCGGGCCACGGGCTCGTGCAGGCAATCGAGAACGGCGACACAGGCTCGCCCGCGCTGCGCGCGCTGCTCGACAGCTATCTGCAACCGATGCTGGACGACGGCGCCGATACGGTCGTCCTTGGCTGCACGCACTACCCGTTCCTCACCGCAACGATTCGTGACATTGTCGGCGACCGCATGGCGATCATCGACACGAGCGACGCGATCGCGCTCCAGCTCGCGCGCGTACTCGACCAGCACGGCCTGCGTGCGCCCGACGGCACGCCCGTCGCGTCGCCCCGCTTCTGCTCGACCGGCGACGGCCGGCAATTGCAGGCGCTCGAGTCGACGCTGCTCGGCCTCGATGCGCCAGTCGAATCCGTCACCATTTCCTCGCCGAACGCACGCGCCTACGCGACTGCCTGACGCGGGCCGGCACGCCCTCTCCCGACGCGGCTCCGCCGCCCCCGTCGTTTCAAGGGTCCGATGACCTTAAAAAAAGCCCGACCCAGGCTTGTCAACGCCCGCAAAATTAATGATAATAATTCGCATTACCGTTAGCTATCGCAACTCATCATGATCGTCTGCGTGTGCAAGTCTGTTTCCGATCGCAAGATTCGCGCGTCCCTCGCTGAGGGCATGAACTCTTTCGATGAACTCCAGTTCGAGCTCGGCGTGGCCACGTGCTGCGGCAAGTGCGAGGAGTCCGTACGCGACCTCATGGCCGAGCAAGGCGTCTGCGCGAGCCGGTGCGGTGTCGAGCATCACGCTCACCCGATCCCGGTCACGTTCTACGAACGCAAGGCCGCCTGACCGGCGCCGAGTGTGCATATGCGGCCCCGGCCGCATTTTTTGTTTTGACCGTCAGCAAGCCACCGTCTGCGCGAGCCAGCGGCTTACCTGCCAAGGAGCCTGTGATGGAATTGCTGATCGGATTCGTGACCACCGTTTGCATCTCGCTGCTGATCTTCCGCAAGTGATGCCGATTCACCCGCCGCGCCCCGGGTGCGACATCGTTCTTTCAAGCTAACATGCAGGCTTCGCATTCCGCTCCTGCCGGCGTCTTGCCGGCTGCACCACGTATGAATCCCCGAGTGATCGTCGTCGCGGTCGGTGTGCTTGCCGCACACGCGGTCATGCTGACGGCCGCCTGGCTCCATCGCAACGCGCCGCCGCCGAAGGAGATCGAGGTCCAGTCGATCACCGCGCAGCTCATCCCGCCCGCGCCTGCTGCGCAGCCGGTCGCGGTCCAATCGGCCGCGCAGCCCGCACCGCCGAAGCCCACGCCGCGCGTGAAGCCGAAGGTCGAGCCGAAGCCGACGCAGAAAGCGGTCAAGCCGACGCCCCAGCCGGTCGCGCAATCGCCGTCGCCGACACCCGTGCCGGCAGCCGCCGATCCGGCACCTGCGCCCGCCGTGCCTGCTCCTGCTGCGCCGGCCGCCACGCCCGGCCCGGCTCGCGAAACGATGCAGGTCAGCGCGCCGAAGAACGTTTCTGCACTCAGCTGTAATTTCGTGAAGCCCACCTATCCGTCGATGTCGCGTCGCCGCGGCGAAACGGGCACGGCCTATGTTCACTTCATCATCGGCGTGACGGGCAAGATCGAGAGCGTCCAGTTGCAGAAGAGCAGCGGCTACCCGCGTCTCGACGAAGCCGCACTCGATGCGACGCGCGCCAGCACCTGTCCGCCGTATATCGAGAACGGCCAGGCGATCCGTGCCGCCCATACGCTGCCCTTCAACTTCACGCTCGACGATTAATCCGTCTCATTCGGTAGATTCAAAGGAAACACAAAAATGCAAAGCTACGGTATCGCGCACGTCTGGGCGCAAGGTGATTTCGTCACGCGCGCCATTGCAATCACGCTGCTCGTGATGTCGGTCCTTTCGTGGATCGTGATCGTCGTCAAGGGCTGGAACGTGGTTCGCCTGAACCGCCTCACGAAGAACGCCGAACAAGCGTTCTGGCATTCGGACGATTTCGACGACGGCGTCAAGAAGCTCGGCCTCGCCGCATCGACGCCGAACGACAACCCGTTCCTCGCGCTCGCGCTGTCGGGCAAGGAAGCCGCCGATCACCACCACCAGACGCAACCGCACCTGCACGACCGCATGGACGTGTCCGACTGGGTCACGCGCTGCCTGAAGGACACGATGGACGAAGGCATCTCGCGCATGCAGAGCGGTCTCGCGATCCTCGCGTCGATCGGCAGCACGGCGCCGTTCGTCGGCCTGTTCGGCACGGTCTGGGGGATCTACCACGCACTGCTCGCAATCGGCGCAACCGGCCAGACGTCGATCGACCAGGTCGCGGGCCCGGTCGGCGAATCGCTGATCATGACGGCCTTCGGCCTGTTCGTCGCGATCCCGGCCGTGCTCGGCTACAACGCACTGACCCGTGCGAACAAGGGTGTCGTCAGCAAGCTGCGCCGCTTCGCGCATGGCCTGCACGCGTACTTCGTGACGGGCGCAAGCCTCGCATCGTCGTCGACGCGCGACGGCCTGCGTCTCGCGACGCGCGCCAGCTGAGGCGGGGTGAACCATGGCAATGAACACCGGTTTCAGCGACGATGACGACGATGCCGTGATGAGCGAGATCAACATGACGCCGCTCGTCGACGTCATGCTCGTACTCCTGATCATTTTCCTCGTGACGATCCCGGCGATGCAGCATGCGGTGAAGATCGACCTGCCGCACGCCAGCAGCCAGCCCGTCGACGAAAAACCGCAGACGGTCGACGTCGCGATCCAGGGCGACGGCACGATCCTGTGGGACGACCACACGGTCACGCGCGAACAGTTGCAGGCGCGCATTGCGGAAGCCGCGAAACGCACGCCGCAGCCGGAGTTGCACCTGCGTGCGGACCGCAAGGTTGCATACGAACATGTGGCCGAAGTGATGTCGGATGCGCAGGCCGGCGGCCTGACGAAGCTCGGCTTCGTGACGGAGCCGCGCGCGAAAACGAAGTAACGCAGGCGCGTTTCGCACCTCGCGAGGTGCACATCGCCGGCCGCCCCTAAGCGGGCGTCCCTAACCGGGCGTCCCTAACCGGGCGTCCCCAAAGTAAAAGGCCTTCATCGCCAGATGAAGGCCTTTTTTCATGCGCACGCGGGCGCCTTCGGGCGGCGGGCTCTTCGGCGGTATCGGTTGCGCCTCGAGCAACGCAATGCGGCTACCGTGGTCTGCACGGACTGCGCGTTCTGCCCTATCTGGCTCGCAATATATGCGGCCACCTGATTTCGCTCAGAAACTTCCTTCACGAAATGGGATTCCAATATAGGCCCGCCCGCCCGCGCATTCAAGGTTCCGGCGATTGAAACTTGCGATTGCCGGCGACGCTTCAATGACAAAACAAATTTGCCTCGTCGTGCGCGTCGTGTTCAGGTCGCCGAAGCATCGGCCGCCGCTTCCTTCTTCGCGCGCTCGGGGCAACCCGGCTCCTTGTAGGCGCCGTGATCGAGCTTCTCGACCAGGTAGTCGACGAACGCACGCACCGCGGGCGGCATCCCCTGCCGCGACACGAATACCGCATACAGTTGCGGCACCGGCAGCGTCCAGCCCGGCATCACGGGCGACAGTTGGCCCGCGCGCAGCGCGTTGCCGTACATCATCTCCGGCAGCGCCGCGATGCCGAGGCCATCGAGCACGGCCTCGCGGATCGTCATCAGGTCGGCCGTCACGAGCCGCGGGTCATGCTCGTGCACATGGCGCGTACCGTCCGGCGCAATCAGGTTGAATACGTGCCGCCCGTCGACGCTCGGCGTATCGAGCGTCTCGAAATAAGTCAGGTCGTCCGGCACCAGCGGCGGCGCATTCTGGCTCAGCAGACTCGGCGCGCCGACCAGCATCTGTTCGGTGCGCCACAGCGGCCGCACGACGATGTTGGCGTTCTGCGGCGGCTCCGAGCGCACGCGCAGCGCGACGTCGATCGAATCCTCGAACAGGTCGATCACGCGGTTCGTCACGCGGACGTGCACCTTCACCTCGGGATAACGGCGCAGGAATTCGGGCAGGATGCGAGACAGCATCGTCTGTGACAGCGTGACAGGCACGCTGACACGCACCGAGCCGCGCGGCGACGCGCGCAACTGCTGCACCGCGTTCATCGCAGCCTGCGCTTCGGCGAGCATCGCCTGGCAATGCTGGTAGAACAGTTCTCCCGCCTCGGTCAGCGCGAGCTTGCGCGTCGAGCGCTGCAGCAGGCGCACGCCGAGCGCCGCCTCGAGCTCGGTCAGGCGCCGCGACAGGCGCGATTTCGAGATGCCCAGCACGCGCTCCGCCGCCGAGAAACCGCCATGTTCGACGACCTGCGAAAAGTACATCAGGTCGTTCAGGTTATGTGCATCGAGATTCATGTCATCGTTCCAATTTCAGAACAATCCATTGCGAACCGTCGCAAATCGAACGGTAAAACGCTCAATATAATAGCGCTGTGTTTCAAAAATAACGCTATTTCGACGATTTCGAGGGCTTCCCCATGACGACCGCTCGCTCGCTTGACCGCACGTACCCCGCGCTTCGCACCACCGAAGGCGGCGGCTTAGTGGTTCACCGCCCGTTCCCGACCCGACTGCTGATGGACTTCGATCCGTTCCTGCTGCTCGACGAAATGGGCCCCGTCGACTATGCCCCCGGCGAAGCCGTGGGCGCTCCCGACCATCCGCATCGCGGCTTCGAGACCGTGACCTACGCACTCGACGGACGCTTTTGCCATCGCGACTCGTCCGGCCATGCTGGCACACTCGGCCCCGGCGACGTGCAATGGATGACAGCCGGCGCCGGCGTCGTGCACAGCGAGATGCCGGACCCGGTGTTCGCGCAGGCGGGCGGCCGCTCCCACGGCTTCCAGCTATGGGTCAACCTGCCGCGCCGCGACAAGCTGATCGCGCCGCGCTACCAGGAGATCCCGGCCGACCGCATTCCGAGCGCGACGTCGCCGGACGGCCGCGCACGCGTGCGCGTCATCGCCGGTGAAGCGTTCGGCGTCCGGGCCGCGATCGAGACACGCACGCCGATCCTCTACCAGCATTTCACGCTGGAACCCGGTGCAACGGTCACGCAGCCCGTGCCGGTCGGCTATCGCGTGTTTGCCTATCCGATCGACGGCACGGGCCTCTACGGGCCTGACAGGCAGGCTGTCGACGCACGGCACATGATCGTGTACGGCGACGACGGCGACACGGTCACGTTCGCCGCCGGCGACACGCCGCTCGACCTGCTGCTGATCGGCGGCGTGCCGCTCAACGAGCCGATCGTCCGCTACGGCCCGTTCGTGATGAATACCGAGGAAGAGATCCGGCAGGCCGTCGTCGACTACCAGACCGGCCGCATGGGCCGCATCGAGGCCTGACGCCCGATCCGGGGCGGCAGGTGCCGCGAAACGGATGGTTTTGCGTCACAATAACTTCTTGAACCATGTGGCCGCCCACCACCAGAAGGAATCTGTCCCCTTGAACTTCGAACATCTGATCCAGATCAACTCCGACGATCCGGCCGTGCCTGCCCTCACCCGCGACCAGCTCTGGGAAGGCCTCGTGTTGCGGGCCGAACAGCCGCAACTGTTCGTGCTCGGCCTCGACAGCTGCGACATCCGCGAACGGACCGACACGACGCTCGAACGTGAACTGCACTACGGCCACGCGACCGTGCGCGACCACGTCACGTTCACGCCGAACCAGCAGGTCCGCTACGATATCCGCGCGGCCGATGGCGAGATAGGCGGCTCGCTGACGATGACGATCGAGGAGCGTGACGACCACGAGCTGTTCCTGCGTTTCGAATACCGCACGACGCTGACCGTGTCGGACGACAGCGAAGAAGCGCGACAGACGCACGGAATCGTCAAGGAAGCGTACCGCACGTCGGATATCGACACGGTCCGCCTGATCCGCGAATACGCACAGGGCCGCAAGGACCCAGATCCGCTGCACTGAGCCCGGTGGCGGCCTGCGGGCCGCCCTTTGATTCAAGCTATCAAGTCCGCCGCCTCGATCGATAAAGAGTTTTTGTAAATGGGAATAGTTATCATTTAGAATTCATTCCATCGTATCGACAGTCACCGATCAACCGAATGACCGACACCATGCGCCCGACCACGCTGACCTTGCGCCGCCCGACCGGCACCGCAGGCAGCAGCCGTCAAAAGACGGCAGCGGTCACGACGCCGGCGAAGCCCGCCGGCAACCGCGATGCAGGCACGCGGGTCGTCAGCAGCGATGCGCTGCTGCAAGGCCACAGCCACATCAGCATCGCGCATAACGGAGAGACCTATCAGTTGCGTGCCACACGGCTCGGCAAACTGATCCTGACGAAGTAACGACCGAGTATTGTGGGGACCACCTCCCTGAGAGGTGTTGGGCATTAGCCAGCGTAACGGCTTGCACGCGAGATCTAGACCCCTTCGTGCAAACACACTCAAGCAGCCGTTGCAGCAAGCCAAGCCACTTTTTTTGGTTCTCGCACAAGGAAGAAAAAAAGCGACACGTCCTTCGACGTGTCGCTTTTTTGTTTGAGCGTCCAATGCGTGAAGCAGATCGCCCGCATTGAGCCGAAGCGGCACGCGAGCCGCTTCAGAAGCCCCAGAACATCAACCACCATGCGCTGTCGACGACGGCAAGCCCGACGGCGAACCATGCGAATGCCGCGAGCCGGCGCGGCCAGGCCGCATAGCGCCCCGTCACCTTCCACGCGAGCCACGCACTCCACGCGTTGGCGCCGACCAGGATCGCGATGCGCACATCGGTCGCCCAGCCGAGCGGCACATGCTCGGCGCGCAGCAACGACAACGTCGTTGCCGACAGCCCGAGGAACACGCCCGCGCCCGCGATCGGAATCAGCGCCTGCGCGAGGTGATGCAGCCGCACGCGATCGAAGCGGCCGAGCATCAGCGTGGCGCCTGCCAGCAGCACCAGCAGCGCCGTGCCGTACACGAGCCCCGTGCCGACGATGTAGCTGACGATCAGGCCGCCGTCGAGCCAGGAGAACACGTCGTTGCGATCCGGATAATGCGTGAGCAGGAACCACGGCGCATTGGTTTCGAGCGGCCACGTGATGTCACGGTCGATCAGCCAGCCCGCGAGCCATTGCTTGATCTGCACGAACCACGGACTGACGGTCCAGTGGAACGCGCCGATCGCGACACCGAGCAGGCCGTACAGGATCAGCGCGGTGTCCCACGGGCTCGCCTGCTGCGCGCCGAGGTTCACGACTTCGTCGGACGGCGAGCGCAACGACAGCGAGATCGCGTCGCGATGCCCGCTGCAGCGGCCGCACATATGGCACGCCGCGGCGCCCTTCATGTTGCGCAACGGCACGAGCGGTGCGCAGTTGATCGGAATCACGCGATGACCGTGCTCGCCATTCTTGTACGAACGGCGCCACGCGTCCTCGTCGACCTTGTAGCGCATTGGCGCAAGCCGCGCGAGCAGCCCGAACACGCCGTTGACCGGGCACAAGTACTTGCACCACACGCGCTTCTCACGGCCGTACAGCACACCGATCACGATCGCGCCGACAGTCGAGCCGCCGAGCACGAACAACACCGCGAGCGGGTACTGGTACACGCTCACCATCTGCCCGTAGATCGTCGTGATCCCGAATGCGACGAACGGCCAGCCGCCCCACCGTATCCAGCGCGGAATCGGGCCGCCGCGACCGAACTTGCTTGCGTATTCGGTGAGGGCGCCTTCCGGGCACAGCACGCCGCACCAGACGCGGCCGAGCATCACCATCGACAGCAGCACGAACGGCCACCAGATGCCCCAGAACGTGAATTGCGCGATCAGCGTGAGGTTGCTCCACAGATGCGCGGAATCGTCCGGCAGCGGCAACACCGCCGGCACGATGATCAGGAATGCGTAGACAGCGACGACGACCCACTGGATGCCGCGGATCAACGCACCGCGGCGCTGCATCCACTGGCCGGCCTGCGCGAGCCAGCCGGGTTTGGCTGCGGCGACAACGCTCATGCCGCGCGGCCCGCGGTAACGGCCGGACGACGGCTCGCGCGCTTCATCAGCAACCAGACGACCGCCCAATACACTGCATAGGCGACCAGGTTGGTCAGTGCCGGGTGCGCGCGATAGCCTGTCAGCGTCGCGACCAGCGAGCCGAACGTGCCCGAATCATCGAGGATCGCGGACGTGTCCCACACCTGCGAAATGCCGAGCGGCAGGATTTCCTTGTCGATCAGCTTGTCGACGCCGGTCTGGAACAGGCCCGCGCCGAGGAACAGCAGCATCACTTCGGTGACGCGGAAGAAATGCCGCCACGAGAAGTACTTGCCGCCGAGCTGCAGCAGATAGAACGTGAGGAACGCGAGACCGAGGCCGATCAGGACCGCGAGCATCTGGTTGCCGTCAACGTGCCCCGACTGGCCGAAACCGAGGCCGTACAGGAAGATCACCGTCTCGCTGCCTTCGCGCGCGATCGCGAGCGCGACCAGCACGGCGACGCCCCACCAGTTCGAATCGCGCGTGCTCTGCTGCAGCGAGTGCTCCATGTCGCGCTTCAGCGTGCGGCCGTGGCGGCGCATCCACAGCACCATCTGCACGATCAGCACGCATGCGATCAGCACCATCGCAGTCTGGAAGTAGTCCTGCGCGTCGCCGGACAGCACTTCGGTGAAACCGACCAGCGCGGCGCCCAGGCCGACCGCCATCAGCAAGCCGACACCGACCCCGGCCCACAGAAAAGGCAGGCCGCGGCGCGCGTCGTCGTCGCCGTTTTTCAGCCATGCATAGAGAATGCCGACAACGAGCAGCGCTTCGACGCTCTCTCGCCAGACGATGAACAAGATCTGACCCATCGATACCTCCTGACGCGCGGGGCAACGGATATAGCGTGCCCGCACGCAGATAAAACGCGTTACTTCGCGACGATCACGCCCTGCGCCTGCTGGTGGAAATCGTCGAAAAACTTGTATTCGCCCGGCGACAGCGGAGCGACGACCACGAACGAATCAGCGCCCGGCGCGAGCACCTTCTCCTTGCGCAGTTGCACGCTCTCGAATTCGGCGGCGCCCTTGCCGGTGTTCTTGATCTCGATCTTGAAACGCTGGCCGGCCGGCACTTCGATGCGGGCGGGATTCAGCTTGCCGTCCGCCATCTCGAGCTTGAACGTCGGCAGATCGGCGGCGTACGCCGCGCCGGCAAGCCACAATGCAGCGGCTGCAGCAACGATTTTCTGGGGAATTTTCATTCTGGGTTCTCTACGCCGACGGCGCGCGGAAGCGCGCCGTTCGTGATGCCGCCGATCAGTAACCGCCCTTCTTGCCGATACCGGCGAACGGGAAGTCGTACTCGAGCGTAACGGGCTTGAACCATGCGCCCACGCCCGTTTCCTTGTCGACGTGACGGCCGAACGCCATGTGGCCCGACTGCATCGGCGGCTTGACGACCATCGTCAGGTGGTACTTGCCCGGGCCGTTCAGCTTCACATTGTCGCCATAGTGCGGACCGTCGCTCGCGACCATGCCCATCAGGTCGCCTTCAGACTTCCACTTCGTGTCGCCCTGCTTCGTCAGCTTGTACGTGACCTGCAGATACGGCATCCAGTCGCCTTCGGCGAAACCCGTCGGGTTGTTCTTGACCGCATGGATGTCGGCCTCGAGGTGGATGTCGGAATCCGACGCCTTGCGCATCATCCCTTCCGGATCCATCGTGATCGGCTGCAGGTACACCGCGCCGATTTCCATGCCGCCCTGGATCTGCTGCTTGCCGATCGGATATTCGGCAGCCGAGGCCGACATCGCGGCAAGCGCCGCTGCTACCGCAACCGTCGTGCGGATGAACGAAGAACCCAACATGGACACTCCTTGTTATTTGTCTGACTATCTTGACGACATGCGGGCCGCCGCCGGGGCGGCTCGCTGAAAACACTAACGCAATGAAGAACGCTAATGCGAACAATTCTCAATAATTGTGGAGTTTAGCACCGAACCTGTTTCGGAACAAACCGGATACCGCGTAAACCCCTGATCCGACAAGGCTTACAGACCGGTTACTGACAGGTTTTGGTGACGTTTGGAAAGATTTACCGGCCGCCGCTGATGTGGTCGCCGACGTTCGCGCCGAACACACGCTCGCGCAGCAGCGCAAGCTGATCCCGCGTCGCAGCGGCCTTCTCGAATTCGAGGTTCTTCGCGTAGTCGGCCATCTGCTTCTCGAGACGCTTGATTTCCTTCGCGAGCTGCTTTTCCGACATGTCCTCGAATTTCGCGCGCTGCTGCGCTTCCTTCAGTTCCGCGCGCGCCTCGTCCGCGTTGTAGACGCCGTCGATGATGTCCTTGATGCGTTTCACGACACCACGCGGCGTAATGCCCATTTTCTCGTTGTGCGCGATCTGCTTCGCGCGGCGGCGCTCGGTTTCGCCGATCGCGCGCTTCATCGACTCGGTCATCGTGTCGGCGTAGAGAATCGCCTTGCCGTTCACGTTCCGCGCGGCGCGGCCGATCGTCTGGATCAGCGAGCGTTCGGCGCGCAGGAAGCCTTCCTTGTCCGCATCGAGGATCGCGACGAGCGACACTTCCGGAATGTCGAGGCCCTCGCGCAGCAGGTTGATCCCGACCAGCACGTCGAACGTGCCGAGCCGCAGGTCGCGGATGATCTCGACCCGCTCGACCGTGTCGATGTCGCTGTGCAGGTAGCGCACCTTGACACCATGGTCGGCCAGAAACTCGGTGAGCTGTTCGGCCATGCGCTTCGTCAGCACGGTGATCAGCACGCGCTCGCCGGCCTTCACGCGCGCGTTGATCTCGGTCAGCACGTCGTCGACCTGCGAGCTCGCCGGCCGCACTTCGATTTCCGGATCGACGAGCCCCGTCGGCCGCACGACCTGTTCCGCAACCTGCCCCGTCACGCGCTTCTCGTAGTCGGCCGGCGTGGCCGACACGAACACGACCTGACGCATCTTGCGTTCGAACTCGGGGAACTTGAGCGGCCGGTTGTCGAGTGCCGACGGCAAGCGAAACCCGTAATTGACGAGGTTTTCCTTGCGTGCGCGGTCGCCGTTGTACATGCCGTTCAACTGGCCGATCAGCACGTGCGATTCGTCGAGCAGCATCAGCGCGTCGGGCGGCAGGTAGTCGACGAGCGTCGGCGGCGGATCTCCAGGCTCCGCACCCGAGAAATGCCGCGAGTAGTTTTCGATGCCCTTGCAGAAGCCGAGCTCCTGCAGCATCTCGAGATCGAAGCGCGTGCGCTGCTCGAGGCGCTGCGCCTCGACGAGCTTGCCGTCGCGGTGGAAGAACTCGAGGCGTTCGCGCAATTCGTCCTTGATCGTCTCGACCGCTCGCATCACGGTGTCGCGCGGCGTCACATAGTGCGACGACGGATACACGGTGAAGCGCGAAATCTTCTGCCGCACGCGCCCGGTCAGCGGGTCGAACAGGTGGAGCGTCTCGACTTCGTCGTCGAACAGTTCGACGCGCACGGCCATTTCCGCGTGTTCGGCCGGGAAGATGTCGATCGTGTCGCCGCGCACGCGGAACGTGCCGCGCTGGAAATCCTGCTCGTTGCGCGTGTATTGCATCGCGATCAGCCGCGCGATCACGTCGCGCTGGCCGAGCTTATCGCCGGTGCGCAGCGTCAGGATCATCTGGTGGTATTCGGACGGGTTGCCGATACCGTAGATCGCCGACACCGTCGCGACGATCACCACGTCGCGGCGCTCCATCAGGCTCTTCGTCGCCGACAGCCGCATCTGCTCGATGTGCTCGTTGATCGACGAATCCTTCTCGATGAACAGGTCGCGCTGCGGCACGTAGGCCTCAGGCTGGTAGTAGTCGTAGTACGAGACGAAGTACTCGACCGCGTTGCGCGGGAAGAACTCGCGGAACTCGGCATAGAGCTGGGCCGCGAGTGTCTTGTTCGGCGCGAACACGATCGCCGGGCGGCCGAGCCGCGCGATCGTGTTCGCCATCGTGAAGGTCTTGCCCGACCCCGTCACACCGAGCAGCGTCTGGAAGGCAAGGCCGTCGCCGATGCCTTCGACGAGCGTGTCGATCGCGGTCGGCTGGTCGCCTGCGGGCGGATACGGTTGATACAGCTGGAACGGCGACCCTTCGAAGGTGACGAATTTGGATTCGTCGAGCGCGTCGCCGGCTTCGGCATGATGTTCGGACATGGAATGCGGCTGGAGCGAGGGCAAAGAAAGCATTCTAGCGCTTCGCGGCCGCGCGAACTGCTGTCGGCTCCTGACGCGCGACGGCCGCCCGAAATCGCGATTCGCCGCCGAATCGCGCGCCCCCGCCAGCGCGAATTCGCTACAATGTCAGGCTGCTGCGCTTTCCGGCGTCGCGCCCGTTGGCGCGCGGTTCGCTGCGCCCGCCCCGCCGGCTGAAAGCCTGACCCTCTTTTCACTACTGCCGAATCATCATGTCGCTCTTCTCCGCTGTCCAGCTTGCTCCCCGCGACCCGATCCTGGGCCTGAACGAAGCCTTCAACGCCGATGCGCGTCCGACCAAGGTCAACCTCGGCGTCGGCGTGTACACGAACGAAGAAGGCAAGATTCCGCTGCTGCGCGCGGTTCGCGAAGCAGAAAAGGTGCGTGTCGAAGCTGGCCTGCCGCGCGGCTACCTTCCGATCGACGGGATTGCCGCCTACGATGCGGCTGTGCAGAAGCTGCTGCTCGGCAACGATTCACCGCTGATCGCGGCAGGCCGCGTGGTCACGGCCCAGGCGCTGGGCGGCACGGGCGCGCTGAAGATCGGCGCTGATTTCCTGCGCACCGTGAATCCGAACGTGAAGGTCGCGATCAGCGATCCGAGCTGGGAAAACCACCGCGCGCTGTTCGAGGCGGCCGGCTTCGAAGTCGTCGCGTACCCATATTACGACGCCGCCACCAACGGCGTGAACTTCGAAGGCATGCTGTCGGCGCTGAACGGCTATGCGGCAGGCACGGTCGTCGTGCTGCACGCGTGCTGCCACAACCCGACCGGCGTGGACCTGACCGAAGCGCAATGGCAACAAGTCGTCGACGTCGTGAAGGCGCGCAACCTCGTGCCGTTCCTCGACATGGCCTACCAGGGCTTCGGCGAGAACATCGAGGCCGATGCGGCCGCCGTGCGCCTGTTTGCCGCGGCCGACCTGAACGCGTTCGTGTCGTCGTCGTTCTCGAAGTCGTTCTCGCTCTACGGCGAGCGCGTCGGCGCGCTGTCGATCATCACGTCGAGCAAGGAAGAAGCCACGCGCGTGCTGTCGCAACTGAAGCGCGTGATCCGCACGAACTACTCGAACCCGCCGACCCATGGCGGCGCGGTCGTCGCAGCGGTGCTCGCATCGCCGGAACTGCACGCTTCGTGGGTGCAGGAACTCGGCGAAATGCGCGATCGCATCCGCGCGATGCGCAACGGTCTCGTCGAGCGCCTGAAGGCAAGCGGCGTCGATCGCGACTTCAGCTTCATCAACGCGCAGCGCGGAATGTTCTCTTACTCGGGCCTGACCTCGGCGCAAGTCGATCGCCTGCGCGACGAGTTCGGCATCTATGCGGTCGGCACGGGCCGGATCTGCGTCGCAGCGCTGAATACGCGCAACCTCGACACGGTCGCCAATGCAATCGCAGCCGTGCTGAAGTAACTCGGCACCGGCAGCCGTCACCGGCCCCGTCCCGCCCTGCCGAAATGAAAAACGCGCTCCCCGGAGCGCGTTTTTTTGTGCCATTCGACGCGGCGGGCGGCTACACCGCCCGTGCACGCGTTACTGCATGAACCAGCCGTGACTGACGACGAACGACTGGCCCGTCAACGCGGCGCTTGGGAACGCCGACAGGAACAGCACCGTCTGCGCGACGTCCTGCACCGTCGTGAACACGCCGTCGACCGTGTTGCCGAGCATCACCTTCTTCACCACTTCCTCTTCGCTGATCCCGAGCTCCTTCGCCTGCTCCGGAATCTGCTTGTCGACCAGCGGCGTGCGCACGAAGCCAGGACACACGACGTGCGAGCGCACGTTGTGCTTCGCGCCTTCCTTCGCGAGCACGCGTGCGAGGCCGAGCAGCCCGTGCTTGGCCGTCACGTACGCGGACTTCAGCGGCGACGCTTCGTGCGAGTGCACCGAACCCATGTAGATCACGACGCCGCCGCGATCGTCCTTGTACATGTGCTTGAGCGCGGCCTTCGTCGTCAGGAACGCGCCGTCGACGTGGATCGCCTGCATCTTCTTCCAGTCGGAGAACGAGTAGTTCTCGATCGGGTTCACGATCTGGATGCCCGCGTTCGACACGAGGATGTCGACCGAGCCGAACGTTTCGGCAACCTTGTCGATGCCGCTGTTCACGGCTTCCTCGTTCGTCACGTCCATCGCGACGCCGATCGCCTTGCCGCCTGCCTTGTTGATCTCGTCGGCGACCGCATTCGCGCCGTCCTGGTTCAGGTCGGCGATCGCGACAGCCGCGCCCGCCTTCGCGAGCTCGAGTGCGATTTCCTTGCCGATGCCGCTCGCGGCGCCCGTGACGACTGCGGTCTTGCCATTCAGCTCTGCTGCCATGTCCGTCTCCTCCCGTTATCGGATCGATAAAACACGCGCCCGCCGCATCCGCTTCGTCGCGCGACCGTACCGGCGGGCCAGCCGCCATTGTGCACGATCGGCCCCACCGTTCGCGCGCAAAACGTCTAAGCTTAAGGTCGGTTCTGTCACGCAGGAGATTCGCATGCACTATCGACGGCTAGGCCGTTCCGGCCTGCAGATCAGCGAGCTCTCGCTCGGCTCGTGGGTCACATACGGCAACCAGGTCGACCAGCGGGTCGCACGCGAATGCCTCGCCGCGGCCCGCGACGCGGGTGTCAATTTCTTCGACAACGCCGAGGTGTATGCCGGCGGCAAATCCGAGGAAATCATGGGCCACGCGCTCAAGTCGCTCGACTGGCCGCGCATCAGCTATATCGTGTCCACGAAGTTCTTCTGGGGGCTCGCGGAAGCGCCGAACCAGTATCACACGCTGAACCGGAAATACCTGCTGAACGCAATCGACGGCTCGCTGCGCCGGCTGCAGCTCGACTATGTCGACCTCGTCTATTGCCATCGCCCCGACCCGAACACACCGATCGAGGAAACCGTCTGGGCGATGAGCGACATGATCGTGCGCGGCAAGGCGCTGTACTGGGGCACGTCGGAATGGAGCGCCGACGAGATCCGCGCCGCGTGCGAGATCGCCGAACGGCATCACCTGCACAAGCCGGTCGTCGAGCAACCCCAGTACAACCTGTTCCACCGCACGCGGGTCGAACGGGAATATGCGCGGCTCTACGACGACTACGGCCTGGGCCTCACGACCTGGAGCCCGCTGGCCTCGGGCCTGCTCACCGGCAAGTACCGCAACGGCGTGCCGCCGGGCAGCCGCGCGCAGTTGCAGGGCTACGACTGGATGCGCGACCGCCTGACCGATCAGGCCAGCAACGACATCGTCGAACGGCTCGGCGGGATCGCGGCCGACCTCGGCTGCAGCACCGGCCAGCTCGCGATCGCTTGGGTGCTCGCGAATCCGCACGTGAGTTCGGTGATCACCGGCGCATCGCGAATCGAGCAGATCGGCGAGAACATGCGCGCGCTCGACGTCGCCGCGAAGCTGACGCCGGATGTGAAGCAACGCATCGAGGAGGTGGTCGGCGACGCATACGAGTAAGGCGACTCACGGCCACTCGCGTACAATACGCGACCGCATCGGCGCCGGCCCGACGGCCGCGCACGATCGACCGCTTTCATCGATTCACCTTCTGTTTCAGGCAGCCCGCCATGCTCAGTTATCGTCACGGTTTTCACGCAGGCAACCACGCGGACGTGCTCAAGCACGCCGTCGTCGTCCAACTGCTGCGCTACCTGAACAAGAAAGACAAGTCGTACTGGTACATCGACACGCATGCCGGGGCCGGCGTGTACTCGCTGCGCGACGGCTACGCGGCAAAGACAGCGGAATTCGACACCGGCATCGGCCGACTGTGGAACGACAAGAACCTGCCGGAAGCGCTGGGCGATTACGTGGACGAAGTACGCGCACTGAACGACGACGGTGAACTGCGCTTCTACCCCGGTTCCCCTTATATCGCATGGCGATCGATGCGCGAACAGGACCGGATGCGCCTGTTCGAAATGCACACGACGGAGATCGACGTGCTGCGCCACAACTTCCGCGACGCGGGGCGACGCGCGATGATCTTCGCCGGCGACGGCTTCGAAGGCATCAAGGCGCTGCTGCCGCCGCCGCCGCGACGTGCGCTCGTGCTAATCGACCCGTCCTACGAGGACAAGAAGGATTACGCGCGCACGGTAAGCTGCGTGACGGAATGTCTGAAGCGTTTCGCGACGGGCTGCTATGCGATCTGGTATCCGCAGGTCGCGCGGACGGAATCGCAGCGCTTTCCCGAGCAGTTGAAGCGCCTGCAACCGAACAATTGGCTGCACCTGACGCTGACGGTATCGAATCCGCCTGCTGACGGACTGGGCCTCTACGGCAGCGGGATGTTCATCCTGAATCCGCCGTATACGCTCGCGCAGAGCATGAACGAGGCACTGCCCTATCTGGTCGAGATGCTGGGCCAGGATAGCGGCGCCCGCTGTCAGATCGAGCAGCGCGGAAACTGATCGGGCGACCGGCCGTTACGGCTGCGGCCGCGGCGCGAGTCTCGGCTGGTTGGCCGGCGGCACGCCCCAGCCGGGCACATTGATATACGGCGCAACGAACAGCGGCACCGACGTATTCGGCGCTTGCCCGGCCGGAGCCCGCATGCCCGCCGGCTCGACGATCGGCTCGGAAGACAAAGGCGCTGTCTGCAGCACCAGCCCGCCCTTGCCGTCCTGGATACCATGCTGCGTATCGAGAATCAGCGGTTTGGACGAAGTCGCGGCACCGGCCGCGAGGCCATGGACAAGCACGGCAGCGCCCAGAACGAGACGCGCGCGAGTGCTGCGACGCACATCGAGACGCAAACGCATGATCGTGTCCTTCACGATGAAAAGCAGGTCCATACCATAGCGCCGCATCGTCGATTTCGCCAGATCCGGCGCACAAAAAAACAAAGCCCCGTCAATACGGGGCTTGCTTATCGTTCGGTGCCACACGGCACCTGACGGTAACTCCGATTACAGCGAGTAGCCGTTGGTTTCGAGCGAGCGGATTCGGTGCTCGAGCTGGACGATGTCCGACGACGTGGCGAGGTAAGCCTCACGGCGCTCACGTTCTGCGGATTCGAACCAGTTGCTCAGCTTTTCGACGATGTAGGCGATCATGATGTTCTCCAAGGAAGGGGGACCCCTGGCGAATCGAGATTCAGGGATTTCCCGTATAGGGTATTCCCGAATTATAACGACGCCGCACCAAGATGCTAGTGAAATACTTGCATGGGAACCATTCCAATTTGGAATGAACTTACGCACACTGAGCGTAACCCATTGATTTTTATAGAAGTTGAATCAGGCGCCCATTTCCGGCCTCGAGTGCACGCACTAATCTGGTTCACTGACAGGATCGGCCAGGCGCGCCAAAATCGGGCATTCGGGTCGCCCATCACCATGGCAGTGCGCGGCCAGGTCGGCCAGCGTATCACGCATGTCGCTTAGCTCCGCGATGCGCTTGTCGAGTTCGGCCACGTGCTCGAGGGCGATCGACTTCACCTCGGCGCTGGCGCGGGAGCGGTCTTGCCAGAGCATCAGCAGCTTGCGGATGTCCTCGACGAGAAAGCCGAGCCGTCGCGCCTGACGGATGAAGCGCAGGATGTGGATTTCATCCGCACCGTAGATCCGGTAGCCGGCGTCGGTCCGCTTGCTCGGCGCAAGAAGGCCGACCTCCTCGTAGTACCGGATCATTTTTGCGCTGACTCCGGATTCGCGCGACGCGTCGCCGATATTCATTCCCCACCCTCTCCATCAAGCCCCGGTTTCGAACATGAACGTCGACGAACGCAATCGCCGAAGACATTTCGATCGTATCAAATCACGCGGTTTCGTTCCGCGACGGGCGCGGGTAGACGAATGGAAGACGGCTGATCCGGCGTGTGCCGACGGGATGCGATGATGGAGCACGGCGCCCCTTGCCCGGCCGGCCTGCATTTTGTCCGCGCCAATGCAAAAACCCCCGCCTGTTCGGGCGGGGGTTT
>NZ_JAOTQT010000011.1:0-196824 GCF_025685725.1 Burkholderia sp. BKH01 | reverse complement strand
CCGCGAAGGCGGCCGTACCGTCGGCGCCGGCGTCGTCGCCAAGATCATCGAGTAATATCGACGATCCGCGGATCCCGACGGGGTCCGCGATTCCGCGGTATGCCGTTGTACCGTCGAAACCGGGTACCCAGCTTGTGCTGGCACCCGGTTTTGTTTTTCCGGTGCTCCGTTGCGTGGGCCGAGAAATCCGCGCCATCGCTCCACAATTTCGTGTAGAATCGCGGGCTTAGCAGTGGAAGTACTGTCCGGAACCTGATGTCTCGCTCCCCGCAGGCGTCATGTTTCACGTTCTTTTAGTGTCCGGCGATGCAACATCGCCTCGCTCTTTTCAAGGAATCGTCATGCAGCAACAGAAAATCCGCATTCGCCTGAAGGCTTTCGACTATCGTCTGATCGATCAATCGGCTGCCGAGATCGTCGATACCGCGAAGCGGACTGGCGCAATCGTCCGTGGCCCGGTGCCGCTGCCGACGCGCATTCAGCGTTTTGACATCCTGCGTTCGCCGCACGTCAACAAGACGTCGCGCGATCAGCTCGAAATCCGCACCCACCAGCGCCTGATGGACATCGTCGATCCGACCGACAAGACGGTTGACGCGCTGATGAAGCTCGATCTGCCGGCTGGCGTCGACGTGGAAATCAAGCTGCAGTAAGGCTTCCAGCGCCGATCGGCTTGCCGGGTGGCGCTAAGTCTTTGTATTGCTTGCGGAAATCGAGAGGTCGGGCTATACTGCTTGGCTTTTCGCGTATTCGCGTAAAAAAGTTGGGCCTTGCGTGCCTGGCATTTTGTAAATCAGCCCCGACCAATCGCAGTCGGGAATGGAGAAAATGATGAGCCTTGGACTCGTAGGTCGCAAGGTTGGCATGACCCGTATCTTCACGGCTGAAGGGGATTCGATTCCCGTCACCGTGCTGGACGTGTCGGACAACCGCGTGACGCAGATCAAGACTGTTGAAACCGACGGCTACACGGCCGTGCAGGTTGCATTCGGCTCCCGCCGCGCCTCGCGCGTGACGAAGCCGCTGGCAGGTCATCTCGCCAAAGCCGGTGTCGAAGCCGGTGAAATCCTCAAGGAATTCCGCATTGACGCGGCCAAGGCAGCCGAGCTGTCGAATGGCGCCGTGGTCGGTGCAGATCTTTTCGAAGTGGGCCAGAAGGTCGACGTGCAGGGCGTGTCGATCGGTAAGGGCTACGCCGGTACGATCAAGCGTTACAACTTCTCCTCCGGCCGTGCCACGCACGGTAACTCGCGCTCGCACAACGTGCCGGGCTCGATCGGTATGGCGCAGGATCCGGGTCGCGTGTTCCCGGGTAAACGCATGACGGGTCACATGGGTGACGTGACCGTGACGGTGCAGAACCTCGAAATCGCTCGTATCGACGCAGAGCGCAAGCTGCTGCTCGTCAAGGGTGCGATTCCGGGCGCGAAGGGTGGCAAGGTTTTTGTCACGCCGGCCGTCAAGACCAAGGGGGCGAAATAATGGAACTCAAGCTCCTGAACGAAAATGGTCAGGAAGGTGCAGTGGTCAACGCATCGGACGTCGTGTTCGGTCGTGACTACAACGAAGCGCTGATCCACCAGGTCGTCGTCGCTTACCAGGCGAATGCTCGCCAGGGTAACCGCGCGCAGAAGGACCGCGAGCAGGTCAAGCACACCACCAAGAAGCCGTGGCGCCAGAAGGGTACGGGCCGTGCTCGTGCCGGTATGTCGTCGAGCCCGCTGTGGCGTGGCGGTGGTCGTATCTTCCCGAACTCGCCGGAAGAAAACTTCTCGCACAAGGTCAACAAGAAGATGCATCGCGCAGGTCTCTGCTCGATCTTCTCGCAGCTGGCCCGTGAAGGCCGTCTGTCGGTTGTCGAGGACATCATCCTCGAAGCGCCGAAGACCAAGCTGCTGGCCGAAAAATTCAAGACCATGGGTCTCGACTCCGTGCTGATCATTACCGACACGGTTGACGAAAACCTGTACCTGGCTTCGCGCAACCTGCCGCACGTGGCAATTGTCGAGCCGCGCTACGCTGACCCGCTGTCGCTGATCTACTTCAAGAAAGTGCTGGTCACGAAGGCTGCGGTCGCCCAGATCGAGGAGTTGCTGTCATGAGCGAGATTCGCAAGAACGATCATCGTTTGATGCAGGTCCTGCTCGCACCGGTGATCTCGGAAAAGGCGACGCTGGTTGCCGACAAGAACGAGCAAGTCGTGTTCGAAGTCGCGCCGGATGCCACGAAGCAGGAAGTGAAGGCGGCTGTCGAGCTGCTGTTCAAGGTTGAAGTTGACTCCGTCAACGTGCTGGTTCAGAAGGGCAAGCAGAAGCGCTTTGGCCGTTCGATGGGCCGCCGCAAGGACGTGAAGAAGGCGTACGTTTGCCTGAAGCCCGGCCAGGAAATCAACTTTGAAGCGGAGGCCAAGTAATCATGGCAATCGTTAAAGTTAAACCGACTTCGCCGGGTCGCCGCGCGATGGTCAAGGTGGTCAACAAGAACCTGCACCAGGGCAAGCCGTTCGCGGCACTGCTCGACTCGCAGAGCTCGACCGCTGGCCGTAACAACAACGGCCGCATCACCACGCGCCACAAGGGCGGTGGCCACAAGCAGCACTATCGTATCGTCGATTTCCGTCGCACGAAGGATGGCATCCCGGCAAAGGTCGAGCGTCTCGAGTACGACCCGAACCGCAGCGCGAACATCGCGCTGGTGCTCTACGCAGACGGCGAGCGTCGCTACATCATCGCCCCGAAGGGCCTGACGGTCGGCCAACAGCTGATGTCGGGTTCGGAAGCGCCGATCCGCGCAGGCAACACGCTGCCGATCCGCAACATTCCGGTCGGTACGACGATCCACTGCATCGAGATGCTGCCGGGCAAGGGCGCGCAAATGGCGCGTTCGGCTGGCACGTCGGCCATGCTGCTGGCGCGCGAAGGCGTCTACGCACAGGTTCGCCTGCGCTCGGGCGAAATCCGCCGCGTGCACATCGAGTGCCGTGCAACGATCGGTGAAGTCGGCAACGAAGAGCATAGCCTGCGCCAGATCGGCAAGGCTGGCGCGAACCGCTGGCGCGGTATCCGCCCGACGGTGCGTGGCGTTGCGATGAACCCGGTCGATCACCCGCACGGTGGTGGTGAGGGCAAGACGGCTGCAGGTCGCGACCCGGTGAGCCCGTGGGGTACGCCGGCTAAGGGTTACCGCACCCGCAGCAACAAGCGCACGACGACGATGATCGTCCAGCGCCGTCACAAGCGTTAAGGAGTAGGCAATGGCACGTTCTGTTAAAAAAGGTCCGTTCTGCGACGCCCATTTGCTGAAGAAAGTTGAGGCGGCTGCAGCTTCGCGCGACAAAAAGCCGATCAAGACCTGGTCGCGTCGCTCGACGATTCTGCCGGATTTCATCGGCCTGACGATCGCTGTTCACAACGGCCGTCAACACGTTCCGGTGTACATCTCGGAAAACATGGTCGGCCACAAGCTTGGCGAGTTCGCACTGACCCGTACGTTCAAGGGTCACGCAGCCGACAAGAAGGCCAAGAAATAAGGGGCAATCAAGATGGAAGTGAAAGCAATTCATCGCGGTGCCCGCATCTCGGCGCAAAAAACGCGCCTTGTGGCTGACCAGATCCGCGGTTTGCCGGTCGACAAGGCGCTGAACGTTCTGACGTTCTCGCCGAAGAAGGCGGCTGGCATCGTGAAGAAGGTTGTGCTGTCGGCAATCGCGAATGCGGAGCACAACGAAGGCGCCGATATCGACGAGCTCAAGATCAAGAGCATCTACGTCGACAAGGCTGCATCGCTCAAGCGTTTCACCGCGCGCGCCAAGGGCCGCGGTAACCGCATCGAGAAGCAATCCTGTCACATCACTGTGACGGTCGGGAATTAAGGAGCCATACGATGGGACAGAAAATTCATCCGACTGGCTTCCGCCTGGCTGTCAGCCGTAATTGGGCTTCGCGTTGGTACGCGAACAACAACAATTTCGCGGCGATGCTGCAGGAAGACATCGGTGTTCGTGAGTACCTGAAGAAGAAGCTGAAGAACGCTTCGGTCGGTCGGGTCGTCATCGAGCGTCCGGCGAAGAACGCGCGCATCACGATTTACAGCTCGCGTCCGGGTGTGGTCATCGGCAAGAAGGGCGAGGATATCGAACAGCTGAAGACGGAACTGCAACGCCGCATGGGCGTTCCGGTTCACGTCAACATCGAAGAAATCCGCAAGCCGGAAACCGATGCGCAACTGATCGCTGACTCGATCACGCAACAGCTCGAGCGCCGGATCATGTTCCGTCGCGCGATGAAGCGTGCGATGCAGAACGCGATGCGTCTGGGTGCCCAGGGCATCAAGATCATGAGCGCGGGCCGTCTGAACGGTATCGAAATCGCTCGTACGGAGTGGTATCGCGAAGGTCGCGTGCCGCTTCACACGCTGCGTGCCGATATCGACTACGCGACTTCGGAAGCGAAGACGACCTACGGGATCATCGGCGTCAAGGTGTGGGTGTACAAGGGCGACACGCTCGGCCGCAATGACGCACCGGTGGTGGAAGAAGTAGCCGAAGACAAGCGTCCGCGTCGCAATGCGCGTCCGGGCGACCGTCGTCCGCGCCGTGACGGCGAAGGCGGCGCTCCGGGTGCTCGCCGTGGCGCACCGCGCCGTGGCGCCGGCAAGCCCGAAGACGGCAAGACTGGAGAATAACGATGCTGCAACCGAAACGCAGAAAGTATCGTAAAGAGCAGAAGGGTCGTAACACCGGCAAGGCGACGCGCGGCAACGCAGTGTCGTTCGGTGAATTCGGCCTGAAGGCGATCGGTCGCGGTCGTCTGACCGCACGTCAAATTGAAGCGGCGCGTCGTGCAATGACGCGTCACATCAAGCGTGGCGGCCGCATCTGGATCCGGATCTTCCCGGACAAGCCGATTTCGCAGAAGCCGGCCGAAGTACGTATGGGTAACGGTAAGGGTAACCCGGAGTACTACGTCGCCGAGATTCAGCCGGGCAAGATGCTCTATGAAATGGACGGCGTAACCGAAGAACTGGCACGCGAAGCGTTCCGTCTGGCTGCAGCCAAGCTGCCGCTGAAGACGGCATTCATCGTGCGCCAGCTCGGCGCCTAAGGAGAAAACATGAAGGCTTCCGAACTTCTCCAGAAAGACCAGGCCGCGCTCAACAAGGAGCTGGCGGACCTGCTGAAGGCGCAATTCGGCCTGCGCATGCAACTCGCGACCCAGCAGCTCACGAACACGAGCCAGCTGAAGAAGGTTCGTCGCGACATCGCACGTGTGCGGACCGTCATGACTCAGAAGGCGAACCAGAAATGAACGATAGCGTGAAAACCTCGCTGAAGCGGACGCTGGTCGGTCGGGTCGTCAGCAACAAGATGGACAAGACCGTCACCGTGCTGATCGAGCACCGCGTCAAGCACCCGATCTACGGCAAGTATGTCGTGCGCTCGAAGAAGTACCACGCGCACGATGAAGCGAACACCTGCAACGAAGGCGATCTCGTCGAAATCCAGGAAACTCGTCCTGTTTCGAAGACGAAGGCCTGGGCGGTGTCGCGCCTCGTCGAAGCAGCTCGCGTCATCTAAGCGGGCGGTGCAGCAGGCAGTAACAGGCACTTCTCCACGAAGTGCTTGAAATCGCAAAGTTTTTGCTTGCGTGACCAGGGTTATTTGTTATAATCCTGGTCTTCCCTCTTTATGGGAGCCCCGTCGCGGGCGAAGTTGGTGGGGGAAGCGGACTGGCGCCAGCCTGTCCGAAAGATTCACCGAATTGCGATGGCGGGTTTCGTTTGCCGTCGCTGCTGTTCCAACCCAAGCAGCCGATTGGCTGACGGGACCAAGACTGACCGAATGCATCATGGTGGTGCATCCGGATTAAGTTGGGAAAGACAAACCATGATCCAGACCGAATCTCGGCTCGAAGTAGCCGACAACACGGGTGCACGTGAAGTCCTGTGCATCAAGGTGCTCGGCGGCTCGAAGCGTCGTTATGCCGGCATTGGCGACATCATCAAGGTGAGCGTCAAAGAGGCAACGCCGCGCGGGCGCGTGAAGAAAGGCGAAATTTACAACGCCGTGGTGGTCCGCACCGCCAAGGGTGTGCGCCGTCAAGACGGCTCGCTGATCAAATTCGACGGCAACGCCGCTGTGCTTTTGAATAACAAGCTCGAGCCGATCGGCACCCGTATCTTCGGGCCGGTGACGCGTGAGCTGCGTAGCGAACGATTCATGAAGATCGTTTCGCTGGCGCCGGAAGTGCTGTAAGGAGTCGCGATGAACAAGATTCGCAAGGGTGACGAAGTGATCGTCGTTACCGGCAAGGACAAGGGCAAGCGCGGCGTCGTGCTGGCTGTCGGTGCTGAGCATGTGACGGTTGAAGGTATCAACCTCGTCAAGAAACATGTGAAGCCGAACCCGATGAAGGGTACGACGGGCGGCGTGGAAGCGAAGACGATGCCCCTGCATATTTCGAACGTCGCACTGGTCGACGCGAATGGCAAGGCGTCGCGTGTTGGCATCAAGGTCGAGGAAGGCAAGAAGGTTCGCTTCCTGAAGACGACCGGTGCCGTACTGAGCGCCTGACGCAGCGGAGTAAAAAATGGCTCGTTTTCAAGAGTTTTACAAAGAAAAGGTTGTGCCCGGCCTGATCGAGAAGTTCGGTTACAAGTCGGTCATGGAAGTGCCGCGCATCACCAAGATCACGCTGAACATGGGTCTTGGCGAAGCGATCGCTGACAAGAAGATCATCGAGAACGCCGTTGGCGACCTCACGAAGATCGCTGGTCAGAAGCCGGTCGTGACGAAGGCGCGCAAGGCAATCGCAGGCTTCAAGATCCGCCAGGGTTACCCCATCGGCGCGATGGTGACGCTGCGTGGTCGTGCGATGTATGAATTCCTCGACCGTTTCGTGACCGTTGCCCTGCCCCGCGTGCGTGACTTCCGCGGCGTGTCGGGTCGTGCTTTCGATGGCCGTGGCAACTACAACATCGGTGTGAAAGAGCAGATCATTTTCCCCGAAATCGACTACGACAAGATCGACGCACTGCGTGGGCTGAACATCAGCATCACGACGACTGCGAAGACCGACGACGAAGCAAAGGCTCTGCTCGCCAGCTTCAAGTTCCCGTTCAGAAACTGAGGTTACCGTGGCTAAACTGGCACTGATCGAACGTGAAAAGAAGCGCGCCCGCCTGGTCGCGAAGTTCGCAGCAAAGCGCGAAGCGCTGAAGGCGATCGTCGAAGACCAAAGCAAGTCGGAAGAAGAGCGCTACGAAGCACGCCTGGAGCTGCAGCAACTGCCCCGCAACGCAAACCCGACCCGCCAGCGTAACCGCTGCGCGATCACGGGCCGTCCGCGTGGCACGTTCCGTAAATTCGGCCTCGCGCGTAACAAGATTCGTGAAATCGCATTCCGTGGCGAGATTCCTGGCCTGACCAAGGCGAGCTGGTAATAGGAGAAACGTAAATGAGCATGAGTGATCCTATCGCCGATATGCTGACTCGCATCCGCAACGCGCAGATGGTCGAGAAGGTATCGGTCGCGATGCCCTCGTCGAAGGTCAAGGTTGCAATCGCGCAAGTCCTGAAGGACGAAGGTTATATCGACGATTTCGCGGTGAAGGCTGAAGGCGCGAAGGCAGAACTGAACATCGCGCTGAAGTACTACGCTGGCCGTCCGGTCATCGAACGCCTCGAGCGCGTGTCGAAGCCTGGCCTGCGCGTCTACCGTGGTCGTAACGACATTCCGCAGGTCATGAATGGCCTCGGCGTGGCAATCGTGTCGACGCCGAAGGGCGTGATGACCGACCGCAAGGCGCGCGCTACCGGCGTCGGCGGCGAAGTCATCTGCTACGTCGCTTAAAGCCGAGGAGAGAGAAACATGTCTCGAGTAGGTAAGAGCCCGATCGCGCTGCAAGGCGCGGAAGTCAAGCTGGCCGACGGTGCAATCACCGTCAAGGGCCCGCTGGGCACCATCACGCAAGCGATCAATCCGCTCGTGAACGTGGCGAACAACGACGGCACGCTGAATCTGTCGCCGGTCGACGAAAGCCGCGAAGCAAACGCACTGTCGGGCACGATGCGCGCGATTATCGCGAATGCCGTGCACGGCGTGACCAAGGGTTTCGAGCGCAAGCTGACGCTGGTTGGCGTCGGTTACCGTGCGCAAGCGCAAGGCGACAAGCTGAACCTGTCGCTGGGTTTCTCGCACCCGGTGGTGCACCAGATGCCGGAAGGCGTCAAGGCTGAAACCCCGACGCAAACCGAAATCGTGATCAAGGGGATCAACAAGCAACAAGTCGGTCAAGTAGCTGCGGAAGTTCGCGGTTACCGTCCGCCGGAGCCCTACAAGGGCAAGGGCGTGCGCTATTCCGACGAGGTTGTGATCCTCAAAGAAACGAAGAAGAAGTAAGGGTGCGCAATCATGGATAAGACTCAATCTCGCCTGCGCCGCGCTCGCCAGACGCGTATCAAGATCGCTGAGCTGCAGGTCGCGCGTCTCGCCGTGCATCGCACGAACACGCACATCTACGCTCAAGTGTTCTCGCCCTGCGGCACCAAGGTGCTCGCCAGTGCGTCGACGCTCGAGGCAGAAGTGCGCGCCGAGCTCGCCGACAAGTCGGGCAAGGGCGGCAACGTTAACGCCGCGACGCTGATCGGCAAGCGTATTGCCGAGAAGGCAAAGGCCGCCGGCATCGAATCCGTCGCCTTCGACCGCTCGGGCTTCCGCTACCATGGCCGCGTGAAAGCGCTGGCTGAGGCAGCTCGCGAAGCTGGGCTCAAGTTCTAAGGAAGGAATTCGTCATGGCAAAGATGCAAGCGAAAGTTCAGGCTGACGAGCGCGACGACGGCCTTCGTGAAAAGATGATTTCGGTCAATCGCGTGACCAAGGTCGTGAAGGGTGGCCGTATTCTCGGCTTCGCCGCACTGACCGTGGTTGGCGATGGTGATGGCCGCATCGGTATGGGCAAGGGCAAGGCGAAGGAAGTGCCGGTCGCTGTCCAGAAGGCAATGGAACAAGCTCGCCGCAACATGTTCAAGGTGCCGCTCAAGAACGGCACGCTGCAGCACGAAGTGCACGGCAAGCACGGTGCATCGGCCGTCCTCCTCGCTCCGGCGAAGGCAGGTACGGGCGTGATCGCCGGCGGCCCGATGCGCGCAGTGTTCGACGTGATGGGCGTTCAGAACGTTGTGGCGAAGAGCCACGGTTCGACGAACCCGTACAACCTCGTTCGCGCCACGCTGGACGGTCTGCGCAAGCAGTCCACCCCGGCAGACATCGCGGCGAAGCGCGGCAAGTCCGTCGAAGAAATTTTGGGCTAAGCCCGGGTGGTCACCATGTCTGAAAAAACTGTCAAGGTTCAGCTCGTTAAGAGCCTGATCGGGACCCGCGAATCGCACCGCGCGACCGTGCGTGGCCTGGGCCTGCGCCGACTCAACTCGGTCAGCGAGCTGCAGGACACGCCGGCGGTCCGCGGCATGATCAACAAGGTCTCGTACCTCGTTAAGGTCATCGCGTAAGCGGCCCTACGGATCAAGGAGTTGATATGGAATTGAATAACCTGAAGCCGGCAGCTGGCGCCAAGCACGCCAAGCGTCGCGTCGGCCGTGGCATCGGTTCGGGCCTCGGCAAGACGGCTGGCCGTGGTCACAAGGGTCAGAAATCGCGTTCGGGCGGCTTCCACAAAGTCGGTTTCGAAGGCGGTCAGATGCCGCTGCAACGTCGTCTGCCGAAGCGCGGCTTCACGTCGCTGACGAAGGAATTCGTCGGTGAAGTGCGCCTGGGCGACCTCGAGAAGCTGCCGGTCGACGAGATCGATCTGCTCGCACTGAAGCAAGCCGGCCTGGTCGGCGAGCTGACGAAGAGCGCAAAGATCATCGCGACGGGCGAGCTGAAGCGCAAGATCGTCGTGAAGGGTCTCGGTGCCACCAAGGGTGCGCGCGCTGCGATCGAAGCGGCCGGCGGTTCGTTCGCCGAGTGACACGCGTAGCGCGTCGTCACTTGCATTCATCGGAGAAGGTACTTGGCTAACAGCCCGAGTCTTGCAAAACCCGGTCGAAGCACGGCGAAATTCGGCGATCTGCGTCGGCGAGCGATGTTCCTGCTCCTGGCGCTGATCGTCTATCGCATCGGCGCGCACATTCCCGTGCCGGGCATCGATCCGGATCAACTGGCTAAGCTGTTCCAGAGCCAGGCGGGTGGCATCCTGGGCATGTTCAACATGTTCTCGGGCGGCGCGCTTTCCCGCTTCACGATCTTTGCGCTGGGGATCATGCCGTACATCTCGGCGTCGATCATCATGCAGCTGTTGGCGATCGTCTCGCCGCAGCTCGAAGCGCTGAAGAAGGAAGGGCAGGCAGGGCAACGGAAGATCACGCAGTACACGCGGTATTTCACCGTGGTGCTCGCGACCTTCCAGGCGTTCGGTATCGCGGCTGCGCTGGAAAACCAGCCGGGCCTCGTCACCGATCCCGGCATGCTGTTCCGTCTGACGACGGTCGTGACGCTGGTTACCGGCACGATGTTCCTGATGTGGCTCGGCGAGCAGATTACCGAGCGTGGTCTGGGCAACGGTATCTCGATCATCATCTTCGGCGGGATCGCAGCAGGGTTCCCGAATGCCGTCGGTGGGCTGTTCGAGCTGGTGCGTACGGGTTCGATGAGCATCATTTCGGCGATCATCATCGTCGTTCTGATTGCCGCGGTGACTTACCTGGTCGTGTTCATCGAACGCGGTCAGCGCAAGATCCTCGTGAACTACGCGAAGCGCCAGGTCGGCAACAAGATCTACGGCGGGCAGTCGTCGCACCTGCCGCTGAAGCTGAACATGTCGGGCGTGATTCCGCCGATCTTCGCATCGTCGATCATCCTGTTCCCGGCAACGATTCTCGGCTGGTTCAGTACCGGTCAGCCGACGGGAAGCTGGATTTCCAATACGTTGCATAACGTTGCGGAAGCGCTGAAGCCGGGCCAGCCGGTCTATGTGCTGCTGTACACGCTGGCAATCGTGTTTTTCTGCTTCTTCTACACCGCACTGGTGTTCAACAGCAGGGAAACCGCGGACAACCTGAAGAAGAGCGGCGCGTTTGTTCCGGGCATCCGTCCGGGCGATCAGACCGCACGATATATCGACCGCATCCTCACGCGTCTGACGCTGGCCGGTGCGATCTACATCGTCTTCGTGTGTCTGCTGCCGGAATTCCTGGTGCTGCGCTGGAACGTGCCGTTTTATTTTGGTGGAACGTCGCTGCTGATCATTGTCGTCGTCACGATGGACTTTATGGCGCAGGTGCAGTCGTACGTTATGTCGCAACAGTATGAGTCGCTGCTCAAGAAGGCCAACTTCAAGGGCGGCAACATCCCAACGCGTTAATAAGGACTATGGCCAAAGACGATGTAATCCAGATGCAGGGTGAGGTGATCGAAAACCTCCCGAATGCGACCTTCCGTGTGAAGCTGGAAAACGGCCATGTCGTGTTGGGGCATATTTCCGGAAAGATGCGGATGCACTACATCCGCATTCTGCCCGGCGACAAGGTGACGGTTGAGTTGACGCCTTACGATCTGTCTCGTGCGCGGATCGTGTTCCGGGCGAAGTGATTTGAAAAAAGGGTATTATCATGAAAGTGATGGCATCGGTTAAGCGCATTTGCCGCAATTGCAAGATCATCAAGCGCAAAGGCGTCGTTCGCGTGATCTGCAGCTCGGATCCGCGCCACAAGCAGCGCCAAGGCTGACCGCGCGTTTGTTTGCGCTTTTTGTTTGAGGAAAAACAATGGCTCGTATCGCAGGGGTTAACATCCCGAATCACCAGCATACCGAGATTGGCCTGACGGCAATCTTCGGTGTCGGCCGCACCCGTTCGCGCAGCATCTGCGCGGCAGCTGGCGTCGATTTTTCGAAGAAGGTCAAGGACCTGACCGACGCAGACTTGGAAAAGCTGCGTGAAGAAGTGGGCAAGTTTGTCGTCGAAGGCGATCTGCGCCGTGAAGTGACGATGAACATCAAGCGCCTGATGGACCTCGGTTGCTACCGTGGCGTCCGTCATCGCAAGGGCCTGCCGATGCGCGGTCAGCGTACGCGTACGAACGCACGTACTCGCAAGGGTCCGCGTCGTGCAGCGCAAGCGCTGAAGAAGTAAGCGGAACTGACAGTTACAGGAAAACGTAATGGCTAAGGCTTCGAACACCGCGGCGCAACGCGTTCGCAAAAAGGTTAAGAAGAACGTCGCTGAAGGTGTGGTTCACGTCCACGCGTCGTTCAACAACACGATCATCACGATCACCGATCGCCAAGGCAACGCACTGGCATGGGCGACGTCGGGCGGCCAGGGCTTCAAGGGCTCGCGCAAATCGACGCCGTTCGCTGCTCAGGTCGCAGCCGAGTCGGCCGGCCGCGTCGCGATGGAATACGGCGTGAAGAATCTGGAAGTGCGGATCAAGGGCCCGGGCCCGGGCCGTGAGTCGGCAGTGCGCGCACTGCACGGCCTCGGCATCAAGATCACCGCGATTTCGGACGTCACCCCGATTCCGCACAACGGCTGCCGCCCGCCGAAGCGTCGTCGTATCTAAGAATGTGCTGGCACGCATGTGCTAGCGCATTGCCTGTCGCCGCTTAGCGTCGACGGGCGTTGCTTTTTTGATTGACTAAGCCCACCGTTCGCCCCAAAGGGAGCGGACTAGCGCGGATTTCGATCCGCGTGACTGATTGATAAAGGAATGCAAAGTGGCACGTTATATCGGCCCCAAAGCCAAGCTGTCCCGCCGTGAAGGCACCGACCTGTTCCTGAAGAGCGCGCGCCGCTCGCTCGCCGACAAGTGCAAGCTCGACAGCAAGCCGGGTCAGCACGGCCGTACCTCGGGCGCACGTACGTCCGACTACGGTACGCAGCTGCGCGAAAAGCAGAAGGTCAAGCGTATCTACGGCGTGCTGGAGCGTCAGTTCCGCCGCTATTTCGCTGAAGCCGACCGCCGCAAGGGCAACACGGGTGAAAACCTGCTGCAACTGCTCGAGTCGCGCCTCGACAACGTCGTGTATCGCATGGGCTTCGGCTCGACCCGCGCTGAAGCGCGTCAGCTCGTGAGCCACAAGTCGATCACGGTGAACGGCGTCGTCGCGAACGTCCCGTCGCAGCAAGTGAAGGCGGGTGACATCGTCGCGATCCGCGAAAAGGCGAAGAAGCAGGCGCGTATCGTCGAAGCACTGTCGCTGGCCGAGCAAGGCGGCATGCCGAGCTGGGTTGCAGTCGATGCGAAGAAGTTCGAAGGCACGTTCAAGCAAATGCCGGAACGCGCTGACATCGCAGGCGACATCAACGAAAGCCTGATCGTCGAATTGTATTCGCGTTAATCCGATTGACGGCCGAGGTACCCTGATTGCGTTGCGCAAGGAAGGGCCTCGGCTGCTTATTTTCTGGTTGTTACCGGTCAGCCTTATCGGTGTAACGAGCCGAGGGTATTGAAAAGGAAAGCCCATGCAAACCAGTTTGCTGAAACCCAAGATCATCGCCGTGGAATCGCTGGGCGAGAACCACGCGAGGGTGGTCATGGAACCGTTCGAACGCGGTTACGGCCATACCTTGGGCAATGCGCTTCGCCGCGTGCTGCTGTCGTCGATGGTTGGCTACGCGCCGACCGAAGTCACGATCGCCGGCGTGGTGCACGAGTACTCGACGCTTGATGGTGTGCAAGAAGACGTCGTCAACCTGCTGCTGAACCTGAAGGGCGTGGTGTTCAAGCTGCATAACCGCGACGAAGTGACGGTTACGCTGCGCAAGGAAGGCGAAGGCGTCGTTACGGCCGGCGATATCGAGCTGGCTCACGATTGCGAAGTCATCAACCCGAATCACGTGATCGCGCATCTGTCGAAGGGCGGCAAGCTCGACGTTCAGATCAAGATCGAGAAGGGGCGCGGTTATGTGCCCGGCAACGTCCGTCGCTACGGCGAAGACACGGCCAAGATCATCGGCCGCATCGTCCTCGACGCATCGTTCTCGCCGGTTCGCCGCGTGAGCTACGCTGTCGAAAGCGCACGTGTCGAGCAGCGTACCGACCTCGACAAGCTCGTGATGAACATCGAGACGAGCGGCGTGATCACGCCGGAAGAAGCGATCCGTCAATCGGCCCGCATCCTGGTCGACCAGCTGTCCGTGTTCGCGGCGCTGGAAGGCACGGAAACGGCTGCCGAGGCTCCGTCGCGTGCACCGCAGATCGATCCGATCCTGCTGCGTCCGGTGGACGATCTCGAGCTGACGGTTCGTTCGGCGAACTGCCTGAAGGCCGAGAACATCTACTACATCGGCGACCTGATCCAGCGCACGGAAAATGAGCTGCTGAAGACGCCGAACCTCGGTCGCAAGTCGCTCAACGAGATCAAGGAAGTGCTCGCTTCGCGCGGTCTCACGCTGGGCATGAAGCTCGAGAACTGGCCGCCGGCTGGTCTCGACAAGTAAGCCTGGTTGTTGATGCAGTTGGCAAAGATGCGGATTTTCCTTTAAAATCCGCATCTTGCTTTTTTTCGTTACCGGCCCGTGCACCCTTCGAGGTGCGATAGAAGAGCTGGATCAAAACTTTGAATCAAGGAAACTGAAATGCGCCATCGTCATGGTCTGCGGAAACTGAACCGCACGAGCAGCCACCGTCTGGCTATGCTCCGTAACATGTCCAACTCGCTGATCGAGCACGAAGTCATCAAGACGACGCTGCCGAAGGCGAAGGAACTCCGTAAAGTCGTCGAGCCGCTGATCACGCTCGGCAAGAAGCCGTCGCTGGCAAACCGTCGCCTGGCGTTCAACCGCCTGCGCGATCGTGACTCGGTGGCGAAGCTGTTCGACGTGCTCGGTCCGCGTTTCGCGAACCGTCCGGGCGGCTACCTGCGCGTGCTGAAGTTCGGCTTCCGCGTTGGCGACAACGCACCGATGGCACTGGTCGAGCTGCTCGATCGTCCGGAAGTCGACGAAACGGAAAACGTGCAAGAAGCTGAATAAGCTTCCGGTACGCAGCAGTATCTGAAAGGGGCCGAGCAATTGCTTGGCCCTTTTTGTTTTCGAGACGCCGACTGCGATCGATTGTCGCAGTCCGGTGCCGGCAGCGTTGCGCGGGCTGCGCTACGATACGGGGCAGCCGGCGTGGTTCCTGGGTGGGCAATCCGCGTCGGCAGGAGCCGGTAGACCAGCCAGGAGGGGGCGGATGATAGTGGTGCTGATGCTGACGACGGTGCCCGATGCGGCGACGGCCGCGGCGCTCGCCGACGGCGCGCTCGACGCGCGGCTTGCCGCGTGCGTGTCGGAGCTCGGAGCGATCAAGTCGCGCTATCACTGGCAGGGCAAGGTCGAAATGGCCGATGAGATCCAGTTGCTGTTCAAGACGAGCCCCGTGCGGGCGCTCGAACTGGAACGATTTATTCTCGCGCATCATCCATACGAGACGCCCGAAATCGTCTCGTGGCAGGCGACGGCATCGGCCGCGTACGGCCAGTGGGTGACCAGCGAAACTCAACGTCTATTTCATGTTTAACGGTATGGCGCTTCCCGTGCGCGTGCGCGCGCTGCGGTTTCTTGCGGTCCTGTTGTCACTCGTACTCGTGCTGGGTGGCCTGTCCGTCGCGCGCGCGGCCGACGATTTCCTCGATCCGTCGGTTGCGTTCAAATTCAGCGCGAGCGAATCGCCGGGACAAGTGGACGTCCGCTTCAAGGTCGCCAACGGCTATTACCTGTATCGCGAGCGGTTCGCGTTCGCGGTGAAGAGCGGGCAGGCGACGCTCGGCGAGCCCCAATTGCCGGCCGGCCACGTGAAGTTCGACCAGACGTTCCAGAAGAACGTCGAGACCTATCGTGACGAAGTCGTGGTGCACGTGCCGGTCAAGCAGGCGTCGGGGCCGTTCCAACTCGCGGTGACATCGCAGGGGTGCGCGGATGAAGGGATCTGCTATCCGCCGGCCGAGCATGTCGTCAAGGTCGACGGCGCCGCGCTGGGTGCAGCCGCATCGTCGTCCGGCGACACGGCTGCTGCGGGCAACTGGTTCGACAAGGTCACGAGCGCCGATTTCGCGCAGTCGCTGCTCGAAGGGCACGGGTTCTTCACGATCGTCGCGCTGTACTTCGTCGCGGGCGTCGTGCTGAGCCTCCTGCCCTGTTCGTACCCGATGATTCCGATCGTGTCCGCGATCATCATTGGCCAGGGTACGCGCGCGACGCATGCACGCGGCCTCGCGCTGTCGCTGACCTACGTGGTCGGCATGGCGCTGGTCTACACGGTGCTCGGCATCGCCGCGGCGCTGGTCGGCCAGAGTCTCGGCGCGTGGCTGCAGAACCCGTGGGTGCTCGGCGCATTCGGCGTGCTGCTCACCGCATTCGCCGTATCGCTGATTTCGGGCAAGGACATTGCGCTGCCCGAGCGCTGGCAGAACGGCGCGGCCGAGGCATCGAGCGCGCGCCAGGGCGGCCACTTCGTCGCGGTTGCGGCGATGGGCGCATTGTCGGCGCTGGTCGTCGGCGCATGCATGACGGCGCCGCTGTTTGCGGTGCTCGCCTTCATCGCGCACACCGGCAATGCGTTGCTCGGTGGTGCGGCGCTGTTCGCGATGGGGCTGGGGCTCGGCGTACCGCTGCTCGTCGTCGGCGTCGGTGCCGGGACGGTGCTGCCGCGCGCGGGCGCATGGATGGATGGCGTGAAGGTGTTCTTCGGCATCGTGCTGCTCGCGGCCGCGTTGTGGATCGTATGGCCGGTGCTCGCGGGCGGCCTGAAGATGGTGCTCGCAGCGTTGTGGCTGCTCGTCGCGGCCGCGGCGCTCGGGTTGTTCACGCCGAATGCCGGCGCCGCGTCGATCTGGCGCCGCCTGGGCCGTGGCCTGGGCGCCGCGCTCGCGATCTGGGCGGCGACGCTGCTCGTCGGCCTGGCCGCCGGATCGACCGATCCGATTAAACCGTTGGCCGTACTCGCGGCGCGCACGGTTGCGTCGGGCGGCGCAGCGGCTGCTGCCGGGCAGGACGGGCCCGCGTTCGCATCGGTGCGCTCCAGTGGCGAGCTCGACACGCTGCTGAAGGCGTCGGGCCGGCCCGTGATGCTCGACTTCTACGCCGACTGGTGCGTGAGCTGCAAGGAGATGGAGCATCTGACGTTTACCGACGCACGCGTGCAGGCGCGGCTCGCGCAGCTTCACCTCGTGCGTGCGGATGTCACCGCGAACAACCCGGACGACCAGGCGCTGCTCAAGCGCTTCAACCTGTTCGGGCCGCCGGGCATTATCTTCTTCGATCGCAGCGGCAACGAAATCGGGCGCGTGGTCGGCTATCAGGCAGCCGAGACGTTCCTGCGCAGCCTCGATCGGGCCGCTGTCCCGACGGTATGACGGTGCCTGCCGGGGGGGGGGCGTGCCGGTGGCGAACCGGGGCGCTCGCGCGGCATGAGCTGGCGACTCGACGCCGGCAGGCGGTCTCGATCAAAGGCAAACAAAAAACGGCGGAACACTGAGGTGTCCCGCCGTTTTTCTTTCCGCCTGCCGGCGCGCGATCAGCGTTGCGCTTTCAGCAGGCGCGCGGCATCGAGCGCGAAGTACGTGAGCACGCCGTCGGCGCCTGCACGCTTGAACGCGAGCAGCGATTCGAGCACGACCTTGTCGTGGTCGAGCCAGCCGTTCATCGCGGCGGCCTTTAGCATCGCGTATTCGCCGCTCACCTGGTACACGTAGGTCGGGAAGCGGAACTCGTCCTTCACGCGACGCACGATGTCGAGGTACGGCATGCCGGGCTTGACCATCACCATGTCGGCGCCTTCGTCGATGTCGAGGCGCACTTCGCGCAGCGCTTCATCGCTGTTCGCCGGATCCATCTGGTAGGTCATCTTGTTGCCCTTGCCCAGGTTGGACGCCGAGCCGACCGCGTCGCGGAACGGGCCGTAGAACGCCGACGCGAACTTGGCCGAGTAGGCCATGATGCGCGTATGGATATGGCCGTCGCTTTCCAGCATCTCGCGGACTGCGCCGATGCGGCCGTCCATCATGTCCGACGGCGCGACGATGTCGACGCCGGCTTCGGCCTGAGCGCGCGCCTGATCGACCAGGATCTCGATCGTGTCGTCGTTGATCACGTAGCCGTTCTCGTCGAGCACGCCGTCCTGGCCGTGGCTCGTGTACGGATCGAGTGCGACGTCGGTCAGCACGCCGAGTTCGGGGAAGCGCTTCTTCAGCTCGCGCACCGCACGCGGGATCAGGCCTTCCGGATTGGCCGCCTCGCGGCCGTCAGGCGTTTTCAGCGACGGCTCGATGGCCGGGAACAGCGACAGCACGGGCACGCCGAGTTCGACGCATTGCTCGGCGACATGCATCAGCAGATCGACGGACACGCGCTCGACGCCGGGCATCGACGGTACCGCCTGCCGTTCGTTGGTGCCGTCGACGACGAACACCGGATAGATCAGGTCGTCGGTGGTCAGGCGGTTTTCGCGCATCAGGCGCCGGGAGAAGTCGTCGCGGCGCATCCGGCGCGGACGATGAAGCGGATGGAAGCTCATGGCGATTGGGCAGAAATCAGGGCAGTAAGGGCCTTACGGAACCCTTAGGTCATTTTCGGGAGCGTTGGTATATGATAGCGATCGAGCGGCACGCGTCGCGTGCAACTCCCCGCTTCTCCTCCCTGAGCGGGTGCCTGTCGTTATTCGATTAGGCTGTTTGACCCGCCGTTTAACGGCGGGTTTTTTTATGAGCCGGCCGAATCCGCAGGCGCCGTCAGGTGCGCGCCGCCGTTCCCGGCCGCGCGTTGCCCGATCATTGTGCTACAGGCTCGCTTTTTTCGTCGGCGACGGACGGCCGCACCCAGCTCTCGATCAGCTCATGCGCCTCGTCGAGCCCCGTGCGCTTCAGTGCGGAGAACAGCTGGACCGTCAGCTTGCCCTGGACGCCCTGGTCGCGATATGCATCCAGACCTTTTTGCGTGGTCCGCAGCGCGTTGATGCTTTCCTGCCGCGTCAATTTGTCGCACTTCGTCAGCAGCGTGTGGATCGGCTTGCCGGTCGGCGTGAACCACTCGATCATGCGGCGATCGAGGTCGGTCAGCGGGCGGCGCGAATCCATCATCAGGATCAGGCCGCAGAGCTGCGAGCGGGTCGCGAGGTAGGACGACAGCAGCATTTCCCAGTGCGCCTTCGCGGCGCCCGGCACTTCCGCGTAGCCGTAGCCGGGCAGGTCGACGATGTTCGCGACGGGCTCGGCGGCCGGGCCGACGGAGAAGTAGTTGATATGCTGCGTGCGGCCGGGCGTCTTCGATGCGAAGGCCAGCCGCTTCTGGTTGCACAGCACGTTGATCGCCGTCGACTTGCCGGCATTCGAGCGGCCCGCGAACGCGATTTCCGGCTGTACCGTCGGCGGCAGGTCGCGCAGATGGTTGACGGTCGTGTAGAAGCGGGCTTGATGGAGCAGAAAGGCCATGGGAACCGGAAGGACGGGCGGCGCGAGCCGCTTGGTGGAGGCGGGGTAGCCCCGATAGGCGCGGGAGCTTTCAACACGATATTGTACAATACGGCGGTTTTACCGAAGGCCTCAGGGCGCCTGCCTCGCGCTTTTATGTGGCTTCTGCGGTAGACTGGTCGCCGTCGTTTTTTGCAGAACCTCAAATTCCCACAAGACGAAACAGGGTGTGCGAATGAATCGACTGTGCAAGTCTCTGATGGTGCTTCAGGTTGCAGCAGGGTTCGTAGGTTTCGTAGCGGAGGCAAACGCGGCGGATGCGGCAAAGCCGGATCTAGACCGCGGCAAGGCGATTGCCGGGCAGGTCTGCGCGTCGTGTCACGGCGCCGATGGCAATAGCGCGTCGGGCAGTTTCCCGAAGCTTGCCGGCCAGCATCCCGAGTATCTGGTCAAGCAGTTGAACGACTTCAAGACGCAGCCGGGCACGAAGGGGCCGGTGCGTACCAACGCGGTGATGGTCGGATTCGCGAGTGCGCTGAGCACGGACGACATGCGCAACGTCGCCGCGTACTACGGGTCGCAGACGACGAAGCTCGGTACCGCACGCGATGCGGCGACCGTGCCGATCGGCCAGAAGATCTATCGCGGCGGCATCGCGGAGAAGGGCGTACCCGCCTGCGCGAGCTGCCACGGGCCGACCGGGCAGGGGATTCCGGTCCAGTACCCGCGTCTGTCGGGGCAGTGGGCCGATTACACGGTCGCACAGTTGACCGCGTTCCAGCAGGGTGCTGGCGCGCGCAACAACAACGACGCGATGCATCAGATCGCGATGCGCCTGTCGGACAACGAGATCAAGGCCGTCGCGGATTACATCGCGGGCCTGCGTTGAGCGGTCGGTCGCGAATGGAATGACCGGGCGCCCGAAGGGCGTCCGGAGTCAGAACAAGAAAAGGGTGGGGCGCCGCACCGTTGCGGCCGCCTTGCCCTTTTTTGTTGTCAGTCGGAGTTTGAATGAGCGTTACCACGTCGGGGTTGCAGTCGAAGTCGGGTCAGGGTGCGTCGAAGCGCGCGGTCGAGCTGCTGAGCTCGATGCGCTTCGCGATTGCGCTGCTGGTGGTGCTGTCGATCGCGAGCATCGTCGGCACGGTCCTGACCCAGGACGATCCGTATCCGAACTACGTGAACCAGTTCGGGCCGTTCTGGGCGGACATCTTCCGCTCGCTCGGCCTGTACAACGTGTACAGCGCGTGGTGGTTCATGCTGATCCTGATTTTCCTCGTCGTGTCGATCTCGCTGTGCGTGATCCGCAACGCGCCGAAGATGCTCGCCGATGCGAAGAGCTGGAAGGACAAGGTCCGCGAAGGCAGCCTGCGCGCGTTCCACCACAAGGCCGAGTACACGGCTTCCGGCACGCGCGCGACCGTTGCCGCGACGCTCGCCGCGTTCGTCACCAAGGCCGGCTACAAGCACGTCGTGCGTGAAACCGACGGCGCGACGCTGATCTCGGCGAAGCGCGGTGCGATGACCAAGTGGGGCTACATCTCCGCCCACGTCGCGATCGTCGTGATCTGTATCGGCGGCCTGCTCGACAGCAACCTGCCGATCAAATTCCAGATGTGGATATTCGGCAAGAGCCCGGTCAACACGAGCGCGACGATCAGCGATATCTCGCCCGACCATCGCCTGTCCGCGTCGAACCCGACGTTCCGCGGTTATGCGTGGGTGCCCGAGGGCCAGTTCGTGTCGACCGCGATCCTGAACCAGCCGAGCGGCTCGCTGATCCAGGACCTGCCGTTCTCGATCCAGCTCAACAAGTTCATCGTCGACTACTACACGACGGGCATGCCGAAGCTGTTCGCGAGCGACATCGTCGTGATCGATCGCGAGACCGGCCAGAAGATCCCGGCGCGCGTCGAGGTCAACAAGCCGTTCACGTACAAGGGCGTGTCGATCTACCAGTCGAGCTTCCAGGACGGCGGCTCGCAGATGCAGATGACGGCCTACCCGATGGCGGGCGGCAACGCGAAGACCTTCCCCGTGCAGGGCACGATCGGCAGTTCGGCACCGCTGCAGATGCCGGGCGCCGACGGCGACACGATTGAGTTCTCCGATTTCCGCGCGATCAACGTCGAGAACATGGCCGACGCGAACGGCAAGCCGGACGTGCGCGGCGTCGCGAAGACGGCGTCGCTGAAGGAGGCGTTCGACGAACGGCTCGGCTCCGGCGCGAAGACGTCGAAGCCGATGCAGCTCCACAACATCGGCCCGTCCGTGCAGTACAAGATCCGCGGTAAGGACGGCCAGGCGCGCGAATTCAACAACTACATGCTGCCCGTCGACATGAACGGCGTGCGCGTGTTCCTCGCCGGCGTGCGTGCGAGCCCGAACGATCCGTTCCGCTACATGCGGATTCCGGCCGATAGCCAGGATTCGATCGGCGAATGGATGCACCTGCGCGCCGCGCTCGAGGATCCGGCCGTGCGCGCCGACGCCGCCGCGCGCTTCGCGCAGCGTTCGCTGCCGGGCACCGACGCATCGCTGCGCGGCCGCCTGCAGGACAGCGCATCCAAGGTGCTGACCCTGTTTGCCGCCAGCGACGACAGCGTCGGCCGCGGCGCCGACGGCCAGCCGATCGGCGGCTTCCAGGCCGTGGCGACGTTCATCGACCGCTCGGTGCCGAAGGCCGAGCAGGAGAAGGCCGCGAGCCTGCTGCTGCGGATGCTCGAGGGCTCGATGTGGGAGGTCTGGCAGATCGCGCGCGAGCGGGCCGGCGAGCCGGCCGCCCAGCAGGGCACCGACACGATCCGATTCGTGCAGAACGCGATCAATGCGCTATCCGACAGCTTTCTATATGGATCGCCCGTCTATCTGCAGCTAGACTCATTCAAGCAGGTGCAAGCTTCGGTATTTCAGCTGACGCGCGCACCCGGCAAGAATCTGGTGTATCTTGGCAGCCTGCTGCTGGTCGCAGGCATCTTCTCGATGTTCTACGTGCGCGAACGGCGCCTCTGGTTCTGGCTCAAGGATGCCGGCCCGGGTGTCGAGGTGGTGATGGCGATGTCCACGGCCCGCAAGACCTTCGATTTCGAGAAAGAATTCGTGCAGACGCGCGACGCGGCCGGCGTCGCCTTGCGCGCCGCACCTCGCGACGCCGCGCCCGCCGGTGCGGCATCGACGGCCCGCCCGCCTGCCGGCGGCGGTTCCGATTCCGAGAATTCCACCCGGTAACATCATGGATCTCACGCAAGTCTCCTCTTCCCGTCGGGCGTCGGCCCAGGCCCCGGTTTCGGCGCCGCTGTTCGACGATCGTCCGTTCCTCGCGCGCCTGTCGCTGATCGACTGGCTGTTCGCACTGGCGCTCGTGGCGGGCGCGGGTTATGCGCTCGTGCACTACAACGCGCACATGGATTACTACGACAAGGCGGTGATGATCGGCACCGTGCCGGCGCTCGTCGCGCTCGGCTGGCGCTGGAAGCCGGCCCGGCTGATGATGGCGTCGATCGCCGTGCTGTCGCTGCTGTCGATCCAGATCTACCAGGGCGATCTCGCGCGCGCCGATTCGGCGTTCTTCCTCAAGTACTTCCTGTCGAGCCAGTCGGCGATCCTGTGGATGAGCGCGCTGTTCGTGCTCGCGACGATTTTCTACTGGATCGGCTTGCTCGCGCGCTCGGAAACGGGCGCCGCGATCGGCCAGAAGCTCACGTGGGTCGCTGTGCTGATGGGCTTCACGGGGCTGATGGTGCGCTGGTACGAGTCCTACCTGATCGGCGCCGACGTTGGGCATATCCCCGTATCGAACCTTTACGAGGTGTTCGTCCTGTTCAGCCTGATCACCGCGCTGCTCTATCTGTATTACGAAGGCCACTACGGCACGCGCTCGCTTGGCGCGTTCGTGCTGCTGGTCATCAGCGCGGCGGTCGGCTTCCTGATGTGGTACTCGGTCGCGCGCGATGCGCAGCAGATCCAGCCGCTCGTGCCCGCGCTGCAGAGCTGGTGGATGAAGATCCACGTGCCGGCGAACTTCATCGGCTACGGCAGCTTCGCGCTGTCGGCGATGGTGTCGGTCGCGTACCTGATGAAGGAGCGCGGCGTACTCGCCGATCGCCTGCCGACGCTCGAAGTGCTCGACGACGTGATGTACAAGTCGATTGCGGTCGGTTTCGCGTTCTTCACGATCGCGACGATTCTCGGCGCGCTGTGGGCGGCCGAGGCATGGGGCGGCTACTGGAGCTGGGACCCGAAGGAAACCTGGGCGCTGATCGTGTGGCTCAACTACGCGGCGTGGCTGCACATGCGGCTGATGAAGGGCCTGCGCGGCGCGGTTGCCGCCTGGTGGGCACTCACGGGCCTGCTCGTGACGACGTTCGCGTTCCTCGGCGTCAACATGTTCCTGTCCGGGCTGCACAGCTACGGCAAGCTGTAAGATTTCGGCCGCTCGTCCGACTATGAGACCGCCGGCGCACTGCGTGCCCGGCGGTTTTCTTTTGTAACGGGCGGGCGATTCGGGCGTCGAACGGCGCGTGGTGGGTCGGGTCGAACGCTCATGAAGCGTCCGCGCGGCGCATGCAGGAGGAGCAGCACGATGTGGATCAAGCGCCCTTTGCGGAACGTACTGACCGGCGGTGATATCGCGCACAGCGAGATCACGCCGCGCGCGGTGTTCGAGAACCGGCGGCGTGTCCTGCAGGCGGCCGGCCTCGCGGCGGCGGGCGGGCTGTTCGGCGGCAGCGGCGCGGCATTTGCCGCGTATGCGTCGCCCGACCCGCGGGCGGCGAAGCTCGCGGCGAAAACGAACCCGAAGTTCGTCGCGGCCGACAAGGCGACGCCGTTCAAGGACATCACGTCCTACAACAACTTCTACGAATTCGGCACCGACAAGAGCGACCCGGCGCAGAACGCCGGCACGCTGCGGCCGCGCCCGTGGCGCGTGAGCGTCGAGGGTGAGGTGCTGCACCCGAAGGTGTTCGATCTCGACGAACTGCTGAAGCTCGCACCGCTCGAGGAGCGCGTGTACCGGCTGCGCTGCGTCGAAGGCTGGTCGATGGTGATCCCGTGGATCGGCGTGCCGCTGTCCGAGCTGATCAAGCGTGTGCAGCCGACCGGCAATGCGAAATACGTGCAGTTCGTCACGCTGGCCGATCCGTCGCAGATGCCGGGCCTCTCGACACCCGTGCTCGACTGGCCGTATTCGGAAGGGCTGCGAATGGACGAAGCGATGAATCCGCTGACGCTGCTGACGATGGGTGTCTACGGGCAGGTGCTGCCGAACCAGAACGGTGCGCCGGTGCGAATCGTCGTGCCGTGGAAGTACGGCTTCAAGAGCGCGAAGTCGCTCGTGAAGATCCGCTTCGTCGACAAGCAGCCGAAGACGAGCTGGAACACGTACGCAGCGAACGAATACGGCTTCTATTCGAATGTGAACCCGAACGTCGATCATCCGCGCTGGAGCCAGGCGACCGAGCGGCGCATCGGCGAGGACGGCTTCTTCACGCCGAAGCGCAAGACGCTGATGTTCAACGGCTACGGCGATCTGGTCGCGTCGATGTATCAGGGCATGGACCTGAAAAAGAACTTCTGAGCGCGATGGTGAGAAACGAAATGCCTCCTTCGACGCTGACGCCGGCGCGCGCAGCCGGCGCCGGGTCGACCGCACGCGCGGCCCGGGCCGGTGCTCATCGTACCGGCGCGCCGCGCTGGCTCGTGCCGGCCAAGGTGCTGGTTTTCGCGGCCGGTCTCTATCCGCTTGCGCGTCTCGTGCTGTTCGGGCTAACCGACCGGCTCGGCGCGAACCCGATCGAATTCATCACGCGTTCGACCGGCCTGTGGACGCTCGTGATGCTGTGCATCACGCTTGCCGTCACGCCGCTCCGGCGCATGACGGGCTTCGCGGCGCTGCTGCGCTTTCGCCGGATGATCGGGCTGTTCGCGTTCTTTTACGCGACGCTGCACTTCACGACCTACCTGTGGTTCGACAAGTGGTTCGACGTTGTCGCGATCCTGAAGGACGTCGGCAAGCGCCCGTTCATCACGGTCGGCCTTGCCGCGTTCGTGCTGCTGATCCCGCTTGCTGCAACGTCGCCGCGCGCGATGGTGCGCCGGCTCGGCCGCCACTGGGCGACGCTGCACGGCGCGATCTACGCGATCGTGCTGTTCGGCGTGCTGCACTTCTGGTGGATGAGGGCCGGCAAGCACAATCTCGCGCAGCCGAAGCTCTATGCGGCGATCGTCGCCGCGCTGCTCGGCTGGCGGCTGGTCGCATGGGGATGGCGGCGCGTGCGCGCGTGATGGCCCGGCCTGCAAAAACAAAAGGCGATGACCGGGAAGTCATCGCCTTGTTTCGTGAGCCGCGCGAGCAGCGGCGCGTCGTTACTGCGCGACAGCCGGGCCTGATGCCGGTGCGGGCATTTTCGATGCGTCGCTCGACAGCTCGGGTGACAGCGTGAGCGGCGTGCCGGACGAATCGGGCACACTGTCGGACGACGCGTTTTCATCGGTCGGCTTCACGTCCGACGGCGGCGTGTCCTGCTGCTGGATCGGCTTGGGCAGCGGAGGCACGGTAGGCAGATAGAGCGCGCCGCTTTGACCGCAGCCGGCAAGAATCGCCAAAGCCGCTACAATCGCGCTCATCCGGAAAACGACTCGCATGATCGTCCCTGAACAATTGAACCGATAGAGTTTAGCATGTCCGATACCGAATACCTGACCCGTGCCGAGGCCGTGCTGGCGGCCGTCGAGCGTACCGTCGACGCCGCGAACGACGGCGACCACGACATCGATCTGGAGCGCAACGGCAGCGTCCTGACGCTGACGTTCGAGAACGGCTCGAAGATCATCGTCAACCTGCAGCCGCCGATGAAGGAAGTGTGGATTGCCGCGAAGGCGGGCGGATTCCACTACCGTTTCATCGACGGCGAATGGCGCGATACACGCGCGGGCACCGAGTTCTACGCGGCGCTCACCGAATACGCGACGCAGCAGGCCGGCCTGCCGATCACGTTCAGCGCGTGACGGCCGGGGCGCCGGGCCCCGAACGTCGTACCAAAAGAAAAAGCGCCCCGCAGTTCATTCACGGGGCGCTTTTTTCATGTCCGGGGCCGCGGGTCAGTGGCCGCGGAACAGGTTCATGATGTCCTGCTTTTCCTGATCGTCGACATGCGGCACTGCTTCGTCGACGTTCTGCGCGGCCGGCGCCTGCGGCACACCGACCGTCGACACGAAACCGTGCCCCGGCGTGAAGTCGGTGAAGTACAGCTCGCTGCCGAGCGACTCGACGCCGTCCGGCACCGTCGGCTTGAACTCCGGCACGCCCTTCAGCGCGGCGCCCATATAGTCGATCCAGACCGGCAACGACAGGCCGCCGCCGGTTTCGCGATCGCCGAGGCTGCGCGGATTGTCGTAGCCGATCCATGCGATCGCGGCGAGCGTGTGCTGGTAGCCGGCGAACCACGCGTCGTGCGAATCGTTCGTCGTGCCGGTCTTGCCCGCGAGGTCGGTGCGCTTCAGGATGTTGGTCCGCGCGCCCGTGCCGCGCTGCGCGACGCTCTGCAGCAGGCTGTTCATCACATATGCGTTGCGCGCGTCGATCGCGCGCGGTGCGTTCTGCTCGGCGACGAGCGGCTGTGCGCGCGCGACGATCGCGCCGTTCGGATCGGTGACTTCGGCGATCAGGTACGGATTGACGCGGTAGCCGCCGTTCGCGAAGACCGAGTACGCGCCGGCCATCTGCAGCGGCGTGACCTGGCCCGCGCCGAGCGCCATCGGCAGGTAGGCCGGATGGCGCTCGGCGTCGAAGCCGAAGCGCGTGATGTACTGCTGCGCGTACTTCGTGCCGATGTGGTTCAGGATCCGGATCGACACGAGGTTGCGCGAGCGCTGCAGCGCGGTGCGCATCGACATCGGGCCTTCGAAGCCGCCGCCGTAGTTCTTCGGCTCCCACGGCTGTCCGCCCGTTTCGGCTGCGCTGAAATACAGCGGGCCGTCGTTGATCACGGTTGCCGGCCCGAGGCCCTTGTCGAGCGACGCCGAGTAGATGAACGGCTTGAACGACGAACCCGGCTGCCGCCACGCCTGCGTGACGTGGTTGAACTTGTTCTTGTTGTAGTCGAAGCCGCCGACGAGCGAGCGGATCGCGCCGTCCTGCGGGATGATCGACAGGAACGCGCCTTCGACCTGCGGCAACTGCGTGATCGACCATTTGCCGGTGTCGTTCTTCACGACGCGGACGATCGCACCGGGACGGATGCGGCGGTTCGGCTGCGCGTTGGTCGATAGCGCGCCCGACGCGAAGCGCAGGTTGTCGCCTTCGATCGTCGCAGTGCTGCCGTCGATGAACGCAACCGTGATCTGGCGCGGGCTCGCGGCCGTGACGACCGCGGCAATCAGCTCGCCGTTGTCGGGGTGCTCGAGCAGCGCGTCGTCGATCGCCTGTTCGCGGTCGTCCGCACCGGCCGGCAGCTCGATGAAGCCTTCCGGCCCGCGATAGCCGTGCCGGCGCTCGTAATCCATGATGCCCTTGCGCAGCGCGGTATACGCGACCTGCTGGTCAGCGGAGTCGATCGTCGTGACGACGTTGAAGCCGCGCGTGTAGGTTTCCTCGCGGTACTGCGCGTACATCATCTGTCTGACCATTTCCGCGACGTACTCGGCGTGCACGCTGAAATCGCGGCCCGGGCCCTTGACGACGAGCGGCTGCGCGACGGCCTCGTCGTACTGCTCGCGCGTGATGAAGTTCAGCTCGAGCATCCGCTGCAGGATGTATTCCTGGCGCACCTTCGCGCGTTTCGGATTCACGACCGGGTTATACGCGGACGGCGCCTTCGGCAGCCCCGCGAGCATCGCCGCCTCCGCGAGCGTGATGTCCTTCAGGTCCTTGCCGAAATAGACCCGCGCGGCGCTCGCGAAGCCGTACGCACGCTGGCCGAGATAGATCTGATTCATGTAGACCTCGAGAATCTGATCCTTCGTCAGCGCGCGCTCGATCCGGTACGCAAGCAGCATCTCGTAGATCTTGCGCGTATAGGTCTTCTCGCTCGACAGGAAGAAGTTGCGCGCGACCTGCATCGTGATGGTGCTCGCGCCCTGCGACGCATGGCCGTTCGTCAGCGCGACGAAGCCGGCGCGGATGATGCCGGTGAGGTCGACGCCGCCGTGATCGTAGAAGCGCGCGTCCTCGATTGCGAGGATCGCCTTCTTCAGCGAGTCGGGCACGTCCTTGAAATGGACGACGTCGCGGCGCTCCTCGCCGAATTCGCCGATCAGCACGTGATCGGACGTATAGATGCGCAACGGCACCTTCGGGCGATAGTCGGTCAGCGCGTCGAGCGACGGCATGTTCGGCCACGCGACGACGAGCGCATAGCCGAGCACGAGGCCGCCGGCCACGACGAGGGCCACGCACATCGCGGCGAAGCCGAGCAGGACTTTTTGCCACCAGGGCCGCTTTTTCGGCTCCGGGGCGGGAGGCGGGGACGTAGGAGTCGTGGATTGCATAGGCATACCGGAAAACAGTCTCGCGATTATAGCTGCCCGGTAAGACCGGTCCTGACGCGGGGGGCCGCCCGCCGGAAAGCCGTGGGTTGCCGTGTCTTCAGCATAGCCCGCGCACGGCTGTTCCGAGCCGATGCTGGCCGTTCGGCCGACTGTCGGCCGAACGCGCCGCTTTGCAGAATCTAGTCTCGGAAACGCGGCGTGGGCCGCGACGATCGCGGGAGGCAGGGATGGCGGGACGATGGATGGCGCGGTTCGCGCAGGGCAGGCACGGGGCGACGGGCATCGACGTCGGTGCGAACGAGGTGAGGGTGGTCGTGCTGAGCCGGCGCGGCCGTGCCGCGGATGTGCGCATCGAGGGGCTCGAGCGGGAGCCGGTCGGGTTGGCGGGCGGGCCGGAAGACGCGCGCTGGGCGGCGGTCGCGCGCTCGCTGGCGGCGGCCGTGTCGCGGCTGGCGGCGGCGGGTGTGCGGTGCGACGCGTGTGGCGTGATGGCGCTGTGCGACGACGAGATACGCACCGCGACGCTCGACCTGGCCGGGCGTGACGACGTCGAGGACGCCGCGCGGCAGGCGGCCGAGCGCATTTCGGGGCTGGCGCCGGACAGCCTCGCGTTCGACTGGCGGCAGGACGGCGGCGCGCAGTCTGGCGAGATCGAGGTTGCCGTGGCCCCGCTGGCGCTGCTCGAACGGCGGATCGACGTGGCCGCCCAGGCCGGTGTCGACCTGACGGCCGTCGACGGCGAGTCGGCGGCCGCGCTGCGCGCGTTGCGTTATGCGGCGCAGTTCGAGCTCGACGCGCACGGTCCCTATGCCGCGCTCTGGTTCAGCGACTCGGGCGTGCGAGCGTGGCGGGTCGACGGTGCGCTGGCCGCGCAGGTGCTCGCGCTGTCAGGCGCCGTGCCGGAGGCGTTCTCCGACGCATTGCGCCAGCGCGTGCTCGGGGCCGTGCGTTGCGTACTCGTGGCCGGGGACGAGCGGTGCATCACCCGCTTCGGGACGTCCGTCGCCGATATCGGCGACGTGCTCGGCGCGGTTGCGGTGCCGTTCGACTGCACTGGCTGGGATGGGCAGCCGTGCCCACCCGCCGGCATGCCGGGCGGCCCGGCATTCGCCGTCTCGTTCGGGCTGGCGTTGCGCGGGGTGTGGGAATGAGGGTCGGTCGTATGCCGGCAAGCGGGTCAGGGCCGGCTGCGGTCGATCGTGCGGGGCTCGGCGGCTTCAACCTGCTGCCGTACCGCGAGCGGCTGGCGCAGGCGTTGCGACGTCGCCGGGCCGCGCAGTGCGGGACGGCAATCCTGCTCGGCGTGCTCGGCGCCGTTCTGTGGACGGGCGCTGCCGCATGGTTGCGGTGGCGCGTGGACGCCGAGCGCGCAAGCGTGGAGACGCGGCTGCGGCAGTTTCAGCCACAGGTGCAAGCCGCGACGCGCGCCGCCAGCGCAGCCGCAGCCGCCGCTCAGAGCGGCGCGCAGGCTGCCGCGCTTGCGGCGCCTTACCGGCGCGTCGCAGCGCTGCTGGCGACACTGGCGCGAGTGCGAGACGACGCGGTTCGGCTCGACACGCTGCGCACGACGCCGACGGGTGCCGAGCTCGATGCGCGCGCCACGAGTTACCGGGCGGCCGAGCGATGGCTTGCCGGAATGGCACGCGAGCAGCGCGACTGGCGGATCGATATCGACGCGTTGAAGCCTGCTTCGGATACACCGGTCGCCTCGGCGGGGATGTCGTTCCGGTTCTCGGTCCAACTGCGCTGGCACGACGCGATGTCGTCGCGGAAAGCGTCGGGAGGTGGCGTATGACGGTGATCGTGCATCGGCCTGCGCCGCCCGGCGAAACATGGCTGCGCGGCATGCGGCGCGTGTCGCCCGCAGCTGCACATGCTGGCGGCTGCGTGCTGGCGTTCGCGGCGGTGCTGGCGGGCGGCATTCATCTGGCGAATGTCGCCGACTGGAGCGGGCTCGCGCACAGTCGCGCGTTGCTGGCAGCGGCGCAGGGGCGTGAGGCCGGCGCACAGCGCGTGCTTGCGGCCGCTGGGCAGCGACGCGACGAACGTCCGGCACCAGCGCGCGACGACCGCTTGTCGCCTGCGCCGGAATGGGCCGCGCTGATGCTGGAACTGGCCGATCTCGCAGCGTCGAGCGGGCTGCGTCACGTATCGATCGAACCGCGGCAAGCCGGCGGTGAGGCGCCGGACGGCCGGCGCACGGTGCGTATTGTCGCGGATGGCGGCTTTCGCGCGTTGTTGCACATGGTCGGCGGGCTGGCGGGCTTCCCGGTGCTGGCAGTGCCGTCGGCGCTGCGTGTCGAGCGAGGATTACAGGCGGCGCGCGTGGAAATGGCCGTCGACGTTTTTCCGGCGCTGCCGGCTGCAATGGTCGCTGGCGGCACGGTGCCGGTTCCGGCCGCGGCGCTCGACGACGACCCGTTCGACACGGCTGGCTTGCCCGCGGCGGATGGTCAGGCGGCCCGCCTGGCCGGCACGATTCGCGATTCGCGTGCCGGTCTTGCGCTGTTCGACGGCGGCGACGGCACGTTCACCGCCGTGGCGCCCGGCGAAGCGTTCGGGGTTGCGCGCGTGGTGCGTGTCGAGCCCGCGGCCGTGACGCTTGCGACGGTGGACGGGGCGCACCGGCTCGTCCTCGACGACGGAGGCCGGCCATGATGAAGTACGGATGTCGGGCGCTCGCCGTCGTCTGGGTCGGATTGATGGCGGCCGGGGCGAGCGCGTCATTGCCACCGCTGCCGGCTGTCTGGCCAGCAGCGGCGATGGATGCGCAGGTGCCGGGCCTGCCACTGCCCGGAGGCTTGGTCGATGGCGTGGGTGAAGCGGTGTCGGCGGAGGTCGGCCCGCAACGGATCGATCAGGCGGCTCACGCGGTGCTTCAGGCGGAAACAGCCACACCGGCTCCCCGGTTGGAGGGGCCGCCGATCCCGTTGGCGCCGCCGGCCCGGATCAGCGACGACGCGTCACGGCAACCGGGCGATGCGGACGATGCGCGGCGGATCTCGCTGAATCTGCAGGGCGTCGGTCTCGCGGCCGCGTTCGACGCGTTCGCGCGGTTCACGGGGCTCAATATCGTTGTCGGCGAGCAGGTGCGCGGCACCGTCACGTTACGTCTGAACAATGTCCGCTGGCGTGATGCATTCGACACGCTGCTCGATACGCACGGGCTCGCGATGTCGCGGCGCGGCAACGTGATATGGGTCACGCCGGCGGCAGAGTTGGCCGCGCGCGAACGCGAGCGCTTCGAAATGCACGCGCGTGCTGCCGATCTGGAGCCGCTCGCAAGCCGTACGTTCGCGCTGCACTACCCGCGCGCGCAGGACGTGCAGCGGCTGCTGGCAGGCGCGACCGGCCAGCACCTGCTGTCGAAGCGCGGCGCCGCGGCGGCCGATCCGCGCACGAACCTGCTGTTCGTCACCGATCTCGAACCGCGTATCGCACAGATCGCGGGCCTGATCGACGCGATCGACCGTCCGTCGCGGCAGGTCCGGATCGAGGCGCGCATCGTCGAGGGCGAACAGGGCTTCTCGCGCAATCTCGGCGCTCGCGTCGCGCTGCGTGCGCAGGGGCGCCCGCCGTCGGGCGACGGCACCACGTTCACGACGGACGTGCGCAACGCGCTCGACCTTGCCGCGCGGCCGCTCGGCGGCTTCGAGGCGGCAACTGCCGGCTTCACGCTGTTCGCCGCGCCGCTCAGCCGGGTACTCGACGTCGAACTGAGCGCGCTCGAGGCGCAAGGGCGGGGCCAGATCGTTTCGCGTCCGCGCGTGGTGACCGCCGATCGCGTCAAGGCCATCGTCGAGCAGGGTTCGGAGCTGCCGTATCAGGCGAAGGTCGGCAACGGCGTGAGCGGCGTGCAGTTTCGCCGCGCGACGCTCAAGCTCGAGGTCGAGCCGCAGATCACGCCCGACGGGCGCGTGGTGCTCGACCTGGACGTGACGAAGGACAGCGTTGGCGAGCCGACGGCGGCCGGCCCGGCGATCCATACGAAGCACGTGAAGACGCGCGTCGAGGTCGAGGACGGCGGGACGGTCGCGATCGGCGGGATCTACGAGCAACTGCGCCGGAACGATGTGACGCGCGTGCCGCTCTTGGGCAAAATACCGATTCTGGGCGCGCTTTTCCGGCACCGCGCGCAGCGCGACCAGCGCAGTGAACTGGTCGTTTTCATCACGCCGACCGTCGTCGATGCGCGCTGCGACGCGCGCGGCGCGGCGGGCGCGAATCCCGAGAAAACGGGGCCGGAAGCCGCCGGCGCAGGCTCGACAAGGCAGCCGCTTTGCCAGTAAGCTGCGCCACACACCAGCAAGATTGAAGCAGAGGAAGCCGTTGCAAGCGCGGGACCCACATGCAAACGTATTTTTCGTCGGCCTTATGGGAGCGGGTAAGACCACCGTGGGCCGTGCGGTCGCGCGTCGTCTCGACAGGACGTTCTTCGACTCCGACCACGAAATCGAGGCCCGCACGGGCGCGCGCATTCCGGTGATCTTCGAGCTGGAGGGCGAGGCCGGGTTTCGCGATCGCGAAACGCAGGTGATCGCCGATCTCACGCAGCGCGAGAACATCGTGCTTGCGACGGGCGGTGGCGCGGTGCTGCGCCCGGAAAATCGCGATTGCCTGAAAAGCAATGGCATCGTCGTCTATCTGCGTGCCAATCCGCACGATCTGTGGCTGCGCACGCGCAAGGACAAGAACCGCCCGCTGCTGCAGACCGAAGATCCGAAGGGGCGTCTCGAAGCGCTGTACGAAGTGCGCGACCCGCTGTACCGCGAATGCGCGGATTTCGTCATCGAGACCGGCCGTCCGTCGGTCAACGGCCTCGTCAACATGGTGCTGATGCAACTCGAACTGGCGGGCGTCATCGCCAAGCCGCTACAAGCATGATTACTGTCAACGTCGATCTGGGCGACCGCGCCTATCCGATTCATATTGGCGCCGGCCTGATCGGCCGCGCCGAGCTGTTCGCGCCTCACATCAAGGGTTCGTCCGTCACGATCGTCACGAACACGACGGTCGATCCGCTTTACGGCGACGCGCTGCGCGCGGCGCTCGCACCGCTTGGCAAGCAGGTGTCGACGGTCGTGTTGCCGGACGGCGAGGCGTACAAGAACTGGGAAACGCTGAACCTGATCTTCGACGGCCTGCTGACCGGGCGCGCGGATCGCAAGACGACGCTCGTCGCGCTCGGCGGCGGCGTGGTGGGCGACATGACGGGCTTCGCCGCCGCATGCTACATGCGCGGCGTGCCGTTCATCCAGGTGCCGACGACGCTGCTGTCGCAGGTCGATTCGTCGGTCGGCGGCAAGACGGGCATCAACCACCCGCTCGGCAAGAACATGATCGGCGCGTTCTACCAGCCGCAGGCCGTGATCGCGGACATCGGCGCGCTGACGACGCTGCCCGAGCGCGAACTGGCGGCCGGCGTCGCCGAGATCATCAAGACCGGCGCGATCGCCGATGCGGAATTCTTCGACTGGATCGAGGCGAACGTCGACGCGCTGAACCGTCGCGAGCCGGCTGCGCTCGCGCACGCCGTGAAGCGCTCGTGCGAGATCAAGGCGAGCGTGGTCGCGGCCGACGAGCGCGAAGGCGGCCTGCGCGCGATCCTGAACTTCGGTCACACGTTCGGCCATGCGATCGAGGCCGGGCTCGGCTACGGCGAGTGGCTGCACGGCGAGGCGGTCGGCTGCGGGATGGTGATGGCGGGCGACCTGTCGGTGCGGCTCGGCCTGCTCGACGAAGCGTCGCGGCAGCGGCTCGACGCGGTGATCGCGGCCGCGCACCTGCCGACCCGCGGGCCCGCGCTCGGCGATGCGCGCTACATGGATTTGATGCGCGTGGACAAGAAGGCTGAAGCTGGCGCGATCAAGTTCATCCTGTTGAAGCGATTCGGCGATACGCTGATCACGCAGGCGCCGGACGAAGCCGTATTCGCTACACTGGCGCAGACGACCCGCTAATGGCGGCCCGGATGCCCCGGCGCCCCTGACATGGAGGAGACGTGAGCGAGACATCCAGCAGCACACTGCCCGAAGCCGGCCGCGCATCCGTTGCGCCGGTGGCCGAGCCGCCGACGCTGGCGGCGCTGGAAGCCCATCTCGCTCCGTATGCCGCACACGCGTCGCAGTCGCGCGGCCGCCGCCATCCGGAAACGCCGCCGGCGGCGCGCACCGAATTCCAGCGCGACCGCGATCGCATCGTCCATTCGACCGCGTTTCGCCGGCTCGAATACAAGACGCAGGTCTTCGTCAATCACGAAGGCGACCTGTTCCGCACACGCCTCACGCACAGCCTCGAAGTCGCGCAGATCGCGCGTTCGGTCGCGCGCAACCTGCGCCTGAACGAGGATCTCGTCGAGGCGATCTCGCTTGCTCACGATCTCGGCCATACGCCGTTCGGCCATGCCGGGCAGGACGCGCTGAATGCATGCATGCGCGAGCACGGCGGCTTCGAGCACAACCTGCAGAGCCTTGCCGTCGTCGACGAGCTCGAGGAGCACTACGGCGCGTTCAACGGGCTGAACCTGTGCTTCGAGACGCGCGAGGGCATTCTGAAGCACTGCTCGCGCGAGAATGCGCGCAAGCTCGGCGCGCTCGGCGAGCGCTTCCTGCAGGGCCGCCAGCCGTCGCTCGAAGCGCAGCTCGCGAACATCGCGGACGAAATTGCCTACAACAACCACGATGTCGACGATGGCCTGCGTTCCGGCCTGATCACGATCGAGCAACTCGCGGAAGTCGAGCTGTGGCAGCGCCACTATGAAGCGGCGCTCGCCGAATTCCCGCACCTCGAAGGCCGCCGTCTCGTGCACGAGACGGTGCGCCGCATCATCAACACGCTGATCGTCGACCTGATCGACGAGACGACGCGCAATCTCGCGCGCGTCGCGCCCGCGTCGCTCGACGACGTGCGCGCCGCGCCGCCGCTCGTGTCGCACAGCGCGACGGTCGCCGAGCAGGCGGCCACCCTCAAGCGTTTCCTCTTCAAGAACCTGTATCGCCACTACAAGGTGATGCGCATGGCGAGCAAGGCGCAGCGCGTCGTCACGGGGCTGTTCGACGCGTTCATCGACGATCCGCGCCTGCTGCCGCCGCCGTACCAGTCGGACGACACGGCGCAGCAGCCGCGTCTCGTCGCGCACTACATCGCCGGAATGACCGACCGCTTCGCGCTGAAGGAATATCAGCGCCTGTTCGTCATCAACGACAACTGACTGTCACAAACGATCACTAGACTTCGCCGGTTCAATGGCGACGGGAATGTTGCATACGCTGTTGGTAACGTTTTCATAGGAGAGAGGTCGATGAAGAAGAAGCCTGCGGGGACCCTGGTTCGTTCGATCGCGCTCGGCGGCGCGCTGATGTTCGGTGTGCAGCACGTGGCGCTCGCCGCGACGGAGATCCAGTTCTGGCATGCGATGGAGGCCGCGCTCGGCGAGCGGGTCAACGCGATTGCCGAGCAGTTCAACGCGTCGCAGAGCGACTACAAGATCGTGCCGGTCTTCAAGGGCACCTACGACCAGGCGCTTGCTGCCGGTATCGCCGCCTATCGCAGCGGCAACGCGCCGGCGATCCTCCAGGTCTATGAAGTCGGCACGGCCACGATGATGCAGGCGAAGAAGGCCGTCGTGCCCGTCTACGACGTGTTCAAGCAGGCCGGCGTGCCGCTCGACGAAAAGGCGTTCGTGCCGACCATCTCGAGCTATTACAGCGACGCGAAGACGGGCCATCTCGTGTCGATGCCGTTCAACAGCTCGACGCCGGTGCTGTACTACAACAAGGACGCATTCAAGAAGGCCGGGCTCGATCCGAACCAGCCGCCGAAGACGTGGGCCGACGTGCAGGCCGATGCCGAGAAGCTGCGCAAGTCGGGGATGGCGTGCGGCTTCACGACCGGCTGGCAGGGCTGGATCCAGCTCGAGAACTACAGCGCATGGCACGGGCTGCCGTTCGCGAGCCGCAACAACGGCTTCGACGGCACCGACGCCGCGCTCGAATTCAACAAGCCGCAGCAGATTGCGCACGTCGCGTTCCTGCAGCAGATGGCGAAGGACGGCACGTTCACGTACGCGGGCCGCAAGGATGAAGCGTCGGCGAAGTTCTACAGCGGCGACTGCGGGATCCTGACGACGTCGTCGGGCGCGCTCGCGAACGTGCAGAAATTCGCGAAGTTCAGCTACGGCACGGGCATGATGCCGTACGACGCGAACGTGAAGGGCGCGCCGCAGAACGCGATCATCGGCGGCGCGAGCCTGTGGGTGCTGGCCGGCAAGGATCCGGCGACCTACAAGGGCGTCGCGAAATTCCTCGCGTACCTCGCATCGCCGGCCGTCGCCGCGAAGTGGCACCAGGACACGGGCTACCTGCCGGTCACGACCGCCGCGTACGACCTCACGCGCCAGCAGGGCTTCTACGCGAAGAACCCGAGCGCCGAAACCGCGATCAAGCAGATGCTGAACAAGCCGCCGCTGCCGTACACGAAGGGGCTGCGTCTGGGCAACATGCCGCAGATCCGCACGATCGTCGACGAGGAGTTCGAGCAGGTCTGGGCGCAGAAGAAGTCGCCGAAGGACGCGCTCGATTCGGCAGCCTCGCGCGGCGACGAGCTGCTGCGCCGCTTCGAGAAGTCGGGCGGCTGAGCGCGCATCGCTTCGTGCCGCCGGCCGCGCCGCGCTTGCGTGCGTGCGGTCCGGCGGCGCGGTTTCCTTTCCGTTTCGCCTGACCGGATATCCGCGATGCAATCCCGTTCCCGCTTCGGTACGAGCCTGGTGCCGTACCTGCTGATCGCGCCGCAGCTCGCGATCACCGCCGTGTTCTTCCTGTGGCCGGCCGGCGTCGCGCTGTGGCAGTCGACGCAAATGCAGGACGCGTTCGGCACGTCGAGCGAATTCGTCGGCTTCGCGAACTTCACGCGCCTGTTCGCCGATCCGCTGTATCTCGATTCGTTCCGCACGACGCTCGTGTTCAGCTCGCTCGTCACGGTGAGCGGGCTCGTCGTGTCGCTGCTGCTCGCCGCGTGCGCCGACCGTGTGATCCGCGGCGCGCGCGTGTACCGCACGCTGCTGATCTGGCCGTACGCGGTCGCACCGACGATCGCGGCCGTGCTGTGGGCGTTCCTGTTCAACCCGAGCATCGGCCTGATCACGTATGCGCTCGCGAAGGGCGGCATCGTGTGGAACCACGCGCTGAACGGCGGGCAGGCGATGTTCCTCGTCGTGCTCGCATCGGTGTGGAAGCAGGTGAGCTACAACTTCCTGTTCTTCTATGCGGGTCTGCAGGCGATCCCGCGCTCGCTGATCGAGGCGGCGGCGATCGACGGCGCGGGGCCGGTACGGCGCTTCTTCAACATCGTGCTGCCGCTGCTGTCGCCGACGAGTTTCTTCCTGCTGGTCGTGAACCTCGTCTACGCGTTCTTCGACACGTTCCCGGTGATCGATGCGGCCACCGGCGGCGGCCCGGCGCAGAGCACGAAGACGCTGATCTACAAGATCTTCGCGGAGGGCTTCCAGGGGCTCGACATCGGCAGCTCGGGCGCGCAGTCGGTCGTGCTGATGATCATCGTCGTCGGGCTCACGGTGATCCAGTTCCGCTTCGTCGAACGCAGGGTGCAATACGCATGATCGAAAATCGCAAGGGCTTCGACCTGTTCTGCCACGCGGTGCTGATCGCGGGCATCGTGCTGATCGTGTTCCCCGTCTACGTCGCGTTCTGCGCGGCGACGATGAACGCGCGCGAAGTGTTCACGGTGCCGCTGTCGCTGGTGCCGAGCACGCACCTGTTCGAGAACATCGCGTACATCTGGGGGCACGGCAGCGGCGGCACGACGGCGCCGTTCGGCCGCCTGCTCGTGAACAGCTTCGCGATGGCGCTCGGCATCGCGGTCGGCAAGATCGCGATGTCGATCCTGTCCGCGTACGCGATCGTCTACTTCCGCTTTCCGTTCCGCAACACGGCGTTCTGGCTGATCTTCGTCACGCTGATGCTGCCGGTGGAAGTGCGGATCTTCCCGACCGTGCAGGTCGTGTCGACGCTGCACCTGACGAACACCTACGCGGGGCTCACGCTGCCGCTGATCGCGTCGGCGACCGCGACGTTCCTGTTCCGCCAGTTCTTCATGACGCTGCCCGACGAGCTGATGGACGCCGCGCGCATCGACGGCGCGGGGGCGCTGCGCTTCTTCTGGGACGTCGTGCTGCCGCTGTCGAAGACGAGCATCGCGGCGCTGTTCGTGATCACGTTCATCTACGGCTGGAACCAGTATCTGTGGCCGATCCTGATCACGACGGAGGCGTCGCTGTCGACGGCGGTGGTGGGCATCAAGACGATGATCGCGAGCGGCGACGCCGCGACCGAATGGCAATACGTGATGGCGGCGACGCTGCTGGCGATGATTCCGCCGCTCGTCGTCGTGCTGGCGATGCAGCGCTGGTTCGTGCGCGGCCTCGTCGATTCCGAGAAATAAATGACGGACGGCAACCGGGAGAAAGACCAAGTATGGCTGCGCTGAGCTTGAAGGGCGTCAGGAAATCCTACGACGGCAAGCAGCACGTGCTGCATGGCATCGACGTCGAGATCGCCGACGGCGAATTCATCGTGCTGGTCGGCCCGTCGGGCTGCGGCAAATCGACGTTGCTGCGGATGATCGCGGGGCTCGAGAGCGTGACGGACGGCGAGATCGCGATCGGCGAGCGCGTCGTCAACGCGCTGGAGCCGAAGGATCGCGACATCGCGATGGTGTTCCAGAACTATGCGCTGTACCCGCACATGACGGTCGCGCAGAACATGGGCTACGGGCTGAAGATCCGCGGGATCGAGCGTGCGACGATCGACTCGCGGGTGGCCGCGGCCGCGAAGATCCTCGAGCTCGAGCCGCTGCTCGCGCGGCGGCCGCGCGAGCTGTCGGGCGGCCAGCGGCAGCGCGTCGCGATGGGGCGCGCGATCGTGCGCGAGCCGTCGGTGTTCCTGTTCGACGAACCGTTGTCGAACCTCGACGCGAAGCTGCGCGTGCAGATGCGGCTCGAGATCCAGCGGCTGCATGCACGGCTCGCGACGACGAGCGTCTACGTGACGCACGACCAGATCGAGGCGATGACGCTCGCACAGCGCGTGATCGTGATGAATCGCGGCTACGCGGAACAGATCGGTGCACCGGTCGACGTGTACGAGAAGCCGGCGACGGTGTTCGTCGCGGGCTTCATCGGCTCGCCCGCGATGAACCTGCTGCACGGCCGGCTGTCGGACGACGGCGCGACCTTCACGGTCGCGGGCGGCGGCCCTGCGCTGCCGGTCGCCGGCGCGCCCGGTATCGGCGCGGAGATCGCCACCGGGCGCGACTGGGTGCTCGGCGTGCGCCCCGAACACATGACGCCGCAGCCGGGCGTCGCGCAGGCGACGCTGCCCGTCGACTCGTGCGAGCTGCTCGGCGCGGACAATCTCGCGCACGGCCGCTGGGGCAATCACGATGTCGCGGTGCGCCTGCCGCACGCGGACCGTCCTGCGCGCGGCACGGCGTTGGCGGCCGCGTTGCCCGCGCACCGGCTGCATTTCTTCGATCCCGAGACCGGCAAGCGTGCCGGCTGAACCGGCAGGCCTTGCAGAGAGACCGACGATGATTTCCCGTACCGACTGGCCCTATCCGCGTGTCGTCGCTCATCGCGGCGGCGGCACGCTCGCGCCGGAGAACACGCTCGCCGCGCTCGACGAGGGCGCGCGACGCGGCCACCGGATGGTCGAGTTCGACGCGAAGCTGTCGGCCGACGACGTGACGTTCCTGCTGCACGACGACACGGTCGACCGGACCTCGAACGGCCAGGGGGCGGCGGCGGGCATGCGTTATGCGGCGCTGGCCGCGCTCGACGCGGGCGCGTGGCTCGACGCGCGCTTCGCGGGCGAGCGGATGCCGACGCTCGAGGCGGCGGCGGCGCGCTGCATCGCGCACGGCCTGGCCGCGAATGTCGAGATCAAGCCGTGCCCGGGACGCGAGCGCGAGACGGGGCGGCGCGTGGCGGCCGATGCGGCCGCGTACTGGCGTGATGCCGCGATCCCGCCGCTGTTGTCGTCGTTCTCGTTCGATGCGCTGCAGCAGGCGCGTGCGACCGTGCCGGCGCTGCCGCGCGGGATGCTCTACGAGACCGTGCCGGACGACTGGCATGCGCAGGTCGTCGGCGCGCTCGGCTGCGTATCGTTGCATGCGGACCACAAACGGCTCGACGAACCGCTGGTGCGCGCGATCAAGGCGGCCGGGCTGCGCATCCTGGTGTACACGGTGAACGACCTCGAACGGGCGCGCGAACTCGCGCGCTGGGGTGTCGACGCGGTCTGCACGGACCGGATCGACCTGATCGGCCCCGATGCGCTGGACGACATCGCATAGCGGCAGGCACCGCGCGACGGCGGGTGCGGGAAGACCCTGAGACAAAAAAACGACGCCCCGGCGGGATTTCGCCGGGGCGTTTTGCATCGTGGAGACGTTACGTCACGAAAATTCCGCTACAAATTGCAGCAGGATTAACCATTCCCCAAATATTCGACTACGCTTAGAAGCGGTAACCAACGTTCAGGTACGTGACGATCGGGTTGAGCGAGATCTTCGCTTTCGACGTTTCGGTCAGCGTACCGACCGGCGTCCGGCGGGCCGTCGTGAAGGTCGCGGTCACGCTGACCGGGATGTACGAGATCGACAGGCCCGCGAACCAGTGTTTCGTGAAGTTGTACGAGAAGCCGGCGTTGAACACGGGCGCCCACTGGTTGCTGGTCGTTGCGCTGGTCGGGCCGCCGAGCACGCCGTTCTCGAACGTGCCGTTCGTGATCTTTGCGCCGGTGAACCAGACATACGTGGCGCCGACGCCGACATACGGACGGAACTTCGCGTTGGCGTCGTTGAAGTGGTAGCGAAGCAATACGGCGGGGCTCCACTGGTACGCACGGCCGAGTACGCCGAACTTTTCGAACTGACCCTTGCCGGTAATGTCGAACTTCGGCGGTATCCCCATGACGAGCTCGGTGGAGATGTGGTCGGTGACGAAGTAGCCAGCGGCGAGCCCAAGCGTATCGGCGTCGTTGATGCCGGCGCCCGTGTTGGGAATCGATTGGTTGATGGGCGTGCCGCCAACGCCGTACACGAACAGCGGATCGCTGCTGTCCTGCGGCGAAAGGTGCAGCCAGCCGGTGCTGACGTAGAAATCACCTGCGGATTGTGCATGTGCCGTACCGCCCGCGAACGTGAATGCGAGCGCTGCGGCCCCCGTAATGGCCAGTTTTCGTTTCATTGTGTCTCCTCCGATCAAAGGCGTGCTCATTATGACGACTGCGTTTAAAACCAAACAAGCTCGTAAGTTAGAGTTTTCACCCTAGGATTAGTACGACCGTACGTATCCGCGCACCGACAGGACGGGCATTCTACGCAGGTGCGCACTTTCGGACCTCCGGGTATTTCCTAACGCGTTCAAACGGACATTCAGCATGGCACGGTTAGCACGACTCTACGTTCCCGACCAGCCGCAGCACGTGATACTGCGCGGCCTGGATCAGCAACCCGCGTTCGTCGACGACCAGGACTACGAACTCTTCATCGATTGCCTGAAGGCCGCCGCACGCGATCATCACCTGTCGGTGCATGCCTACGTGCTGCTGCCGCGCCAGGTGCAACTTCTCGTGACACCGAGCGACGAGGCAAGCCTGCCGAAAGCGATGCAGGCCGTCGGTCGCCGCTACGTCGCGCATTTCAACCGGCGCTATTCGCGGCGCGGCACCCTGTGGGAAGGCCGCTATCGCGCGACGGTGATCGAAGGCGAGCGCTATTTCCTGCTCGCGAGCCGCGTGGTCGAGATGAGCCCGGTGCGTGCGCAACTCGTTGCGACGCCCGAAGCCTATCGGTGGTCGAGCTACCGGCATCACGTCGGGCTCACCGTCGACAGCCTGATTACCGACCATCCGCTCTACTGGGCGCTCGGCAACACGCCGTTCGACCGCCAGCGCGCGTACAAGGAGCTGTGCGAGCAGCCGCTCGACGAGCGGCAGGCCGACCAGTTGCAGCAGGCGACGCTGAAGGGCTGGGTGCTCGGCGGCGAGAACTACCGCGAGTGGGCGGCGCGCACCGCGAACCGGCGCGTGTCGCCGCTGCCGCGTGGACGCCCCAGAAAGGTGCGCGAGAATACGCCGCCGATCCAGCAATAACGCGGGAACGGCAGCCGGGAAGCGGCGCTGCGGGCGCCGCTTCTTTTTGCACCAAGTCGATACGGCCCCAATAAAATGGCACCAGATCGAAGCATTCATTTAATTGGGGATCGAACAAGCGGTTTTTGTTGCTATTCCTTTGATTCGTCGCGTATATTCCGAATTCCGGTGGCCCGGGCGAAGCATGCCCATCCACTGTCGGCCGCGCCGTCTCCCGTCGGGAGCGGGATCGACGGCAACAAAAAACGGTTCAACGGCCCTCCAGGCCCCCTTTACGACGGTGTCCCCATGAACGACCACCAGCAGCCGCTCACCGCGGTGCCCGCCGCACAAGGTCTGTACGACCCGCAAAACGAACACGACGCCTGTGGCGTCGGCTTCGTCGCTCACATCAAGGGCAAGAAGAGCCACGAGATCATCCAGCAGGGTCTGAAGATCCTCGAGAACCTCGATCACCGCGGCGCGGTCGGCGCCGATCCGCTGATGGGCGACGGCGCGGGCATCCTGATCCAGATTCCGGACGCGTTCTATCGCGAGGAAATGTCGAAGCAGGGCGTGATGCTGCCGCCCGCCGGCGAATACGGGGTCGGGATGATCTTCCTGCCGAAGGAAAACGCATCGCGGCTCGCGTGCGAGCAGGAGCTCGAGCGCACGGTGAAGGCCGAAGGCCAGGTCGTGCTCGGCTGGCGCGACGTGCCGGTCGACCATGCGATGCCGATTTCGCCGACCGTGAAGGCGAGCGAGCCGCTGATCCGCCAGATCTTCATCGGCCGCGGCAAGGACATCATGGTGACGGACGCGCTCGAGCGGAAGCTGTACGTGATCCGCAAGACGGCGAGCCACCGCATCCAGGCGCTGAAGCTCAAGCACGGCAAGGAATACTTCGTGCCGTCGATGTCGGCGCGCACGGTCGTCTACAAGGGGCTGCTGCTGGCCGGCCAGGTCGGCGTGTATTACCGCGACCTGCAGGACGCGCGCGTCGTGTCGGCGCTCGCGCTCGTGCACCAGCGCTTCTCGACCAACACGTTCCCGGCATGGGAGCTGGCCCACCCGTACCGGATGATCGCGCACAACGGCGAGATCAACACCGTGAAGGGCAACGTGAACTGGCTGAACGCGCGTACCGGCGCGATCGCGTCGCACGTGCTCGCCGACGACCTGCCGAAGCTGTGGCCGCTGATCTACCCGGGCCAGTCGGACACCGCATCGTTCGACAACTGTCTCGAGCTGCTGGTGATGGCCGGCTACCCGCTCGTGCACGCGGTGATGATGATGATCCCGGAAGCGTGGGAACAGCACACGCTGATGGACGAGAACCGCCGCGCGTTCTACGAATACCACGCCGCGATGATGGAGCCGTGGGACGGCCCGGCCGCGATCGCGTTCACCGACGGCCGCCAGATCGGCGCGACGCTCGACCGTAACGGCCTGCGCCCGGCGCGCTACATCGTCACGGACGACGACCTCGTCATCATGGCGTCGGAAGCCGGCACGCTGCCGATCCCCGAATCGAAGATCGTCAAGAAGTGGCGCCTGCAGCCGGGCAAGATGTTCCTGATCGACATGGAACACGGCCGCATCATCGACGACAAGGAACTGAAGGACAACCTCGCGAACGCGAAGCCGTACAAGAGCTGGATCGACGCCGTGCGCATCAAGCTCGACGAGATCGAGCCGAAGGCCGAGGAAGTCGCGGCCGGCCGCACGCAGGGCGCCGCGCTGCTCGACCGCCAGCAGGCGTTCGGCTATACGCAGGAAGACCTGAAGTTCCTGATGGCGCCGATGGCGCAGCAGGGCGAAGAGGCCGTCGGTTCGATGGGCAACGACTCGCCGCTCGCGGTGATGTCGAACAAGAACAAGACGCTCTATCACTACTTCAAGCAGTTGTTCGCGCAGGTCACGAACCCGCCGATCGACCCGATCCGCGAGAACATGGTGATGTCGCTCGTGTCGTTCATCGGCCCGAAGCCGAACCTGCTCGACACGAACAACATCAACCCGCCGATGCGTCTCGAAGTGTCGCAGCCGGTGCTCGACTTCAAGGACATCGCGAAGATCCGCGCGATCGACCAGTACACGGGCGGCAAGTTCAGCGCGTACGAACTGAACATCTGCTACCCGGTCGCGTGGGGCAAGGAAGGCATCGAGGCGCGCCTCGCGTCGCTGTGCGCGGAAGCCGTCGACGCGGTGAAGTCGGGCTACAACATGCTGATCGTGTCGGACCGCAAGACGGACGCCGAGCACGTCGCGATTCCGGCGCTGCTCGCCACGTCGGCGATCCACACGCACCTCGTCCAGCAAGGGCTGCGCACGAGCACGGGCCTCGTCGTCGAAACGGGCTCCGCGCGTGAAACGCACCACTTCGCGCTGCTCGCGGGCTACGGCGCGGAAGCCGTGCACCCGTATCTCGCGATGGAAACGCTCGCGAAGATGGCCGAAGGCCTGCCGGGCGACCTGTCGCCGGAGAAGGCCGTCTACAACTTCACGAAGGCGGTCGGCAAGGGCCTGCAGAAGGTGATGTCGAAGATGGGCATCTCGACGTACATGTCGTACACGGGCGCGCAGATCTTCGAAGCGCTCGGCCTGTCGAGCGACCTCGTCGAGAAGTACTTCAAGGGCACGGCGTCGAAGGTCGGCGGCATCGGCCTGTTCGAAGTCGCGGAAGAGGCGATCCGCCTGCACCGCGACGCGTTCGGCGACAGCCCGGTCCTGCGCGACATGCTCGACGCAGGCGGCGAGTACGCGTACCGCGTGCGCGGCGAAGACCACATGTGGACGCCGGATTCGATCGCGAAGCTGCAGCACGCGACGCGCAGCAACTCGTACCAGACGTACAAGGAATACGCGCACCTGATCAACGACCAGACCAAGCGTCACATGACGTTCCGCGGCCTGTTCGAGTTCAAGGTGTCGCCGGCGAAGGCGATTTCGATCGACGAAGTCGAACCGGCGAAGGACATCGTCAAGCGTTTTGCGACGGGCGCGATGTCGCTCGGTTCGATCAGCACCGAAGCGCACGCGACGCTCGCGATCGCGATGAACCGGATCGGCGGCAAGTCGAACACCGGCGAAGGCGGCGAGGACGAAAAGCGCTATCGCAACGAACTGCGCGGCATTCCGATCAAGGCCGGCGAGACGCTGAAGTCGGTGATCGGCGACGAGATCGTCAGCGACATTGCGCTGAAGGACGGCGATTCGCTGCGCTCGAAGATCAAGCAGGTCGCGTCGGGCCGCTTCGGCGTCACCGCCGAGTACCTCGCTTCGGCCGACCAGATCCAGATCAAGATGGCGCAGGGCGCGAAGCCGGGCGAAGGCGGCCAGCTGCCGGGCCACAAGGTGTCCGAATACATCGGCAAGCTGCGCTACTCGGTGCCGGGCGTCGGCCTGATCTCGCCGCCGCCGCACCACGACATCTACTCGATCGAGGATCTGGCGCAGCTGATCCACGACCTGAAGAACGTGAACCCGAGCTCGAGCATCTCGGTGAAGCTGGTGTCGGAAGTGGGCGTCGGCACGGTCGCGGCCGGTGTCGCGAAGGCTAAGGCCGATCACGTGGTGATCGCAGGCCATGACGGCGGCACGGGCGCATCGCCGCTGTCGTCGGTCAAGCACGCAGGCACGCCGTGGGAACTCGGCCTCGCCGAAACGCAGCAGACGCTGGTGCTGAACCGCCTGCGCGGCCGTATCCGCGTGCAGGCCGACGGCCAGATGAAGACGGGCCGCGACGTCGTGATCGGCGCGCTGCTCGGCGCGGACGAATTCGGCTTCGCGACGGCGCCGCTCGTCGTCGAAGGCTGCATCATGATGCGCAAGTGCCACCTGAACACGTGCCCGGTCGGCGTCGCGACGCAGGATCCGGTGCTGCGTGCGAAGTTCCAGGGCCAGCCCGAGCACGTCGTGAACTACTTCTTCTTCGTCGCGGAGGAAGTGCGCGAGATCATGGCGCAGCTCGGCATCGCGAAGTTCGACGACCTGATCGGCCGCGCCGACCTGCTCGATACGCGCAAGGGCATCGAGCACTGGAAGGCGAAGGGCCTCGACTTCTCGCGCGTGTTCTACCAGCCGGAAGAGTGCGAGGACGTCGCGCCGCGTCACGTCGACGTGCAGGATCACGGCCTCGAGCGTGCGCTCGACCACGTGCTGATCGAGAAGGCGAAGGCGGCGATCGAGAACGGCGAGCATGTGTCGTTCATCCAGCCGGTGCGCAACGTGAACCGTACGGTCGGCGCGATGCTGTCGGGCGTGATCGCGAAGAAGCACGGCCATGACGGCCTGGCGGACGACGCGGTGCACATCCAGCTGAAGGGCACGGCCGGCCAGAGCTTCGGCGCGTTCCTCGCGAAGGGCGTGACGCTCGACCTCGTCGGCGACGGCAACGACTACGTCGGCAAGGGCCTGTCGGGCGGCCGGATCATTATCCGACCGACCAACGACTTCCGCGGCAAGTCCGAGGAAAACATCATCTGCGGCAACACGGTGATGTACGGCGCGATCGAAGGCGAAGCGTTCTTCCGCGGCGTCGCGGGCGAGCGCTTCTGCGTGCGCAACTCGGGCGCGACGGCGGTCGTCGAAGGCACGGGCGACCACGGCTGCGAATACATGACGGGCGGCACGGTCGTCGTGCTCGGCGAGACGGGGCGCAACTTCGCGGCCGGCATGTCGGGCGGCCTCGCCTACATCTACGATCCGGAAGGCACGTTCGCGGCGAAGTGCAACAAGTCGATGGTCGCGCTCGAGCCGGTGCTGCAGCAGGCCGAGCAGGAGCGCACGGTCGACCGCGCACTCTGGCACGCGGGCACGACGGACGAAGCGCTGCTCAAGGGGCTCGTCGAGCGTCATTTCCAGTTCACGGGTTCGCCGCGCGCGAAGTCGCTGCTGGAAAACTGGGACGCGGCGCGCCGCCAGTTCGTGAAGGTGTTCCCGCACGAATACAAGCGCGCGCTGGGCGAGATCGGTGCGAAGAAGGCGGCGAAGGAAGTGCTGGCTGCCTGAGCGACGAACGACATAGCGAATGCCGCGCGCGCATGATTGCCGCGCGCGGCTCCCCCACCCGATACACCGAACAGAAGAGCACCTTATGGGCAAGGCAACCGGTTTTCTGGAGTTCGAACGCCGCCACGAGGCGTACGAAGCACCGCTCACGCGCGTGAAGCACTACAAGGAATTCGTCGCGGCACTGACCGACGCGGACGCGAAGGTCCAGGGCGCGCGCTGCATGGATTGCGGCATCCCGTTCTGCAACAACGGCTGCCCGGTCAACAACATCATCCCGGACTTCAACGATCTCGTTTACCGCCAGGACTGGCAGCAGGCGATCGAAGTCCTGCACTCGACCAACAACTTTCCGGAATTCACGGGCCGCATCTGCCCGGCACCGTGCGAGGCCGCGTGTACGCTCGGCATCAACGAAGACCCGGTCGGCATCAAGTCGATCGAGCACGCGATCATCGACAAGGCATGGGCGGAAGGCTGGGTGAAGCCTGAGCCGGCCGCGCACAAGACGGGCAAGAAGGTTGCCGTCGTCGGCTCGGGCCCTGCGGGCCTCGCCGCCGCGCAGCAGCTCGCGCGCGCGGGCCACGACGTGACGGTGTTCGAGAAGAACGACCGTGTCGGCGGCCTGCTGCGTTACGGGATCCCCGACTTCAAGCTCGAGAAGTGGCTGATCGATCGCCGCATGCGCCAGATGGAAGCGGAAGGCGTGACGTTCCGCACCAGCGTGTTCATCGGCAAGGATCCGCTGCCCGAGTCGATCGGCAGCCTCGCAAAGGAAACCATTTCGCCGGACACGCTGAAGGAAGAATTCGACGCGGTCGTGATCGCCGGCGGTTCGGAAACGCCGCGCGACCTGCCGGTGCCGGGCCGCGAGCTCGCGGGCGTCCATTTCGCGATGGACTTCCTGCCGCAGCAGAACCGCGTGAACGCGGGCGACAAGCTCGTCGACCAGTTGCTCGCGAAGGGCAAGCACGTGATCGTGATCGGCGGCGGCGATACGGGTTCGGACTGCGTCGGCACGTCGAACCGTCACGGCGCGAAGCAGGTCACGCAGTTCGAACTGCTGCCGCAGCCGCCGGAAGAGGAAAACAAGCCGCTCGTGTGGCCGTACTGGCCGATCAAGCTGCGCACGTCGTCGTCGCACGAAGAGGGTTGCGAGCGCGACTGGGCGGTCGCGACGAAGCGTCTCGAAGGCAAGAACGGCAAGGTCGAGAAGCTGATCGCGGTGCGCGTCGAGTGGAAGGACGGCAAGATGCAGGAAGTGCCGGGTTCCGAGTTCGAGATGAAGGCCGATCTCGTGCTGCTCGCGATGGGTTTCACGCAGCCTGCAGCGCCGGTGCTCGACGCGTTCGGCGTCGCGAAGGATGCGCGCGGCAATGCGCGCGCGGCGACCGAAGGCGATCGTTCGTATTACACGTCGGTCGACAAGGTGTTCGCGGCGGGCGACATGCGTCGCGGCCAGTCGCTGGTGGTGTGGGCGATCCGCGAAGGCCGCCAGTGCGCGCGCTCGGTCGATGCGTACCTGATGGGGCATTCGGAGCTGCCGCGCTGAGCTGAATAGCGCGAGCGGGTTTCGATGAGAACCGGGCGTCCGAAAGGGCGCCCGGTTTTTTTGTCGCTGGCGCGCGCCGATGCCCGTCGGCCAGCCGGTACCGCGCGTTCCCCGACGCCGTTCGATCCGGCCGCGTCGCTGCCCTGCACTGCGCTCGCCATTTTCGCGAAGCGTCGCCTAATCTGAGCACATCCGCCGCTGATTTTCCGTCATCATCTTTCCTTTCGTTTTGTAATATTCCTTGCAAACTGTCATATCATGTCGCCCCTCGGGCCGCGTTCGCGGTGGCTGCATGTGACTGACCCTATTTACAAGGACTCTGGATGGAAGCACTCCTGCATGGGCTGATCGACGCCGTCAACGGCGTGTTGTGGAACTACGTGCTGATTGCGCTGCTGCTCGGCGCCGGTGCGTGGTTCACGCTGCGGTTCCGGATGATCCAGTTGAAGGCGCTGTTCCTCAGCATGAAACTGGTCGGCAGCAAGGGCGAGCCGGGCAGCATCTCGTCGTTCCAGGCGTTCGCGACCGGGCTCGCGAGCCGCGTCGGCACCGGCAACATCGCCGGCGTCGCGGTCGCGCTGACGGTCGGCGGGCCGGGCGCGATCTTCTGGATGTGGACGACGGCGCTGGTCGGGATGTCGTCCGCGTTCGTCGAGGCGACGCTCGCACAGATCTTCAAGGTGTCGCACCCGGACGGCAGCTATCGCGGCGGCCCCGCGTACTACATCCAGACCGGCCTGCGTTCGCGCGGCTTCGGCGTGCTGTTCTCGCTGTCGCTGATCCTCGCGTTCGGCTTCGTGTTCAACGCGGTGCAGGCCAACGCGATCGCCGACGCGTTCCATACGTCGTTCGGCTGGAGCCGCGAGACGGTCGGCCTCGGTCTCGTGTTGCTGAGCGCGCCGATCATCTTCGGCGGCATCCGCCGCATCGCGACGGTCGCGCAGGTGATCGTGCCGCTGATGGCGATCGGCTACCTCGCGCTCGCGGTCTACGCGGTCGCCACGCACATCGCATTGGTGCCGGACGTGATCGCGCTGATCGTGAAGAGTGCGTTCGGCCTCGAGCAGGCGGCGGGCGGCCTGACGGGCTATGCGGTCAGCCAGGCGATCGCGATCGGCGTGAAGCGCGGGCTGTTCTCGAACGAGGCGGGGATGGGCAGCGCGCCGAATGCGGCCGCGACCGCGAGCACGCGGCACCCCGTCACGCAGGGGCTGATCCAGATGCTCGGCGTGTTCGTCGACACGATCGTGATCTGCAGCGCGACCGCGTTCGTGATCCTGCTGTCGGGCCAGTACGAGCTCGGCACCGGCATGGAAGGCGCGGCGCTCACGCAGCGCGCGATCTCGAGCCACGTCGGCGGCTGGGGCGGCATCTACATGGCCGTCGCGATCTTCTTCCTCGCGTTCTCGTCGGTGATCGGCAACTACGCGTATGCGGAAGGCAACGTCGAATTCATCACGAAGCGGCGCGGCGTGCTGCCGCTGTTCCGCGTCGCGGTGCTCGGGATGGTGATGTTCGGCAGCGTCGGGCAACTGCCGCTCGTGTGGGCGATGGCCGATACGAGCATGGGGCTGATGGCGATCATCAACCTGATCGCGATCCTCGCGCTCGGCAAGTATGCACACGCCGCGTGGGCCGACTATCGACGCCAGCGCGCGGCAGGCATCGCCGATCCGGTGTTCACGCGCAACACGATCCCTGAACTTGCTCGCGTGCTGCCGGCCGACGTGTGGGGCGAGCACGGCCCGCTGCCGCAGCGTCCCGTTTCGGCCGACGCGGTGAGCGCGCCGCGCGCCGCGGTGAGCGAGTCATGAACGGCGACCGGCTCCGTGCGTTCGTTGCGCTGGTGCCCGATGCGGCGTCGCGCGACGCGCTGCACGCGTTGCCGGTCACCCGCGGAGCGCGGCGCACGCTGCCCGCGCAATTGCACGTGACGCTCGCGTTCATCGGCGCGATCGAACGGGAACGGTGCGACGCGCTGGCCGCGCACCTGCCCGCGCTCGCAGCCGCGCATGCGCTGCCGCTGCTGCCGGTCGAGCGGATCGCGTGGTGGCCGAGCCTGCCGCGCGCGAGGCTGATCGTCGCGGAACTCGAGGCCGATCCCGCCTGCGTCGCGTTGAATTCGGGGCTGGCGGCGCTGCTGGGCGAGCTCGGCGTGCCGGTCGACCGGCGGCCGTTCCGGCCTCACGTGACGCTCGCGCGGCTGCCGCGCGATGCGGTCGGCCAGCCCGCGCACGGCGGCGCGCCCGGGCGGCCGGTCGTGCTGCGCATCGAAGCGCTGACGCTGTTCGAAAGCCGGCTGTCGCACGAGGGCGTGTCGCATCGGCCGATCGTATCGGCGCCGATCGCATGGGCGGAAGGCTGAGCGGTGTGGTGAGCGGCGCTCGCGATGCAATGCGATGGCCGGGCGCTGCACGTAGCACGACAGCGCATCGCGCAGACGGTGTCGCCCGGCGTCGAGCCTACCGGCCGTAACGCGCGAGCGTCAGGCCCGACAGGTCGATCTCCGGCTCGCGCCCGGTAACGAGATCCGCGACCACCTTTCCCGAACCCATCGACATCGCCCAGCCCGTCGAGCCGTGGCCGACGTTGAGCCAGAGCCCGTCGATCCCGCTCGCGCCGAGCAGCGGCGGCCCGTCGGGCGTCATCGGCCGGCGGCCGACCCAGAAGCGTGCCGACGCGCGATCGGCTGCGTGCGGGAACCAGTCGTCGAGCACCTTCATCAGCGTATCGAGCGCCTGCTGCCGCAGCGCCGCGTGCCGGTTGCCGAGCTCCGCGGTGCCCGCGACGCGCAGCGTCGGGCCGAAGCGCGTGATAGCCGTCTTCAGCGATTCGTCCATCAGCGCGGCGCGCGGCGCCTTTTCATCGTCGACGACTGCGAGCGTCGCCGAGTAGCCTTTCACCGGATACAGCGGCACGTCGATGCCGTGCGGCCGCAGCAGGCCGGCGCTGTCGACGCCGAGCGCGACGACGATCGCGTCGGCGGCGAGCGGGGCGTTGCTTCGCGCGGTAGCGCCTTCGTCCAGTGATTCGACCAGCACGCCGCGCACCTTGCCGCCCGCGACGTCGAGCGTGCGGATCGCGGTACGAAAGCGGAACGTCACGCCGTTCGCCTCGCACAGTGCACGCAGTTCACGCGTGAAGCGTGCGCAGTCGCCGGCTTCGTCGTCGGGCAGGTAGATGCCGCCGACGGGCGCCTGCCGCGCCCAGCGCAGGCCCGGCTCGATCGCCGCGCAGCCGGCCGCGTCGAGTTCGCGAAACGCGATGCCGGCATCGCGCAGCACCTTCAGCGCGGGCTGCACCATCTCGACGTCGAATGCGCCGCGCAACAGTTGGAGGTAGCCGCGGCTCGCGCCGTAATCGAACGGATAACGGTCGCGAAACGCATGCAGGCACGCGCGGCTGTAATACGCGATGCGCTGCATCCGCTGCTTGTTCACGCGGAACCGCTCGAACTCGCATTCACGCAGCCAGCGCGCGATCCAGCGCCACTGCGCGGCGTCGAGCGTCGGCCGGAAGATCAGCGGCGAAGCGGGCTTGAACAGGTACTTGAGGATCTTGCCGGGCATCCCCGGCGCGGCCCACGGCGTCACGTAGCCGGGCGCGATCACGCCCGCGTTGCCGAGGCTCGTCGCCTGCGCGACGTCGGCCTCGCGTTCGATCACGGTGACGTCGCAGCCTGCTTCGCGCAGGTGCCACGCGGTGGTGACGCCGATCACGCCGGCGCCGAGAACGATCACGTGCATGCGGTTTCCGGAACGAAGAGGGCGCTCACGACGCGACGGCCGGATCGTCGACGAGCGACTTGCCGCGCGTTTCCGGCAGCACGAGCGCGGCGACGATCACGAGCAGGTAGCCGCCGCCCGCGACGAGGCCGATCGCCTTCACGAGCGACATCGACTGCGACAGCGAGCCGACGAGGATCGGGAAGAACGAGCCGAGCCCGCGGCCGAGGTTGTAGCAGAAGCCCTGGCCCGAGCCGCGGATCGCACCCGGATACAGCTCCGACAGATACGCGCCGACGCCCGCGAAGATCCCCTGCACGACGATGCCGAGCGGGAAGCCGAGCAGCAGCATCGCGGTATCGGTGATCGGCAGCATCGTGTATGCCATGCCGAGCGAGAACGAGCCGATCGCGAACAGGATGAACGACGCGCGGCGGCCGAGCCGGTCGGACAGGATCGCGCCCACTACATAGCCGACGAACGAGCCGACGATCAGCACGACGAGATAACCGCTCGTGTTGAACACGGACAGGTGGCGGACGGTTTTCAGGTAGGTGGGCAGCCACGTCGTGATCGCGTAGTAGCCGCCGAGCATCCCGGTGCACAGCGCGCTGCCGAACAGCGTCGCGCGCAGGTGCGGCGGCGAGAAGATCTCGAGGAAGTGGCCCGACACACGGCCTTCGTCGCGCGCGCGGCGCGTGGCCGTGTAGATGTCGGGATCGCTGACGTTGCGGCGGATGTACAGGATCCACAGCGCGGGCACGATGCCGATCCAGAAGCATGCGCGCCACGCGACCTGCTCGGGCAGCAGCGCGAAGAACGCCCAGTACAGGATCGCGGCCGCGGCCCAGCCGAACGACCAGCTGCTTTGCACGGTGCCGACGGCCTTCGCGCGATGCTCGGGCGAGCGGATCGTCTCGGCCATCATGATCGTCACGACCGACCATTCTCCGCCGAAACCGAAGCCCTGCAGCGTGCGCGTCGCGAGCAACTGCCAGAACGAATGCGTGAAACCGGACAGGCACGTGAACAGCGCGAACGTCGCGATCGTCCACTGCAGCACGCGCACGCGGCCGTAGCGGTCGGCGAGGATGCCGGCGGCCCAGCCGCCGACTGCCGACGAGATCAGCGAGCTCGTCGCGATCATCCCGGCCTCGCTCTTCGTCATTCCCCACGTGGCGATCAGCGTCGGGATCAGGAACGAGTAGATCATGAAGTCGAACGCATCGACCGCGTAGCCGCCGAATCCGGCGTACAGCGTCTTGCGCTCGCGCGACGACAATTCGTTGAACCACTGGAATGCCTGCATGCTTGCCGCCCCCTCTCGTCGTCTCTCGTATCGCGTTGCCGCGTGGCGGTTATTTTACGGGCGGGATCGGGCGCGCCAAAAAGGCTGAAGCAACGCTGCTCGGAAGCGGCTGCGACCGGCGATCGATGCGAAACGCGGGCCGGGCCGGCGGAAGCTGCCGGGAAAGACGCGAGGGGCGGGCGCGACGCCGGCGTTCGGCAACGATGCGTCCAGGCTTCAGAGCGTCAGGCCGCCGTCGACGTGGATGACCTGGCCGGTGATCTGCCGTGCCGCGTCGGACAGCAGGAATGCGATCAATGCGGCGACGTCGTCGGGTTCGGCGATCCGGCCGAGCGGTGTCGCCTGTTCGGCCTGCGCCCACGCGGCGGTGTTGCCGGCGCTCGGCCCGTGGTCCTTGCGCGTGAAGCCGGGCGCGACGGCGTTGACGGTGATGCCGCGCGCGGCGAATTCGGCGGCCGCGGTGCGCACCAGCGATTCGAGCGCGGCTTTCGCGGCGGCGGTGGCCGCGAACGGCGCGTCGGCGCGGTAGCGATGCGCGACGAACGAACTGACCGCGACGATCCGCGGCGCGGCCGACGCTTCGAGCAGCGGCCGCGCGCGGCGCGCGAGCGCGGAGAACGCGCCGGGCATCGCCGCGAAGGCGGACGCGAGCGCGTCCGCGGAAAGATCGGAGAAGGCCTGGCGCACGGCGAAGCCGGCGTTCGCGACGAGCTGGTCGAGCCCGCCGAAGCGCGTGGCGGCTGCATCGACGAGCGTGGCCGCGATGCCCGGCTCGGTGAGGTCGCCGGTGAGCGTGATGCACTCCGCGCCGGCCGCCGTGCAGGCGCGCGCGACTTCGGCAAGCCGGACCCGCGCCGCATCGTCGGCGCCGCGCGCGTGCAGCGCCAGCGCGATGCCGGGCGCCGCGAGCCGCCGCGCGAGCGCCGCGCCGATCCCCGAGCCTGCGCCGGTGATCAGCGCGATCCGCACGATGTGCGCGGCGCGTACGCTCACGCAGCCACCTTGTCGCTGGCGTTCACGCGCTCGACGTTGATGGTGCCGACGTGGAATGCGGCCAGCGACTCGCGGTGCGCGATGCTGACGATCGCGGCCTTCGGCAGCCGTTCGGCGAACAGGTGGTAGAGGCGTGCCTCGTTGTCGGCGTCGAGCGCGCTGGTCGCTTCGTCGAGGAACAGGAAGTCGGGCTTGTGCAACAGCACGCGTGCGCCGGCAAGGCGCTGCTGCTCACCCGGCGACAGCACGCGGGTCCAGTGCGCGGTTTCGTCGAGGCGCTCGACGTAATCCTCGAGGCGGCATGCGCGCAGCGCGTCGCGGCACGCGTCGTCGCTGAACGTGTCGGGCGTCGCCGGATAGGTGAGCGCGGCCTTCAGCGTGCCGATCGGCAAATAGCTCGTCTGCGGCACGAACATCATCCGCGCGCCGACCGGCGCGTCGATTGCACCGTCGCCGAACGGCCACAGGCCCGCGAGTGCGCGCATGAACGTGCTCTTGCCGGAACCCGATTTACCGATCACGAGCCAGCGCGAACCCGGCTCGATCGTGACGTTGCCGATGTCCGCGAGCGCGTTGCCGTTCGGCAGCGCGAGCTTGAGCGACGACGTCGACAGCTTCGCCGCGTCGACGTAGTGCAGGTTGATGCCGCCGTGCTCGGTCGCGGGCGACAGGCTTTCCTTCAGGTGCGACGTGCCCATCACGCGCTTGAATTCGCGCAGACGGTTGACGGTGGCGCGCCATTCGACGAGGGTCGAGTAGCTGTTGATGAACCACGAGAACGAATCGCTGACGGTGCCGAACGCGGACGAGATCTGCATCAGCACGCCGAACGAGAACGCGCCCGCGAAATAGCGCGGTGCGGCGACGACGAGCGGGAAGATGATCGCGATCTGTCCGTAGAAGCTCAGCACGAACGTGAGCCGCTTCGTGTACTTCATCACGCGCCACCAGTTGTCGCGGATGCGCATGAAGAGGTTTTGCGCGTTGCCGGTCTCGGTCTTCTCGCCGTCGTAGAACGCGATCTGCTCGGCGTTCTCGCGCACGCGGATCAGCCCGAAGCGGAAGTCGGCCTCGACGCGCTGCTGCTGGTAATTGATCGACACGAGCGGATGGCCGACCTTCTGGATGATCAGCGAGCCGACCACCGCGTACAGCGCGGCCGCCCACACCATGTAGCCGGGAATCGAGATCGGCGTGGCGCCGAGTGTGAACGTCAGCGCACCGGCGAGCGACCACAGGATCGTGATGAACGACACGAGCGTGACGACCGTCGACAGCAGGTCGAGCGACAGCGCGAGCGTCGTGGTCGCGAACGACTGGAGGTCGTCGGTGATCCGCTGGTCGGGGTTGTCCGCGAGGCGGTCGCGCTCGATCCGGTAGAACGCGCGATCGCCGAGCCACTGGCCGAGAAAACGGTCGGTGAGCCACTGGCGCCAGCGGAAGCCGAGCATCTGCCGCAGATAGCGGCCATACACGGCGAGGATGATGAACGCGAACGCGAGCGCGGAGAACTGCATCAGCAGGTTCGGGAAGTCGTGGACGTCCTTCGACTGCAGCGCGTTGTAGAACTCGGCGTTCCACTTGTTGAGCCGGACGTTGATCCACACCACGCAGAGGTTGATCGCGATGATCGTGACCAGCAGCCCCCACGCGATTTTCCATTCGGACGACACCCAGTAGGGCTTGATGAGGCTCCATGCGGATACCGGGCGCTCGTCCTGCGGCGCGTCGAAGGCGGCGGAGCGGACGGGATCGATCGATTGGGTCATGTGCTTCCTGATGAGTAGCCGGCGCGCGGGCCGGGCGAAGCCGGGCGCGCGCCGCGATACGGCAAGCCGGGGCGAGGCGCCGACTGACGGCGGGCGTCCGGATGGTCGCCCGCGCGTCTTAAACGGCGCTTAAGGGCCGGCGGTGACGCGGCAACCGGCCGCTCGAGCGGCCGGCCTGCGGGCATTGTGCCAGAGCGGCGCAGCGCGACGGCGAATTTGCCGCAAGGGGACAGTTTGCGGCGCTTTCCGCTTTTATGGTCTAATGGCCGACGACGAAACAGGGGTGCTTTGCATGCGGCCGGCGGAAGTTCAGCGCGGTGCGGCGAGGCTGAGAAAGACCCTTCGCACCCGATCCGGGTAATACCGGCGAGGGAAGTTTCTGATCCCGCCGGGCCGCGCTGGCTGCCATCCCACATGGTCAGCGCCCGAGTCCCGCCCGGCCGGCCTTTGTTGCCGGTTTCGTCCTTTTGGGTACGCGTATTGCGCGTTACGGAAGGAATGATGACCGCACAATCTTCAGTCTTTTGCATGGCTCCCGGCCCGATGTCGCGTGCGTTCGCACGTGGCGGCGCGTGCGCGTCGACGTTCGTCCGCGCTCGCGCGGTTCGCGAGGAGCGTGCGCGATGAACGTCCAGGATTCACGGCCGGATTTCGCGGTGCTCGGCGGCGGCCTCGTCGGCCGCCTGATCGCATGGCGGCTCGCGGGCGACGGGCATCGCGTCGCGCTGTACGAGCGCGGCGGCCCGGACGGCGAGCAGTCGGCCGCGTGGATCGCGGCCGCGATGCTCGCGCCGCTCGCAGAAGCGGCGAGCGCCGAGCTATTGATCACCGAGCTCGGCGTCGCTTCGCTCGCTCGCTGGCCGCAGTGGCTCGCCGAGCTGCCCGAACCCGTATTCTTCCAGCATCACGGCACGCTCGTCGTCTGGCATCACGCGGACCGCGCGGAGGCACCGCTGTTCGAGCGACGCGTGCGCGCGAACGCGCCGGCTGACCTGTTCGACGGCGGTTTCGTCACGCTCGCGGGTACGCAGGTCGATGCGGCCGAGCCCGCGCTCGCGGGCCGCTTCGCGCGCGGCCTGCTGCTGCCGCGCGAAGGCCAGCTCGACAACCGCCAGGCGCTGCGCGCGCTCGCGGCGGGCCTCGTCGAACGCGGCGTCGACCTGCACTGGCACGTCGCGATCGACGACGCGAACCTGCCCGCCGCGCATTTCACGATCGATTGCCGCGGGCTCGGCGCGAAATCCGTGTTGCCCGCGCTGCGCGGCATCCGCGGCGAAGTCGCGCGCGTGCATGCGCCCGGCATCGGGCTCACCCGGCCGGTGCGGCTGCTGCATCCGCGCTATCCGCTGTATATCGCGCCGAAGCAGGACGATCTCTACGTAATCGGCGCGACCGAGGTGGAGGGCGAGGACATGTCGCCCGTCAGCGTGCGCTCCGCGCTCGAACTGCTGAGTGCGGCGTTCTCCGTGCATCCGGCGTTCGGCGAGGCGCGCATCCTCGAACTCAATGCGCAGTGCCGGCCGACGCTGCCCGATCATCGCCCGGCGGTGATCTGGGACGGCGGGTCGACGCTCGCCGTCAACGGCCTGTACCGGCATGGCTTCATGATCGCGCCGGAAGTCGCACACGCGGCGGTCGCGTTCGCCGAAGCCGCGCTCGGCGGCGTGTTCGGCGATGCCGACGCGTTTGCCGCGTGGCGCGACGCCGCGCGCTGGCCGACGCTCCTTCATCACCGCAACGACGCGCGCCAGCCGGCCTGACGCGCGCCGCCGACCGAATCCGACGAAGCCTCATGGATATCCAGATCAACCAACAGACCCTGACGCTGCCCGACGGCGCGACAGTGGCCGACGCGCTCGCCGCGTACGGCGCGCGTCCGCCGTACGCGGTCGCGCTGAACGGCAACTTCGTCGCGCGCACGCAGCATGCGGCGCGCGCGCTCGCGGCGGGCGACAAGCTCGACGTCGTGCACCCCGTCGCGGGCGGCTGAGCGCCGCCGGTTCGTCCCCGCACTTCCAGGAAAACGACATGACGTCCCTCACATCCGCCGACGCGCTGACGCTGTACGGCGAAACCTTCGCAAGCCGCGTGCTGCTCGGCACGTCGCGCTACCCGTCGCTGCAATCGCTGTCCGATTCGATCGCCGCGTCGCGGCCGGGGATGGTGACGGTCGCGCTGCGCCGCCAGATGACAGGCGGCACGGCCGAAGCCGGCTTCTTCGACCTGCTCAAGCGCCACGCGGTGCCGCTCCTGCCGAACACGGCCGGCTGCCAGACCGTCGCCGAGGCCGTGACGACCGCGCACATGGCGCGCGAGGTGTTCGGCACCGACTGGATCAAGCTCGAGTTGATCGGCGACGACTACACACTGCAGCCCGACCCGGTCGGGCTGATCGAGGCCGCCGCGCAACTGGTGAAGGACGGTTTCAAGGTGCTGCCGTACTGCACCGAGGATCTCGTGATTGGCCGGCGCCTGCTCGACGTCGGCTGCGAGGCGCTGATGCCGTGGGGCGCGCCGATCGGCACGGGCAAGGGGGTCGTGAACCCGTACGGCTTGCGCGTGCTGCGCGAGCGGTTGCCCGACGTGCCGCTGATCGTTGACGCGGGGCTGGGCGTGCCGTCGCACGCGTGCCAGGTGATGGAGTGGGGGTTCGACGGCGTGCTGCTGAACACGGCCGTGTCGCAGGCCACGCACCCCGAGATCATGGCGCGCGCGTTTGCGCAGGGCGTCGAGGCCGGCCGCGCCGCGTATCTCGCCGGGCCGATGGACGCGCGCGAAACGGCGCACGCGAGCACGCCGGTCGTCGGGATGCCGTTCTGGCACCAGGACGGGGGCGGCGCATGAGCGCGCGTTTCGCCGACACATTCTGGCCGCCGGCCGACGAACTGGCCGAAGCGGCCGAGCGGATTCGCGCACGGCTCGGCGACTGGCCGGGCACTGCGGCACCGTGGCGGCTTTGCATGGCGGCGCCCGACATGCCGGCCGACGGCGACGTGCTGATCGTGTCGGCCGGCGACCGCACCGCGCAGGCGCGCGCGTCGGCCGCGTCGCGGCCGGCATCGCCGGATGCGGTCGCGATCGAATTCGGCGAGCAGGGCGCGGTGCTGCATGCAGCGGGCGCGCGCTACGCGCTCGACGCCGCACATCCGCTCGCGGACGACTGGATCGCGGCGCTTGCCGCATTTCTCGATTGCGGCTTCGCGCCGGTCGACGCACTGGTGCTCGCGCTGGCGTGGCGCGACGGCGACGAGACGCGCGCGGCCGACGCGTGGCCGGTCGACGCCGCGCGGTTTCCGCGCGTCGCCGGGCTGCCGGCCGCGCCCGAGCCCGCGTTCGCGCCATGCCCCGCGCGGCTCGGCCTCTATCCGGTCGTGCCGGACGCCGAATGGGTCGAACGCGTGCTCGATTGCGGCGTGCGGACCGTGCAACTGCGCGTGAAAGGCGCGACGCCGGACGCGTTGCGCCGGGAAATCGTGCGTGCGGTCGCGGCCGGGCGTCGTTATCCCGATGCGCGCGTGTTCATCAACGATCACTGGCAGATCGCTGCAGATGAAGGTGCATACGGCGTTCATCTGGGCCAGGAAGACCTCGAGACGGCCGATCTGGCCGCGATCGCGCGTGCGGGCCTGCGGCTCGGGCTGTCGAGCCATGGTTATTACGAAATATTGCGGGCGCTGCACGAGCGCCCGAGCTATCTCGCGCTCGGCCCCGTGTACGCGACCGCGACCAAGGCCGTTGCCGCGCCGCCGCAGGGCCTTGCGCGGATAGCCCGCTACGCGCGTTTTGCGGGCGCGCGGGCGCCGCTCGTCGCGATCGGCGGAGTCGGGCTCGACACGCTGCCGGACGTGCTGGCGACGGGCGTCGGCAGCGTCGCGGTGGTCAGCGCGGTCACGGCCGCGGCCGACTATCGGACTGCGCTTATTGCGTTGCAGCAATGTTTTCCCGGACAATTTGACATTCATTGACCGCAGGGCCCGGAACGGCGTCACGACATCATTCCAATGCAGGCCCTATAATTCGGCGTTCTGCGTAAAAGGACTGTCAGCTCCGTGAGCCCCACTCCTACCGAGACCCTGCTGGAACTTCGCGATGTCGACTTTGGCTATGGCGACCGCCTCGTCCTGTCCAACCTGAACCTGCGTTTCGGGCGCGGGCAGGTCGTCGCGGTCATGGGCGGGTCGGGTTGCGGCAAGACGACCGTGCTGCGCCTGATCGGCGGCCTCGTGCGCGCGCGCCGCGGCCAGGTGCTGTTCGACGGCGCCGATGTCGGCGCGCAAACGCGCGACGGCCTGTATGCGCTGCGCCGCAAGATGGGCATGCTGTTCCAGTTCGGCGCGTTGTTCACCGACATGTCGGTGTTCGAGAACGTCGCGTTCGCGCTGCGCGAGCACACCGACCTGCCCGAAGACCTGATCCGCGACCTCGTGCTGATGAAGCTCAACGCGGTCGGCCTGCGCGGCGCGCGCGACCTGATGCCGTCCGAGGTGTCGGGCGGGATGGCGCGCCGCATCGCACTGGCGCGCGCGATCGCGCTCGATCCGCAGCTCATCATGTACGACGAACCGTTCGCGGGCCTCGATCCGATCTCGCTCGGCATCACCGCGAACCTGATCCGCACGCTGAACCAGGCGCTCGGCGCGACGTCGATCCTCGTCACGCACGACGTGCCGGAATCGTTCGCGATCGCCGACTACGTGTATTTTCTGGCCAACGGCGGCGTGCTCGCGCAGGGCACGCCCGACGAGCTGCGCGCGTCGACCGACCCGAGCGTGCGCCAGTTCATCGACGGTGCGCCGGACGGCCCGTTCAAATTTCATTACACGAGCCCGCCGCTTGCAGCGGATTTCGGGCTCGGCGGAGGGCGCGCATGATCAGCGCGATCGGACGTTACGTCATCGGCGGCCTCGAGCGCACGGGCTACGGCACGCGCCTGTTCGTGCGCCTCGTGCTGGAATTCTTTGCACTGCTGCGCCGGCCGCGGCTTGTCACGAAGCAGATCCACTTCCTCGGCAACTATTCGTTCGTGATCATTGCCGTGTCGGGGCTGTTCGTCGGCTTCGTGCTCGGCCTGCAGGGCTATTACACGCTGAACCGCTACGGATCCGAGCAGGCGCTCGGCCTCCTGGTCGCGCTGTCGCTCGTGCGCGAGCTCGGGCCCGTCGTCACCGCGCTGCTGTTCGCGGGCCGCGCGGGCACGTCGCTCACGGCCGAGATCGGCCTGATGAAGGCCGGCGAGCAGCTCACCGCGCTCGAGATGATGGCGGTCGACCCGATCAAGACGGTGATCGCGCCGCGCATGTGGGCGGGCATCATCGCGATGCCGTTCCTGGCCGCGATCTTCAACGCGGTCGGCGTGCTCGGCGGCTACTTCGTCGGCGTCGTGCTGATCGGCGTCGATCCGGGCGCGTTCTGGTCGCAGATGCAGGGCGGGGTCGAGGTCTGGGCCGACGTCGGCAACGGCGTGCTGAAGAGCATCGTGTTCGGGTTCGCCGTGACCTTCATTGCGCTGTACCAGGGGTATGAAGCGAAGCCCACGCCCGAGGGCGTGTCGCGCGCGACCACCAAGACGGTCGTGTTCGCGTCGCTCGCCGTACTCGGCCTCGATTTCCTGCTGACCGCGCTGATGTTCAGCTAGGCCTCAGCCAAGCCATATTTTGGGATGACGATGAAAAAGACTGCTCTCGACTTCTGGGTCGGCCTGTTCGTGGTGGTGGGCTTCCTTGCGGTGCTGTTCCTGGCGCTGAAGGTCGGCAACATGAGCTCGCTGTCGTTTCAGCCGACCTATGCGGTGAGGATGAAATTCGACAATATCGGCGGGCTGAAGCCGCGCGCGGCCGTGAAGAGTGCCGGCGTCGTGGTCGGCCGCGTGAAGTCGATCGGCTTCGACACGAACACCTACCAGGCGCTCGTGACGATCGATGTCGACGGCCAGTATCAGTTCCCGAAGGATTCGTCGGCGAAGATCCTGACGTCGGGCCTGCTCGGCGAGCAATATATCGGCCTCGATCCGGGCGGCGACACCGAAATGCTGAAGGCAGGCGACACGATCACGATGACGCAGTCGGCGATCGTGCTCGAGAACCTGATCGGCCAGTTCCTGTACAGCAAGGCCGCCGATGCGGGCGGCGCGAAGCCGGCAGCCGGCGCGTCGGCCGCGCCCGCTCCGGTGGCGGTGCCGGCGTCCGCCGCGTCCGGTTCGGCAGCGCAATAACCACACGAGAGAATACAAGAGGGGAATGACCATGCAGACGATCCGCATCAGGCACGCCGCGCTCGCGGTGGCGGCAGTCGCCGCGTTGAGCGGTTGCGCGACCGTGCAGACGCCGACCAAGGGCGATCCGCTCGAAGGCTTCAACCGTACGATGTACAAGTTCAACGACACGGTCGACACGTACGCGCTGAAGCCGGTCGCGCAGGGTTACCAGAAGGTCGTGCCGCAGCCGGTGCGCGACAGCGTGACGAACTTCTTCTCGAACATCGGCGACGTCTACGTCGCGGCGAACAACATCGTGCAGTTGCGGATCGCGGACGGCGTCGGCGACATCATGCGCGTCGTGATCAACACGGTGTTCGGCGTCGGCGGCCTGTTCGACGTCGCAACGATCGCGAAGCTGCCGAAACACACGGCCGACTTCGGGGTCACGATGGGCCGCTACGGCGTGCCTTCGGGCCCGTATCTCGTGCTGCCGCTGCTCGGCCCGAGCACGGTGCGCGACACGGCCGGCCTCGGTGTCGACTACGTCGGCAACCCGCTGACCTATGTGAAGCCGGACGGCCTGAGCTGGGGCCTGTTCGGCGTGAATCTCGTCAACACGCGCTCGAACCTGCTCGGCGCGGGCGACGTGCTGGACGCTGCGGCGCTCGACAAGTATTCGTTCGTGCGCAACGCATACCTGCAGCGCCGCCAGATGCTGATCGACAACGCGCGCGGCGAGGCCGGCTCGACGGCAAGCAACGACGCGCTGCCGAAGTACGACCTGCCGGACGACGGCGCGGCACCGGCGGCAGCCGGCGCAGCCGGTTCGGCGGGCGCAGCGGCGGTGGGTGGTGCGACCGCGCCGGCGGGCGCATCGGGCGCGGCAGTTGCCGCGCCGGCGTCGGGCACGGCCGTTTCGCCGAACCCGGCCAGCGAAACGAACGTGCCGGCGATGCAGGTGGCGCCGCCGTCTCCGGGCGGGTTCCGCTTCCCAAGCATCAGGCTGCACTGACGGATTTACATTCGTTACAGCCGGAAACGATTCAGTCGGTAGCGCACGCGAACTTGCGCGTAAGCTACCTTCTCCAATCTTTGCATCGACTCATTCATGCAGGTCACCATGATGAAAAAACTGTTCCTGATCCCCGTTTTCGCGGCGCTGTTCTCGTTCGGCGGCGCAGCTCACGCGCAAGTCGACCAGTCGAACCCGCAGGCGCTGATCAAGACGGCGACGCAGCAAGTGCTCGACGAAGTCAAGCAGCAGACGATCAAGCAGGGCGACACCAATCGCATTATTACGATCGTCAACAAGGACATCCTGCCGTTCACCGATTTCCGCCGCACCACGCAGCTCGCGATGGGCCGCAACTGGCGCACGGCGACGGCCGAGCAGCAGCAGCAGATTCAGGAGCAGTTCAAGCTGCTGCTGATCCGCACGTATTCGGGCGCGCTCGCGCAGTTGAAGCCGGACCAGCAGATCCAGTACCCGCCGTTCCGCGCGGATCCGGCCGATACCGACGTCGTGGTCAAGACGGTCGCGATGAACAACGGCCAGCCGGTCCAGATCGATTATCGCCTGTACAAGTCGGCGAGCGGCTGGAAGGTGTATGACCTGAACGTGCTCGGCGCGTGGCTGATCCAGACGTACCAGCAGCAGTTCAACGAGAAGATCCAGCAAAGCGGCGTGGACGGCCTGATCCAGTTCCTGACGCAGCGCAACCAGCAGCTTGCCTCCGGCAAGCAGGCGTCGTGAGCGGCTTCGAAGCAGGGTCCTCGCTGACCGTCGCGAGCGCGAAGTCCGCGCTCGCGGACGGTCTTGCGCGCGTCGGCGCGGGTGCGACCGCCGTCGATTGCGCGGCGCTGACGCAGTTCGACTCGTCCGCGCTCGCCGTGCTGCTTGCATGGCAACGTGCCGCCAAATCGCGCGGCGCGACCCTCGACATCCTCAATCTCCCCCCGAAGCTCGCCAGCCTCGCGCGCGCCTATGGCGTCGACGCGCTCATCGAAGGCGCCGAGCGACATTGACGCTGTCCGACCGGAGCCTGCCGCGCCAGCCGGCGCGTGCAAGCTTCAGGCCGCGCGCCTTCTGCGCCGGCTCCACCAGCCGGTTTGCCCTATAATCAAGCGTTTTGCGGGGCAGCCAATCGGCGTCCGGCCCCCATTTTCTTTCGCAGCAAGCACAGAATAGGCGTCGCGGCCATTGCGTCGCGCACAGTCATGTCAGCCATAGAAATCCGTCACGTCAAGAAGCGCTACAAGTCGCTTCAGGCGCTCAAGGGCGTCAGCCTGTCGGTCGAGGAAGGCGAGTTTTTCGGTCTGCTCGGCCCCAACGGCGCAGGCAAGACCACGCTCATCAGCATCCTCGCCGGGCTTGCCCGGGCCGACGAAGGCAGTATCTCGGTGCGTGGCCACGACGTCGTCAAGGACTTCCGTGGTGCGCGCCGCGCACTCGGCGTCGTGCCGCAGGAACTCGTTTTCGACCCGTTCTTCACCGTCCGCGAGACGCTGCGAATCCAGTCCGGCTATTTCGGGCTGCGTCGCAACGACGACTGGATCGACGAAGTGATGGCCAATCTCGATCTCACCGAGAAGGCCGATGCGAACATGCGCGCGCTGTCGGGCGGGATGAAGCGCCGCGTGCTCGTCGCGCAGGCGCTTGTGCACCGGCCGCCCGTGATCGTGCTCGACGAGCCGACCGCCGGCGTTGACGTCGAATTGCGCCAGACGCTGTGGAAATTCATCTCGCGCCTGAACCGCGAGGGTCACACGATCGTGCTGACCACCCATTACCTCGAGGAAGCCGAGTCGCTGTGCGACCGCATCGCGATGCTGCGCCGTGGCGAAGTGGTCGCGCTCGACCGCACCGACGCGCTGCTGCGCCGCTTCGCGGGGCTGCAGCTTTACCTGCGCCTGGCGACCGGCGCGCTGCCGGCCGAGCTGCGCGGGCTGGAGACCGATCCGGCCGCACGCGCGCCGGGCGAGCACCTGCTGCGCCTCACGAGCTACGACGATGTCGAACGCATCCTCGCGCAGTGCCGCGCGGCGGGCTGCACGTTCGACGAGATCGAGGTCCGCAAGGCCGACCTCGAGGATGTGTTCGTCCAGGTGATGAACGGGGCCGAGGTGATCGAGGGATTGGCATGAAACAAGAACCCCCACGCTCTCTGCGTTCGCTTCCCCCCGAGGGGGCGCCCGACACTCTTGGGGCGGCCCGGCGAGTGCCGGGAAGCGGTTTTCAAACGCTGTTCTACAAGGAACTGCTGCGCTTCTGGAAGGTGTCGTTCCAGACCGTGTGCGCGCCGATCGTGACGGCGCTGCTGTATCTGACGATCTTCGGCCACGCGCTGTCGGGCCGCGTCGAGGTGTATCCGGGCGTCGAGTACGTGAGCTTTCTCGTGCCGGGCCTCGTGATGATGAGCGTGCTGCAGAATGCGTTCGCGAACAGCTCGTCGTCGCTGATCCAGTCGAAGATCACCGGCAACCTCGTGTTCATGCTGCTGCCGCCGCTGTCGTACCGCGACATCTTCGGCGCGTACGTGCTCGCGTCCGTCGTGCGCGGGCTCGCGGTCGGCACGGGCGTGTTCGTCGTGACGATCTGGTTTATCCCGATGCATTTCGCGGCGCCGCTGTTCATCATTGCGTTCGCGCTGCTCGGCTCGGCGATCCTCGGCACGCTCGGCTTGATCGCCGGGATCTGGGCCGAGAAGTTCGACCAGCTCGCCGCGTTCCAGAACTTCCTGATCATGCCGCTGACGTTCCTGTCCGGCGTGTTCTATTCGACGCACTCGCTGCCGCCCGTGTGGCGCGAGATTTCGCGTCTCAATCCGTTTTTCTACATGATCGACGGCTTCCGTTTCGGGTTCTTCGGCGCGTCCGACATCAACCCGTTCGCGAGTCTCGCGATCGTCGCCGGTTTCTTCGTGCTGCTCGCGATGGTCGCGATGCGGCTGCTCGCGACCGGCTACAAACTGCGTCATTGATATCGACAGGCAGCGGCCGCCCCCGGGGCGGCGCGCGCCGACAGGAGCCTTACACCATGTTGCCGACTCCCGAACAGGTCAAGCAATACATCGCCGGCGGTCTCGCCTGCACGCATCTGGAAGTCGAAGGCGACGGCCAGCATTTCTTCGCGACGATCGTGTCGGCGGCCTTCGAAGGCAAGCGGCCGATCCAGCGGCACCAGCTCGTCTATGCGGCGCTCGGCGATCGCATGAAGCAGGAAATCCACGCGCTCAGCATGAAGACGCTGACGCCCGCCGAATGGCAGAACGCATAACCGGAATTCACTGAGTGCAAGTCACCGTCAACGAGCGCGACGCCGTCCAGAGCGTCGCCACGGCACACCCGGCCGCCAACGGGGAATTGCAGGGGCATGGGATGGACAAGCTCGCGATCGAAGGCGGCCGCCGCCTGTCCGGCGAGATCGTCGTGTCGGGCGCGAAGAACGCCGCACTGCCGATCCTGTGCGCGGGGCTGCTCACCGCCGATCCGGTCGAGCTCGACAACGTGCCGAACCTCAAGGACGTGCGCACCACGCTGAAGGTGCTGAACCAGATGGGCGTGAAGAGCGAGACCGACGGCTGCCGCGTGCAGCTCGACGCGTCGCGCGTCGACAACCTCGTGGCGCCGTACGAGCTCGTGAAGACGATGCGCGCATCGATCCTCGTGCTCGGGCCGCTGCTCGCGCGCTTCGGCGAGGCGAAGGTGTCGCTGCCGGGCGGCTGCGCGATCGGCGCGCGTCCGGTCGACCAGCACATCAAGGGCCTGCAGGCGATGGGCGCCGAGATCAGCATCGAGCACGGCTTCATCGAAGCGCGCGCGAAGCGCCTGAAGGGCGCGCGCATCGTGACCGACATGATCACGGTGACGGGGACGGAAAACCTGCTGATGGCCGCGACGCTCGCGGACGGTGAAACGGTGATCGAGAACGCGGCCCGCGAACCGGAAGTGAGCGATCTCGCACACTTGCTGGTCGAGATGGGCGCGAAAATCGACGGCATCGGCACCGATCGCCTCGTGATCCAGGGCGTCGAGCGGCTGCACGGCGCGCGCCATTCGGTGATTCCCGATCGCATCGAGGCCGGCACGTTCCTGTGCGCGGTCGCGGCGGCGGGCGGCGACGTGATGCTGACGGGCGTGCGCCCGCACATCCTCGACGCGGTGATCGACAAGCTGCGCGAAGCCGGCGTGTCGATCGAGGAAGGCGACAGCTGGCTGCGCGTGAAGATGGACCGCCGGCCGTCGGCGGTGACGATCCGCACGTCGGAATACCCGGCGTTCCCGACCGACATGCAGGCGCAGTTCATGGCCCTCAATACGGTCGCGACGGGCACCGCGCAGGTCGTCGAAACGATTTTCGAGAACCGCTTCATGCACGTCCAGGAGCTGAACCGGCTCGGCGCGAACATCACGATCGACGGCAACACCGCGCTCGTGACGGGCGTCGAGAAACTGTCGGGCGCGAACGTGATGGCGACCGACCTGCGTGCGTCGGCGAGCCTCGTGATCGCCGGGCTGCGTGCCGACGGCGAAACGATCGTCGACCGCATCTATCACCTGGACCGCGGTTACGACCGCATGGAAGCCAAATTGACCGCCGTCGGCGCGAACGTGCGCCGCCTCTCCGGGAGCCAAGCATGAGCGTGCCGCTGACCCTCGCCCTGTCGAAGGGCCGGATTTTCGAGGAAACCCTGCCGCTGCTCGCCGCAGCCGGCGTGCAGGTGGCCGAGGATCCGGAAACGTCGCGCAAGCTGATCCTGCCGACGACCGACCCGAACCTGCGCGTGATCATCGTGCGCGCGAGCGACGTGCCGACCTATGTCGAATACGGCGCGGCCGATTTCGGCGTGGCCGGCAAGGACGTACTGGTCGAGCACGGCGGCTCGGGCCTGTACCAGCCGATCGATCTGAACATTGCACGCTGCCGGATGTCGGTGGCCGTGCCGGCCGGCTTCGACTACGCGAACGCGGTACGCCAGGGCGCGCGCCTGCGGGTCGCGACGAAGTACGTCGAAACCGCGCGCGAGCACTTCGCGGCGAAGGGCGTGCACGTCGACCTGATCAAGCTGTACGGCTCGATGGAACTTGCGCCGCTGGTCGGCCTGGCCGACGCGATCGTCGACCTCGTCAGCTCGGGCGGCACGCTGAAGGCGAACAATCTGGTCGAGGTCGAGGAGATCATGGCGATCTCGTCGCGCCTCGTCGTGAACCAGGCTGCGCTGAAGTTGAAGCGCGCGGCGCTCAAGCCGATCCTCGACGCGTTCGAACGCGCGTCGCAGAATGGCGGTTGAGCGCATCACCGTAACGGAACTCCCATGGCCATCACCATCCGCAAACTCGATTCGACGAGCGACGGCTTCGACGCCGCGCTGCGTGCGCTGCTCGCATTCGAGGCGAGCGAAGACGCGGCGATCGAGCAATCGGTCGCGCAGATCCTCGCCGACGTGAAGTCGCGCGGCGACGCCGCGGTGCTCGAGTACACGAACCGTTTCGACCGGCTGAGCGCGGACAGCGTCGCCGCGCTCGAACTGCCGCAGGATGCGCTGCAGACGGCGCTCGACGGCCTCGCGCCGAAGGCGCGCGCGGCGCTGGAAGCGGCCGCGGCGCGTGTGCGCGCGTACCACGAGAAGCAGAAGATCGAGTGCGGCACGCATAGCTGGCAGTACACGGAAAGCGACGGCACGGTGCTCGGCCAGAAGGTCACGCCGCTCGACCGCGTCGGCCTGTACGTGCCGGGCGGCAAGGCCGCGTATCCGTCGTCGGTGCTGATGAACGCGATTCCCGCGCGCGTCGCGGGCGTCGGCGAGATCGTGATGGTCGTGCCGACGCCGGACGGCGTGAAGAACGACCTCGTGCTCGCCGCGGCGCTGCTCGGCGGCGTCGATCGCGTGTTCACGATCGGCGGCGCGCAGGCGGTCGCTGCGCTCGCGTACGGCACGGCAACGGTGCCGCCCGTCGACAAGATCTGCGGGCCCGGCAACGCGTACGTCGCGTCGGCGAAGCGCCGCGTGTTCGGCACGGTCGGCATCGACATGATCGCGGGGCCGTCGGAAATCCTCGTACTGTGCGACGGCACGACCGATCCGAACTGGGTCGCGATGGACCTGTTCTCGCAGGCCGAGCACGACGAACTCGCGCAGTCGATCCTGCTGTGCCCGGACGCCGCGTTTCTCGAGCGCGTCGAGAAGGCGATCAACGAGCTGCTGCCGTCAATGCCGCGCCAGGACGTGATCCGCGCGTCGCTCGAAGGCCGCGGCGCGCTGATCAAGGTGCGCGACATGGCCGAGGCATGCCGGATCGCGAACGACATCGCGCCCGAGCACCTGGAAATCTCGGCGCTGGAGCCGCAGCAATGGGGCCAGCAGATCCGCCACGCGGGCGCGATCTTCCTCGGCCGCTACACGAGCGAGAGCCTCGGCGACTATTGCGCGGGCCCGAACCACGTGCTGCCGACGTCGCGCACCGCGCGTTTCTCGTCGCCGCTCGGCGTGTACGACTTCATCAAGCGCTCGAGCCTGATCGAGGTCAGCGCCGAAGGCGCGCAGACGCTCGGCGAGATCGCGTCCGAGCTCGCGTACGGCGAGGGGCTGCAGGCGCACGCGAAGAGCGCCGAGTTCCGGATGAAGGGGTAACCCGCGCGTTCCGCGCGGGGGCCGGGGGCGGGCGCTGCGGCGCCGGCGCCGGCTGATGAGACGCAGCGCAGGGCGGCAGCCGCCGCCTTGCCGACCATTTGATGCCGGCGCGGTGCACGCCGGCTTGAGACCATGACGACGCCACAAGACATCATCCGCCGCGACGTGCTCGCGATGACGAGCTACCCGGTGCCGGACGCGAGCGGGTTCGTGAAGCTCGACGCGATGGAGAACCCGTATCCGCTGCCCGAACCGCTCGCTGCGGCGCTCGGCGAGCGTCTCGCGCAGGTCGCGCTGAACCGCTACCCGGCGCCGCGCCCGGCCGCACTGCTCGACAAGCTGCGCCACGCGATGGGCGTGCCGGCCGCATGCGACGTGCTGCTCGGCAACGGGTCGGACGAAATCATCAGCATGATCTCGGTCGCGTGCGCGCAGCCTGGCGCGAAGGTGCTCGCGCCGGTGCCGGGCTTCGTGATGTATGAACTGTCGGCGAAGCTCGCGCAGCTCGAATTCGTCGGCGTGCCGCTGAAGGCCGACCTGACGCTCGACGTCGACGCGATGCTCGCGGCGATCGCCGAGCACCGCCCGGCGATCGTCTATCTCGCGTACCCGAACAACCCGACCGGCACGCTGTACGACGATGCCGACGTCGAGCGGATCGTCGCGGCCGCGCGGCACAGTCTGATCGTGATCGACGAGGCGTACCAGCCGTTCGCGGAGCGCTCGTGGCTGCCGCGCGCCGCCGAGTTCGACAACGTCGTCGTGATGCGCACGGTGTCGAAGCTCGGCCTCGCGGGCATCCGCCTCGGCTATCTCGTCGGGCGGCACGCATGGCTGACCGAATTCGACAAGGTGCGCCCGCCTTACAACATCAACGTGCTGACCCAGGCGACCGCCGATTTCCTGCTCGACCACCTCGACGTGCTCGACGCGCAGGCGGCCGAACTGCGCGCGGAACGCACGCGCCTCGCGCAGGCCGTGGCCGCGCTGCCGGGCGCGACGGTGTTCCCGAGCGCCGGCAATTTCCTGCTGGTGCGCGTGCCGGACGCGGCTGCCGTGTTCGATGCGCTGCTCACCGAGCGGGTGCTGGTCAAAAACGTGAGTAAAATGCATCCGTTACTGGCCGAATGCGTGCGGCTGACCGTCGGTTCTCCCGACGAAAACGCCCGCCTGCTGGCCGCTTTGAAACTCGCGCTGCCCGGTTGAGCCCAGGGCGCGGCGGCGCGCGACGATCAATCCCCATTTACATCAGACTCAATCAAGGAATTGCCATGCGTGTGGCGGAAGTCGTTCGCAATACCAGCGAAACGCAGATCCGTGTGAAGCTCGATCTCGACGGCACCGGCCGGCAGAAGCTGGCCACCGGTGTGCCGTTCCTCGACCATATGCTCGACCAGATCGCGCGACACGGTCTGGTCGATCTCGAGGTCGAAGCGCATGGCGACACGCATATCGACGACCACCACACGGTCGAGGATGTCGGCATCACGCTCGGGCAGGCCGTCGCGAAGGCGATCGGCGACCGCAAGGGCATCCGCCGCTACGGCCATTCGTACGTGCCGCTCGACGAGGCGCTGTCGCGCGTCGTGATCGACTTCTCGGGCCGGCCGGGCCTCGAATTCCACGTGCCGTTCACGCGTGCGCGGATCGGCACGTTCGACGTCGACCTGTCGATCGAATTCTTCCGCGGTTTCGTGAACCACGCGGGCGTCACGCTGCACATCGACAACCTGCGCGGGATCAACGCGCACCATCAGCTCGAGACGGTGTTCAAGGCCTTCGGCCGTGCGCTGCGCGCGGCGGTGGAGCTGGACGAGCGTGCGGCGGGGCAGATTCCGTCGACGAAGGGCAGCCTCTGAACTTCCGAACGGACGGACGCTAAGGACAACCTCACGGCTTCGGCGTACGGCGCCGGCTTGCGATGGATCTGCTCAAATCGTTCATTTCGCTGCTCGCGCTGATCAACCCGATCGGCGCGGTGCCGTTCTTCCTGAGCCTGACGGCGCAGCAGACGGACATCGAGCGGCGCCGCACGATCCGGATCGCGTCGGTGTCGGTGTTCTGCGTGATGACGGTGACGACGCTGCTCGGGCAGCAGATCATCGACTTCTTCGGCATTTCGGTCGGTTCGCTCGAAGTAGGCGGCGGGATCATCATGCTGCTGATGGCGATCAACATGCTGAACGCGCAGATCGGCAACACGCGATCGACGCCGGAGGAGCGCCACGAGGCCGAGCTGAAGGACAACATCGCGGTCGTGCCGCTGGCGATTCCGCTGCTCACGGGCCCCGGCTCGATCAGCACGGTGATCATCTATGCGGCGAATTCGCGTCACTGGTATGAGCGGGCCGGGCTGGTCGCGATCGGCGCGGTCCTGGCCTTGCTGTGTTTCGTCGCGATGCGGCTTGCCGAGCCGATCGCGAACTGGATCGGCCGCACGGGCATCAACATCGCCACGCGGCTGATGGGTCTGATGCTGTCGGCGCTGGCGGTGGAATTCATCGTCAATGGACTGAGGGCACTACTGCCTGCACTGAGATGAAAACTTCGATTGCGATTGTGGATTATGGGATGGGCAACCTGCGCTCGGTCGCGCAGGCGCTCAAGAAGGCCGAACCGGCCGCCGACGTGGCGATCGTCGACACGCCGGCCGCGATTCGCGCGGCCGACCGCGTCGTGCTGCCCGGCCAGGGCGCGATGCCCGACTGCATGCGCTGCCTCGGCGAATCGGGCCTGCAGGAGGCCGTGATCGAGGCGTCGCGCACGAAGCCGCTGCTCGGCGTGTGCGTCGGCGAGCAGATGCTGTTCGACTGGAGCGCGGAAGGCGACACGAAGGGTCTCGGCCTGCTGCCCGGCAAGGTCGTGCGCTTCGAGCTCGACGGCCGGCTGCAGGACGACGGCTCGCGCTTCAAGGTGCCGCAGATGGGCTGGAACCGCGTGCGTCAGACGCAGCCGCACCCGCTGTGGGACGGCGTGCCCGACGACGCGTATTTCTACTTTGTGCACAGCTATTACGTGAAGCCGGACAACCCGGCGCATACGGTCGGCGAAACGGCATACGGCGCGCCGTTTACGTCCGCGGTCGCGCGGGATAACCTCTTCGCGACCCAATTCCACCCCGAGAAAAGTGCGGAGGTCGGGTTGCGTCTGTATCGCAACTTCGTACACTGGAAACCGTGAACGTCGCGTGCGTGCCACAGTCGGCGGGCCGGAGAGGCCCGTCTTACGGGGCTCGCGCGCCAAAGCGCCGAAAGAGTTGTACTAAACTAGCGAGACGGCGCGGTACCGGGTTGGCCGGTACGCGCCGGATTCTTTTCTTCCTCCACGACGATACCCGATTGCTATGTTGCTGATTCCGGCCATCGATCTCAAAGACGGTCAGTGTGTGCGCCTGAAACAGGGCGATATGGACCAGGCCACGATTTTCTCCGAGGACCCGGCGGCGATGGCCCGCAAGTGGGTGAATCTCGGCGCCCGGCGGCTCCATCTGGTCGACCTGAACGGCGCGTTCGCCGGCAAGCCGAAGAATCTCGAGGCGATCGAAGCGATCCTCGACGAAGTCGGCGATGAAATCCCCGTACAGCTCGGCGGCGGCATCCGCAGCCTCGAGACGATCGAGAAGTACCTCGACGCGGGCCTGTCCTACGTGATCATCGGCACGGCGGCCGTGAAGGATCCGGGCTTCCTGCAGGACGCATGCACCGCGTTCGCCGGCAACATCATCGTCGGGCTGGACGCGAAGGACGGCAAGGTCGCGACCGACGGCTGGAGCAAGCTGACGGGCCACGAAGTGATCGATCTCGCGCAGAAGTTCGAGGACTACGGCGTCGAATCGATCGTCTACACGGACATCGGCCGCGACGGGATGCTGCAGGGCATCAACATCGAGGCGACCGTGAAGCTCGCGCAGGCGGTCGGCATTCCGGTGATCGCGAGCGGCGGCCTGTCGAACCTCACGGACATCGAGAATCTGTGCGAAGTGGAAGAGCACGGCGTCGAAGGCGTGATCTGCGGCCGTGCGATCTACTCCGGCGATCTCGATTTCGCGGCCGCGCAAAAGCGCGCGGACGAACTGAACGGCGAACTCGACAACGCGTAAGCGCGGTTGTCCCGTTCGCCGGGGCTGCCTGCAGGCGGCCCCGACCGGAAGCCTCGCGCGAGGCTTCCGTAACCGGCCGTCCCATCGCGGCATTTGGCGCAACATCATGGCTCTAGCTAAACGCATCATCCCCTGCCTGGACGTGACCGCCGGGCGTGTCGTCAAGGGCGTCAATTTCGTCGAACTGCGCGACGCGGGCGACCCCGTCGAAATCGCCCGCCGTTACGACGACCAGGGCGCCGACGAACTGACGTTCCTCGACATCACCGCGACGTCCGACCAGCGCGACCTGATCCTGCCGATCATCGAGGCGGTGGCGTCGCAGGTGTTCATTCCGCTGACCGTCGGCGGCGGCGTGCGCGCCGTCGAGGACGTGCGGCGCTTGCTGAACGCGGGTGCGGACAAGGTCAGCATGAATTCGTCGGCGGTCGCGAACCCGCAGCTCGTGCGCGACGCGGCCGACAAGTACGGCTCGCAGTGCATCGTCGTCGCGATCGATGCGAAGCGCGTGTCGGCCGACGGCGAGACGCCGCGCTGGGAAGTGTTCACGCACGGCGGCCGCAAGGGCACGGGCCTCGACGCGATCGAATGGGCGCGCAAGATGGCCGAGCTCGGCGCGGGCGAGATCCTGCTCACGAGCATGGACCGCGACGGCACGAAATCGGGTTTCGACCTCGCGCTCACGCGCGGCGTGTCGGACGCGGTGCCGGTGCCGGTGATCGCATCGGGCGGCGTCGGCTCGCTGCAGGATCTCGCGGACGGCATCAAGGACGGCCGTGCCGACGCGGTGCTGGCCGCGAGCATCTTCCACTACGGCGAGCACACGGTCGGCGAGGCGAAGCGCTTCATGGCCGACCAGGGCATTCCGGTGAGGCTGTGATGAATACGGAAACGAAATCCCTGCCCGCGTGGCTCGACAAGGTCCGCTGGGACGACCACGGCCTCGTGCCGGTGATCGCGCAGGAAGCGTCGACGAACGACGTGCTGATGTTCGCGTGGATGAACCGCGAGGCGCTGGCGAAGACGGTCGAGACGCAGCGCGCGGTCTACTATTCGCGCTCGCGCAAGCGCCTGTGGTTCAAGGGCGAGGAGTCGGGCCACGTGCAGCACGTGCACGAGGTGCGGCTCGACTGCGACGAGGACGTCGTGCTGCTGAAGGTCGAGCAGGTGTCGGGCATCGCGTGCCACACCGGCCGGCATTCGTGCTTCTTCCAGAAATTCGAGGGCACCGTCGACGACGGCGACTGGGTCGCGGTCGAACCGGTGCTGAAAGATCCCGAACACATCTACAAATGACGCAATCGACCGAAGACACGCTGCTGCGCCTCGCGGCCGTGATCGATAGCCGCAAGGGCGGCGATCCCGACCAATCGTACGTATCGCGCCTGTTCCACAAGGGCGACGACGCGGTGCTGAAGAAGATCGGCGAAGAGGCGACGGAAGTCGTGCTGGCCGCGAAAGACGTGCGCCAGGGCGGCGCGCCGACCGCGCTCGTCGGCGAGGTGGCCGACCTGTGGTTCCACTGCCTCGTGATGCTGTCGCACTTCGATCTGAGCCCGGCCGACGTGATCGCCGAGCTCGAGCGCCGCGAAGGGTTGTCGGGCATCGAGGAGAAGGCGCTGCGCAAGCGTCGCGAGCGCGAGGAAAACGGCGGGTGACACGCTTGCGCCCGCCGCGGTGGCGACAGTGCGGTAAGCTGTAAGAATTGTCATCTAACGGGGGTAGCATCATGACCGACACACCAAGCCAGTTTCCGCCGCCGTCGGTGCCGGGGGCCGCGGACGCCGAACGCCTGAACGGGCTGCGCACGCTGACTCACGTGCTCTATGGCCTCTACGCGTTTCATTGGCTGACGGGCGGCGTCACGGGCATCATCGCGATCATCATCAACTATGTGAAGCGCGGCGATGTGGCCGGCACGCCGTACGCTGATCACTTCGAGTGGCAGATCCGCACGTTCTGGCGCGCGCTGATCGCCTATGTGATCGGGTTCGCGCTGGCGTTCGTGGTGGTCGGATTCGCAGTGATGTTTGTCACATGGATCTGGACGCTGTACCGTATCATCAAGGGTTGGCTGTACCTGAACGACAACAAGACGCTCGATCCGCAGGCGTGGTTCTGACCGGCCGCGGCGGGCGTTTCGCAGGAGCAACATGAGTCACGATCCGAATTGCCTGTTCTGCAAGATCGCGGCAGGCGAGATTCCGAGCACGAAGGTGCACGAGGACGACGAATTCGTCGCGTTCCGCGACATCCGCCCGGCGGCCGAGACGCACGTGCTCGTGATTCCGCGCCGGCACCTGCCGACGCTGTCGGCGGTGAGCGACGGCGATGCGCCGATGCTCGGCCGGCTGATGCTGTTCGTCGCGCGCCTCGCCGACCAGCTCGGTGTCGCGTATACGGGCGGCGAAACCGGTTTTCGCACGGTGATCAACACGGGCCCCGGCGGCGGGCAGGAGGTTTATCACCTGCACGCGCATATCCTGGCCGGCCCGCGTCCGTGGCATCGGATGGGTTGACGGCGCGGGGCGTTTTCCCCGCATCGATAGTCGAAGCCGGCGCGTCGCCGGCGATTTGCGCCGCGCAACGGCGTGGTTGAGGAGAGGTTTCATCATGGGTGGATTGAGCATTTGGCACTGGCTGATCGTGCTGCTGATCGTCGCGCTGGTTTTCGGTACGAAGAAGCTGCGCAACATCGGCAACGATCTCGGCAGCGCGGTGAAGGGTTTCAAGGACGGCATGAAGGAAGGCGAAACGCCGGCCGACGCGCAGCAACTGCCGCGCTCGGGCTCGGTCGACGTCAACGCGAAGGAAACGACGCGTTCCGATTCGAACAAGGCGTAACGCCGGCACGCTGACAGGCATTCGCGATGCTGGATCTCGGTCTTACGAAGATGGCGCTGATCGGCGTCGTCGCACTCGTGGTGCTCGGCCCCGAGCGCCTGCCGCGCGTCGCGCGTACGGCAGGCGCATTGTTCGGCCGCGCGCAGCGGTACATCAACGACGTGAAGGCCGAGGTCTCGCGCGAAATCGAACTCGACGCGCTGCGGACGATGAAGACCGATTTCGAGTCGGCCGCGCGCAATGTCGAGACGACGATTCACGACAACCTGCGCGAGCACGAGAAGGAACTGAACGACACGTGGCATTCCGCGGTCGGCGGTCTTAACGAGGCCTCCGGCGACACCGGGTCGTACGGTTCCGACACGCCCGCGGCGTCGTCGTGGCGCGGCAGTACGGCCGCGCTCGCGCCGAAGCGCCGCAACTGGCGTGTCAAGCAGGCGGCGACGCCTGTCTGGTACAAGCGCGCGACCACCCGCCGCACGCACGTGCAGTCGGGCGCCGCGCGAGTCGCGCGCCACCAGCCGGCCAGCCTGCGCCGGCCGACGCGCTTCTTCTGAGCCGAGCGCATGCTCGCTCGTCAATCCTACCGAGGGCCGGTGTGAGCGACCCCCAGCAGAACCCGGGCGACGCCCCGGAAGAAACCTTCATTTCCCATCTCGTCGAGCTTCGCGATCGCATCATTCGCGCGGGGCTGGCCGTGATCGTCGTGTTCCTCGGGCTCGTCTACTGGGCGCCCGACATCTTCAAGCTGCTCGCGCGGCCGCTGATGCAGAACCTGCCGAAGGACGGCAAGATGATCGTCACCGACGTCACCGGCTCGTTCTTCGTGCCGATGAAGGTCACGATGCTCGTCGCGCTCGTGATCGCGCTGCCGGTCGTGCTTTACCAGATCTGGGCGTTCGTCGCGCCCGGGCTGTACCAGCACGAGAAGAAGCTCGTCGTGCCGCTCGTCGGCAGCAGCTACATCCTGTTCCTGTGCGGGATGGCGTTCGCGTACTTCCTCGTGTTCCCGACGATCTTCCGCGTGATGGCGCACTACAACGCACCGCTCGGCGCCGAGATGACGACCGACATCGACAACTACCTGAGCTTCGTGCTCGGGATGTTCATCGCGTTCGGGGTCACGTTCGAGGTGCCGATCGTCGTCGTGCTGCTCGTCCGGATGGGCGTGCTGACGGTGAAGAAGCTGAAGGAGATCCGGCCGTACGTGATCGTCGGTGCGTTCGTCGTCGCCGCGGTCGTCACGCCGCCGGACGTATTCTCGCAACTGATGCTCGCGTTGCCGCTGATCGTGCTGTACGAGGCCGGGATCCTGGCCGCACGGTTCTTCGTACCGAAGAAGCCGGCCGAAGAGGGCGAGGCGGAGAACGGCGAAGCCGCGAGTTGACGACGGTGCGCCGGGCGGCGGGTGGCCTTCTTCCGGCCATGCCTGATGCGGCCCGGTGGCGTTGGCGGCCGGAAGGCGGGCGTTGAGGCCACGTCCTCGGCAACAAGGTCTTCGATGCAAAGCAAAAGGGCAGCCGCCGGCTGCCCTTTTTCATTTTCGCCCGCGGCCGGCACGCGTCGGCGCGCCGCCCGCCGAACGTCACTCGGTGTCGCTATCCTGTTCGTCGAGCGTCTGCTTCGGCGGCGGCGGGCGCTTGCCGATCACGACGCTCATGTCGAACTCCTTGCCCTTGCGCACGACGTGCACCTTGGTCGGCGTGCCCGGCTTGATCTGCGCGACGACGTTCAGCAGCTTCGTCGTATCGGTGATCTCCTCGCCGTTGACCGTGACCAGGATGTCGCCCGGCTTGATGCCGGCCTTGTCGGCCGGGCCGCCCTGCAGCACGCCCGCAACGATCGCGCCCGATTTCTGCTGGAGCCCGAACGATTCGGCGATCTCCGGCGTGACGTCCTGCGGCTCGACGCCGATCCAGCCGCGCGTGACCGAGCCCGTCGTGATGATGCTTTCGAGCACCGTGCGCGCGGTCGATACCGGAATCGCGAAGCCGATGCCGAGCGAGCCGCCCGAGCGCGAGTAGATCGCCGTGTTGATGCCGAGCAGGTTACCGTTCACGTCGACCAGCGCGCCGCCCGAGTTGCCGGGGTTGATGGGGGCGTCGGTCTGGATGAAGTTCTCGAACGTGTTGATGCCGAGATGGTTGCGGCCGAGTGCGCTGATGATCCCCATCGTGACCGTCTGGCCGACGCCGAACGGGTTGCCGATTGCGAGCACGACGTCGCCGACCCGCGACTGGTCGGAGCGTCCGAGCGTGATCGTCGGCAGGTTCGTCATGTTGATCTTCAGCACGGCGAGATCGGTCTCGGGATCGCTGCCGATCACCTTCGCGGTGGCCGTGCGGCCATCGGCGAGCGCGACTTCGATCTGGTCGGCGCCGTCCACGACGTGCTGGTTCGTTAGAATGTAACCTTCAGGGCTCACGATAACGCCCGAGCCGAGGTTGGCTGCCGGTTCGTCCTGCTGCTTGCGGGCGTTGCGGTCGCCGAAGAAGTAGCGGAACAGCGGATCTTTCGCGCGCGGGTCGGGCGGCAGCGAGCCGTCCTTGCTGGAGAATACGTTGACGACGGCCGGCATCGCCTTCTGCGCGGCTTCCGCGTACGACGTGGTCGCCGGTGCGCCGCCGATGCCCGGTGCGACTTCCCGCAGCGCAACGATCGGCGTGGCGAGCTGCTTGCCGAGCTGTCCTTGCCGTTGCAGCCATTGCGGCTTGAGCGTCACGACGATGAACATCAGCGCGAGCAGCACGGTAACCGCCTGCGCGAAGAACAGCCAGAAGCGTCTAAGCATCTGAATGGATTAGAGGTTTATATGGATCGGATCGAACTTGAATTGTACTTGAACAATACCCTTGAAACCGCGCGCTTCAAGGACTATTGCCCGAACGGCCTCCAGGTCGAGGGGCGCCGCAAGATCGAGAAGATCGCCACCGGCGTGACCGCGTCGCTCGCGTTCCTCGAAGCCGCGCTCGAATGGGGGGCAGATGCCGTGCTCGTTCATCACGGCTATTTCTGGCGCAACGAGGCCCCGCAGATCACCGGCCGCAAGTATCAGCGCCTGAAGCTGCTGCTCGCGAACGACCTGAACCTGTTCGCGTTCCACCTGCCGCTCGACGCGCACCCCCGGTTCGGCAACAACGCGCAGCTCGGCGAGAAGCTCGGGCTGATCGGCGAGCAGCGTTTCGGCGACGGCGACCTCGGCTGGATGGCGACGCTGCCGATGCCCGTCACGCTCGAGCACTTTGTCGCGAAGGTCGAGCGCACGCTCGGCCGCACGCCGCTCGTGCTCGGCGATCCGGACCTGCAGCTGCGCCGCATCGCGTGGTGCACGGGCGCCGCGCAGAGCTACTTCGACGCGGCGATCGACGCCGGCGCAGACGTGTACCTGACCGGCGAGGTATCCGAATACGTGACGCACACGGCCGCCGAGAGCGGTGTCGCGTTCGTTGCGGCAGGGCACCATGCGACCGAACGCTACGGAATCCAGGCGCTTGGCGCCCACTTGTCCGAGGAATTCGATCTCGAACACCTTTTTATCGATATTCATAATCCGGTCTGAACGCCGGATTTGCGGCAGTGCATCGAAATCCACCAATGTAGCGGATGCTTAAAAGAGAAATGATTTAATCGCTCCGATAGTGGGGGATAACCCTTAACTATCAATCACTTCGAAGGGATTTTCATCTCCGGGCCTTGTAAATGGCGACTCCATTCGAGCAAACTAGCGGCGGAATGGAAAGTCGTGACGGAAAATCCAACTCAGAAGTGGGGCGTGTGATGCGAGACAAGGAAGAGAAACGCGTCGACAGCGGCCGCCGTACCTGGCTGATTGCGACATCCGTAGCAGGTGGCGTGGGAGGCGTAGCCACCGTCATACCTTTCGCGGCGTCGCTTGCGCCGTCCGCGAAAGCGAAAGCGGCCGGTGCACCGGTCGAGGTCGACATCAGCAGCCTGAAGCCCGGCGAGATGGTCACCGTGCCGTGGCGCGGCAAGCCCGTCTGGATCCTGAATCGCACCGATTCGATGCTGGCCGACGTGGTCAAGGCCGACAAGGAAGTGGCCGATCCGACCACGAAGTCCCCGTATTCGATGCCGTTGCCCGCGTATTGCGCCAACGAATATCGCTCGCGGACCGATCGCAAGAACATTCTCGTCGTGATGGCCGTGTGTACGCACCTCGGCTGCACGCCTAGCCAACGCTTCACGACGGGTCCGCAGCCGAACCTGCCGGACGACTGGCCGGGCGGTTTCCTGTGCCCGTGCCACGGTTCGACCTACGACCTCGCCGGCCGTGTGTTCAAGAACAAGCCGGCGCCTCAGAATCTCGACATCCCGCCCTACATGTTCACGTCGGCGACGACCCTCGTGATCGGCAAGGACGAGAAAGGAGAAGCGTGATGGCCGCCGACAACAAGGAAGTCTCCACGACAGGTCTCACCGGCTGGATCGACCAGCGCTTCCCGCTCACGTCCACCTGGAAGAAGCACCTTTCCGAGTACTACGCACCGAAGAACTTCAACTTCTGGTATTTCTTCGGCTCCCTCGCGCTGCTCGTGCTCGTCAACCAGATCGTCACGGGCATCTTCCTGACGATGAACTACAAGCCCGATTCGACGCTCGCGTTCGCGTCGGTCGAGTACATCATGCGCGAGGTGCCGTGGGGCTGGCTGATCCGCTACCTGCACTCGACCGGTGCATCGATGTTCTTTGTGGTCGTCTACCTGCACATGTTCCGCGGGCTGCTGTACGGGTCGTACCGCAAGCCGCGCGAGCTCGTGTGGATCTTTGGCTGCGCGATCTTCCTGTGCCTGATGGCCGAGGCGTTCTTCGGCTACCTGCTGCCGTGGGGCCAGATGTCGTTCTGGGGCGCGCAGGTGATCGTGAACCTGTTCTCGGCGATCCCGTTCGTCGGCCCCGATCTGTCGCTGTGGATTCGCGGCGACTACGTCGTGTCCGACGTCACGCTGAACCGCTTCTTCGCGTTCCACGTGATCGCGATTCCGCTCGTGCTGATCGGCCTCGTGATCGCGCACCTCGTCGCGCTGCACGAAGTGGGGTCGAATAACCCGGACGGCATCGAGATCAAGGCGAAGAAGGACGAGAACGGCATTCCGCTCGATGGCATCCCGTTCCATCCGTACTACTCGGTGCACGATTTCCTCGGCGTGTGCGTGTTCCTGATGGTCTTCGCGATGATCGTGTTCTTCTCGCCGGAGATGGGCGGCTACTTCCTCGAGGCGAACAACTTCGTCCCGGCGAACCCGCTGCAGACGCCGCCCGAGATCGCGCCGGTCTGGTACTTCACCGCGTTCTACGCGATGCTGCGCGCGACCACCGACCCGTTCAAGATCGTGCTGATGATTGTGATCGCGGTACTCGGCGTGCTCGCGCTGATCCGCGCGCGCGGCAAGTGGAAAGTCGGGCTGCCGGTGCTGGCCGCGGCGATCGTCGTGTTCATGTACCTGACGGAGTCGAAGTTCTGGGGCGTCGTCGTGATGGGCTCGGCGGTGATCACGCTGTTCTTCCTGCCGTGGCTCGACCGCAGCCCGGTGAAGTCGATCCGCTACCGGCCGCTGTTCCACAAGGTGTTCCTCGGGATCTTCGTCGCGGCGTTCCTGACCCTCGCGTTCCTCGGCACGCGGCCGCCATCGCCGGTTGCGACGCTGATCGCGCAGGCCTGTGCGCTGATCTATTTCGCGTTCTTCCTCGGCATGCCCGTCTGGACGCAGCTTGGCACGTTCAAGCAGCCGCCGGAGCGGGTGCGCTTCAAGCCCCATTAATGTGAGCGAGGAGAGAACGACATGAAGAAACTGCTTTCGACACTCGCACTGATCGGGGCGACCGCGTGTGCGCTGTTGGTGGCGCCGGGCGTGCGGGCGGAAGGTAATTTTCCGCTCGACCGGGCGCCCGATAACACGGAAAATCTCGTTTCGCTTCAGCACGGCGCGCAATTGTTTGTAAACTATTGCCTGAACTGTCACAGCGCGAACCTGATGCGCTACAACCGTCTGACGGATCTGGGCATATCCCCGAAGGAGATCGAAACGAATCTCCTGTTCACGACCGACAAGGTCGGGAGCACGATGTCCGTCGCGATGCGGCCCGAAGACGCGAAGAACTGGCTCGGCACCTCGCCGCCCGACCTGTCGGTCGAGGAGCGCGCGCGCGGCCGCGACTGGCTGTATACGTATCTGCGGAGTTTCTACCGCGACGATACGCGGCCGTCCGGCTGGAACAACGCGGTGTTCGAGAACGTCGGCATGCCCCATGTGTTGTGGCAACTGCAGGGGCAGCGCATCGCCAAATTCGAAGACAAGACGGACGAGGAGACGGGCGAGAAGGCCCACACGCTCGTCGGCTTCCAGCAGGTCACGCCGGGGACGTTGTCGCCACCGGACTATGATGCTGCGGTTGCCGACCTGGTGGCCTATATGACATGGATGTCCGAGCCGGCCCAGCATACCCGCAAGCGCCTCGGCGTGTGGGTGCTGGTCTTTCTCGGTGTCCTGACTTTCCTGGCCTGGCGGCTCAATGCCGCGTACTGGAAAGATATCAAGTAAACACGCCTGACCGGCGTGGGGCCGGCGCAACGCGGAACCCGTGAAAGGGGTTTCGCCGCGTGCCGGCCCTCGGCTTTTTTGAGGAAACGCAAATATGATGGTTCTGTATTCCGGCACAACTTGCCCGTTCTCCCAGCGTTGCCGGCTGGTGCTGTTCGAGAAGGGCATGGACTTCGAAATCCGTGACGTCGACCTGTTCAACAAGCCGGAAGACATTTCGGTGATGAACCCGTATGGTCAGGTGCCGATCCTGGTCGAGCGTGACCTGATCCTGTACGAATCGAACATCATCAACGAGTACATCGACGAGCGCTTCCCGCATCCGCAACTGATGCCGGCCGACCCCGTGCAGCGCGCACGCGCGCGCCTGTTCCTGCTCAACTTCGAGAAGGAACTGTTCGTTCACGTCAGCACGCTCGAGAACGAGAAGGGCAAGGCAGCGGAGAAGAATCACGAGAAGGCACGCCTCGCGATCCGCGATCGCCTGACGCAACTCGCGCCGATCTTCGTGAAGAACAAGTACATGCTCGGCGAGGAGTTCTCGATGCTCGACGTCGCGATCGCGCCGCTGCTGTGGCGCCTGGATCACTACGGCATCGAGCTGTCGAAGAACGCTGCGCCGCTGATGAAGTACGCGGAGCGGATCTTCAGCCGTCCGGCCTATATCGAAGCACTGACGCCGTCCGAAAAGGTCATGCGTCGTTGATGATGCAATGAAGGCAAGACGGAGAGGGCGGCGCGGCGTGCCGCGCGCCCGCTCCGGGTTCGAGGATTGTGATGCAAGAGATTTCAACGAAGCCTTATCTGCTGCGCGCGTTGTACGAGTGGTGCACCGATAACGGTTACACGCCGCATATCGCGGTGAGGGTCGACAACTCGACGCGCGTGCCGCGTCAGTTCGTGCGTGACGGCGAGATCGTGCTCAACATCAGCTTCGAGGCGACGAGCCAGTTGCAGATGGGCAACGAGTGGATCGAGTTCACTGCCCGGTTCTCCGGGAAGGCGCACAAGATCGAGATTCCGGTTGCCAACGTGCTCGCGATCTATGCGCGCGAGAACGGGCAGGGGATGGCGTTCCAGGTCGATGCGGTCGCGGGCGAAGGTGAGGATTCGGGTGCGTTCGACGAAGATGCGGCGCAGACGGATGATGCGCAGCGCGACGAGTCGCCGGCTGTGTTGACGCCGGTTGCCGACAGCGGCGCGAACGAGGAACCCTCCGAAGGCGCCGATGAACCGCCGAAAACCGACGGTGACGGCGATGGCTCGAAAGGTGGCAGCAGACCTCGCCTCAAGATCGTGAAATGAGGTAGAATCTCGCGCTACGCCGGCTTAGCTCATCTGGTAGAGCAGTTGATTTGTAATCATCAGGTGGCGGGTTCGAGTCCTGCAGCCGGCACCATATTGAACGAAGGGCCGGGAGATTGATTCTCCCGGCCCTTTGTCTTTTCGGTGGTCGCTTTTCCGGTCGGGGGGATTGTCGTGTGTCCCGAGCCGCGACACGCAGCTTAGCGTTTCGACTTCGACCGATACGTCGAACGAATCTCCATCGCAAGAACATACAAGCGTCGCTTCGACACGCTGGCTTCAGTGCGTCGCATCGCAATTGATGCACTCCGAATCAGGAGGCCATCATGAGTAAAGCGCTCAATTCCATCGTCCACGCAATCGGCGTGACACCACTCGTTCCTCGACAGGCTGACGAAAGCACGCGGCCTCGAAGGCATCATTCTCGCGAAACTTGACTACCAGAAACCCGAACTCCCCAAGAAGGAGCGCGCGGCGCGGGGCATCATTGACGAAGCTGAACGCAGCGGCACGTCGCAGCCGGGCCAGACCGTCGTCGAACTGACGTCGGGCAGCATGGGCACAGGCCTCGCGATCATCTGCGGCGTGAAGGACTATCCGATGGTTGCGATGATGTCGGAGGGCAACTCTGCCTATTGATCGGGCATTAGCTGTGAGAGACGTCATTTTCCCGAGCGCGTATCTCCTGAAGCAACCCTTGGTGAAGGCTTGGAAATAGATGACAACGTAACTCGCCTTTGCCACCGATAAGTATCGTCTGATTCCAGAATCGATTCGTGGGCGGATTCCCGACCGCCTTGCGCGTTAGAGGCAGCGCTCTGTGGAATATTGTCAATTTCTGGAGGCGACGAACGTATTTTTATGACAGTTTGATAAAATCGCGCGAAACAGCGACAGCACACTGGAAGTCAGCGTGCCATAACGAATCAAACTGAGAGACCGTCGTGAATATCCGAGAAGCGTTCCGCAATTTCGTATCGGGGATTGATACGAATCGGCGCCCCGTGACACTGAACTGGGGCGCTTCGCAAAAAGATCTGGGCGCGCAGCTCGCCTTGCAGCATGTGAGTATCCGCGAAAGCATGATGACCGGCATCGATGGCCGCCTGACTTGCGTTTCGCAAAACGGAAACCTCTCGCCCAAGCTTTTTATCGGTACACCCGTATCGGTCGGGCTGGTTACCGATCGCGGCGGCAAGCACGCGATCAACGCAATCATCAGCGCGGTTCAGGTCGGACGATCCGATGGTGAGCTCACGATTTACCAATTCACTGTGACCGATGCGGTAAATCTGCTCCACAAGCGCACTAATTCCCGAATTTTCCGAAACGTCAACGTAATCGACGTGCTCAACGTCGTGCTTAATGAATGGCGGCAGCGTAGCCAGACCCTTGCTCGTGCATTTGAGTTTGATCTGTCCGGACTGAATCTGTCCCGGTATCCGAAGCGTTCGTACATGCGCCAGGTCAACGAGTCGGATGCGCGCTTCGTGTCGCGACTCTTGCGTCGCGACGGCATCACGATGTTCGTCCGTCCCGGGCGCGCGAGCGGCCAATCGAAAGACGGTGAGCCGCCCGTGCATACGATGGTGTTCTGCGACGACCCGCACAAGTTGTCCGAAGCGCCGTCGGGTACGGTGCGGTTGCATCCGCGCGATGCGGGCACCGAAGAGCGCGATACGATCACGGTGCTGACCATGCGCCAGGAACTGATCTCGGGCGAAGCAAGCCGGCCGACATGGGACTACCGGAAGGCGAACGTGGACCAATCGAGCCGACCGGCCGGCCTCGATCAGGGCGAGGCGGGCAACGACTTGGCTCAGTTGTTGACCGATATCGTGATCGAGAGTCCGCACGTGGCGGACTCGTGGGCGGATCTCGACCGGATCACTGAAGACCGGATTCTGGCGCGCGAAGCGCACGCGGTCCGTTACGACGGCAAAAGTGGCATCCGCGATCTCCAGGTCGGCACCTGGGTGACGATCACGGGAGATTCGGACTGGAATGCACGGCCCGCCGAGCAGCGACAGTTCGTGATCACGTCGCTGTATCACAACGTGTGGAACAACTTGCCGAAGGAGCTGAGCGAACGGGCGCAGACGTTGTTCTCGACCAGTCACTCGCTCGAGCAGCCGCCGGTGACGGGCAACCAGGATCCGGCCGATCAGGATACGCGCTACGAGAACCAGTTCACGTGTGTGCCGCGAGGCACGCCGCTGACGCCGATCTACGACACGAAAATCGATTTGCCACTCACGCCGTTGATCACAGGACGCGTGGTCGGGAGCGGATCGGACGAAGTCACTTGTGACGAGACTGGCTGCGTGTACGTGATGGTCCTGGGTCAGGACTCGGCGGATCACAAACATGCGCAAGGTGCGGGAACGAACGGGAACCTGGGCGACAGCGCGCCGATCCGTGTCGCATCGAGCCTGGCGGGGCCGACCTTCGGCCAGACCATTCTGCCGCGCGTCAATACCGAAGTGCTGCTGGGCTGCCTGGGCGGCGATCCCGATCGCCTGATCATCCTCGGGGTCCTGCCGAACGGCGCCAACATGCCGGCGGCATTCAGTCATACCGGTAGTCTGCCTGGTAATCGCTACCTGACCGGCATCAAGACGAAAGAGATCACCGGGCAACGGTATAACCAGCTTCGACTCGACGATACGCCGCAGCAAATCAGTGCGCAGTTGGCGTCCGAGCATGCTCATTCCCAGTTGAATCTCGGGTATCTGACCCAGCCGCGCGATAACGGGCAAGGCGCCGATCGCGGCCAAGGCGCAGAACTTCGGACCGATGCCGCTGCGGCATTGCGCGCTGCGCAGGGGATGCTCTTGACGACTTACGCGCGTACCCAGGCGAGCGGCGGCCAGCTCGATCGTGACGAGCTGATCCAGTTGCTCCAGCAGTGTACGGATCTGTTCAAGTCGCTTGGCGACTATGCGGGGCAGCACGGCGGGCAGGCGACCGACACGGCGGGGCAGTCGACGCTCTCCGCCGCGTTCAAGGACTGGGGGCCGGGAGCCGGTGGCAACGGTGCCTCGCAGGCGCTGATGGCATTTGGCGCGCAGGCCGGTTCGTTGAACATTACGCCGAAAACGCACGTGACCTACGCGGGCGAGAACATCGATCAAGTTGCCGCCAATCATCTGCAATTCACGAGCGGCCAGAAGCTGAACATGCAGGCCGGTAACGGGCTGTGGTTGTTTGCACAAAGCGCGGGCATCACGACGATCGCGAATCAGGGCAAGTTGCTGATGCAAAGTCAGAACGACGATACGCAGATCGATTCCGCGAAGAATTTCCAGGTGACGGCGGCGGGCGGCAAGGCGTCGGTGCTGGGCAAGGACCAGGTCGTGCTGATGACGTCCGGCGGGGCGTACCTGAAGCTGGACGGCGCGAATATCGAATTGGGCTGCCCCGGAACGTTCACGGTGAAGTCTGCCGGCCACTCGTGGCAGGGCCCCGCCAGCATGAGTGGCGAACTGCCGGCGTTCAGCCATTCGCCGCTCGGGCGGGTGCCGAAGCTGGTGCGGGCGACGGATGGGCAGCCCGCACCGGGATTCGATGCCGAGGTCAAGAAGGTGTCCGGCGACTTGCTGGACCAGAAAACCGATTCGGCAGGCAAGCTGCCGCCAATCAACGGCAATCAGTTCGAGCAACTGACCGTGCAATTCATCAAGAAAAATATCTGAGCATTCCGGGGAATAACGCATGACCGATTCATTTCTGAATCCACTGGGCCCCTCGTCGCCCGGTGCGCCGCCGGCTGCGGGCGGCAATGCTGCCGCAAACGCGAGTGAACCACCAAGCATCGTGATCGGCGAAGGCCAGGGGCCGACGCTCTTCGATATGCAGAACGAACTGATCTGCGTGAAGCAGCAGCCACTGCCCGGCGTGATCATTTTCGTACACGGCGTGAACTCGGAGGGTGAATGGTACAAGGGCGCGGAAGAGGGTTTGTGCAAGGGGTTGAACCGGCGGCTCGCCCGGCTCGATGATCAGTTGAATCATACGGGCGTGATCGGCGGTCAGATGAGTCCCGTCGCGTACACGGACGGTTTGACGCCTGATGGTTTTATCAATCCCGCGCTTCTACCGGATACCTACATCAAGCCCGATCCCGCATTTTCTCCGGTGATCCATTTCCGTTGGGGCTATAAGGCCAACAAGGAAGAGTTGAAGGAATACGGGGACAAGATTTTCCTGAACGAACAGAACTATTGGGGAGGTGGTCCGTTTGCGAACGGCTGTTCGAGCTTGCCGGATCTGTGGCACGAGGGGATCGACGACCGGATCTTCGGGTGGATTTCTGTCCAGGCGCTGAATCCGACGACGCGCCCACTGTACCGAACCCCGCCCCGTACTTATGGAGTGCTCGCCGCGCTGCGTCTGGCCAAACTGGTGGAATCGATTCGCAAGAAGCAGGCGAACGTGCCTATCACGATCGTGTGCCACAGTCAGGGGAACATGGTCGGATTGACGGCGGCGTTCTTCGGCGACCAGTTGGAGGCGGTGACCGACCGCTGGGGCAACTCGGGGCGGTGCGTTGCCGATGCCTATGTGCTGGCGAATCCTCCCTATAGCGTCGCCAATACCGACACGGGAATGGATACCTGGGCTCAGCGGGATATCAAGGATTCCAAACACCGGCGTGGCCGCGAGACTTATGATGCCCGCACAAAGACACTACGCGCGTTTCTCGACATCATTCGTGCCCGCTCTGCGTTCGAAATGCCTGCGGACAAGCTCGATAGAGAGATGGGCAATTGCCGGACATCGGAGAAAGGCAAACCGTATTCGGCCGATGCCGATCGGAAGTCACACGGCTTGAACGGCTACACCCATGGTCGCGTGACGCTGTATTGCTGCCCTCACGACCAGGTGATTTCCGCCGTAACGGTTCAGGGAATAGGATGGCGCGGGCTCGGGTATATCGACGATGACAAGAAAGAGCCGTCGAAGGAGCTGATAGATATCGGTGCGGAAGGCGTGCTCACGCAGCGGGTGTTTGCGACGCACTGGAAGGTGGGTGAAGTCGGCGACTATCGTTATTGGGAAAATGACTGGCGTCACGGGAAGGAGGGCACGACACCCGGTTTCTGGTTTCCGCCTTCCCCGCCGGCAAAATTTGGTCTGGTCCGCGCGTGGAGCGGAAACGAGAATCCGATCGCCAAGCTCTTCACCACGGCTTCCGCACCGGTTTTCTACCTGGTGACGCTGGTGACGTCGAGTTTCAAGATGTTTCCTGTCAATGCGGATCCTCCGAAATACTGGACGGTGACCGCAAACGCGCCAGCGCTCGACGAGCCGTTCGCGCCGCAGACGTTCCGAAGTAATGATCCGCACAACCCGATCCTGATAAAGGATGGTAACGCCGAGAGTGATTTCAACGACGGCTACGATACACCCGCTGCGGCTCGGAACGCCGAGAAGGCGGACAAGAAATCCGACGATCCCTACGATACTTACCAATCGCAGTCGCCCGACGATGTAGCCAAAGGTGATGTCGGGAGTGAAGCTTCGCAACGATACGAGGATCACGCGATCCTTCGAATGCGTGCGCGTCGTGACGGTCGCAAGGCTTGGGTAGACGACAACGGCAACGTGATCGGCGAGGATGGCAAGAGCGACGCACCGGAAGGCTATAAGGACTGGCATAACGAGCAGGTAGTGGAGATTCTCGATGCCGGAAAATTAAACAACCCGACCAATCATTCGACCACGATGACGAATCCGGATCATGCGCAGAAAGCATTGGCGTACGATGTGGCAATCGGGTTGTGCTACTTGTCGCCCAAGGATTTGACCGAATTGCGGATCGAGGCGGATTGGCGATTTGGTGGAGCGCTGCCTGATAGTCATCTAAGCAAGCAATATTCAACGTATTTCACAAAGGGAGTATTGGGGGACGATGATGCACCTGTGCAAGAGTGGGTCAAGAATGCTAAAGAGGCGAAGCGTCCGGAAAAAATTGTCGACGAGCGTGAGAACGAGCTTTATCTGAAAATTGGAGGGGTGGTATGAGTAGGTTGATCTCGACCCAGCCCCGTAGACTGGTTGTCGCCATCGTGGTGTTGATGGTCGCGATGGGTATCATGTACAACTTGAGCGCTTTTGCTGGACATACGCCTCTTGACGAATTAAGCATGGGAGATTGGATGAAACGATTGTTGATAGTGCCATCTCTGGCTGCGATTTTGACGTTTGTGGTGTCGACCATCATGATGGCGGCGCCTGTACGGGCAGCCACCCCGGGTCAGAAAGATACAATGGCCGCGAATGCGAGTGACAGTGCTGTGCCATTCGTAGCGCAGGTTGTCGGGCTGGAATGGTTGAACCCGCTACAGCGGCGCGACTATTCGACGGAATGGCAGATTCTCTGGACTTTGGGTCTTGTTCAACCGAACAAGAGCGACGATATGGTCCGGACGATGCCACAGAAATTTTCGAAGCTTCAGTCAATTGGTGCGCTTGTGTATGGCAACCAAGGATCGGAAACGTTCAAAGGCTTCTATCACAAATACGTCGATAAATTGATGGGGCTGTTCGGTGACCGCTATGTGATGAACACAAAGTATTTCTACACGGTCAAATCAAAGAATAAAGATGACTGGCGTGAATTGGCCGGCATCCGTGTGGAATTTGCCGCCCCAGATAGATTGGATGCTGGCGAGGCACAGTCTTATTTGCAAAAAAGCATCATCAGTGAATTCAATATTGGGAATAAATATTTTCTCGATCTTTGGAGCAAAAACACCCCCCCCGACGTCCACGTCAACCAAGGCGGAGCGAACGCCGGTTTCACGTCGCTGAACCGCGCGCTGGATTACCTGCAGGCCAACCCGGACAAAAGCGCATGGGTCATGAACTGGGACGCGCCGAGCTTCCCGCCGAAGGACGCGCAGATCAACGAGAACATGGTGGTGCTGTTTCTCGTAGGGCCGAACTTCAAGACGGAGCGTGAGCCGCTTGCATGGATCGGTCGCGCGGCGACGGGTAACGTCAGGGACTTCGAGGCGAAGGCCGGCACCACGCGCGCCGTGCAGGCGTGGAAAGCCGTGATCGACAGCGCTGCCCGCAACGCGGGGGTAACGGTGCCGTCGCTGAATTACGTGGTGCATGACGCCGGGCGCGGCGGCGACGCGGCGTCGGAACGGATCGGTGCGCTGTCGCAGACGTTGACCGAAGTACTGCCGGACTACAACTTCAGCAAGCAGACGTTCAATACGCCGGCGTTGCTGGGCCCGATGGGAGCGGGTACGGCGTTGACGGACGTGGTGCTGGCGATCGGGCGAGCGAATCACCTTGGCGAGAAGGTGTTGGTTGCAGGGACGACGGATGCGCAGCACCCGACGGCGGTGGTGGTGGTGCCGCCGTCGAAAGTCACGCCGATCGACCCGGACAAGGACTGGTTCCGCGCGCGGGGCGAGAACAATGCCTATCTGCCGTGGTGGGGCCGCCGTCACGACACGGACTACGGCATGCAGGGTTATTCATACTGATCGGATGGCCGACCATGCGAGGGATCATTCGAGTGGGCGACGTCCATAGTCACGGTGGCTATGTCGAGACGGGTGCGGCAAACAGCGATGTCATGGGGCGCGCGCCGGCGCGCGTCGGTGATCGCTGCACGTGTCCGTTACATGGCCCGTGCGTTGTCGTCGAGGGGGATGGGCAGTTCGACATCGAGGGTGCGCATGCGGCATTTGAAGGCCACAAGACGTCATGCGGCGCCGTTCTGATTTCTTCGTTGCCGACGTCAGGGCGCTCGTAATTCGTATTCTCCGGACAATCGCGCTGCGGTGACGGAGGGTTCGAGGCCGGTAACCGCCACGCTGTCCAACGAAGGGCTACGCGATGCTTGCGTAGCCCTTCGTCGTTTCCAGGCCGGTTTTCAGTCGGCCGGTTGGCCTACCTGACGGCCGACGAGTTCAAGCAGCGGTATTGTTCAACTGAAGTAATCGAGGCCATTCCCCAAGATTGAAATGGCCCGAAGAAATCAGGCAGGTCAAGAGCACGCCGAAAGACCTCAACAACGAGTTTCACATTACCTTTGCTCAGAAAAAGAAAAATGCAGATCGTTAAGACGTGGTACATCACCGCCCTGGTTTCGGTGCTGGCCGGCGGCAGTACCGTCGCATTTTCCCGACCGTTGGCGCAAGACTGCCTGACGCAAGCCGAGGTCAAGCAGATGGACCGCGATTTCTGGGCGACTTTCCCGTCGCCGGATGGTTTCGCCGCCTACGCAGCGCCGAAGTTTTCGCTGGGTACCAATATCACGGAGCTTTCGCAGTCGCTTGCAGCGACTACGAGTGGTCCTGCGCGGGCGCGTGCCGTCGCCGCATTCCTTGCCCAGCATCCGGACGTGTTCGGATCGTTCAAGACCGCGCACGACTCGGCATACCTCTACTATCCCGGGCACGATCACAGTCCGGATGCCGTGCGTACTTCGTCGACGTTCCCTGTCGGGCAGTGCGTTTCCGAATTCAATTACTCGACCGATCTGAGTCATGCCCAGTGCGTCGCCGGGCAGCGTATCCGGGCATACAGTCTGTCGTTCATCAAGGACAAGGGGCGCGTGATGCTGCGAACGGGCGTGCTCGGACTCGACTCCTGCAACTGAACTGCGCGCCGCTGCACGGACTGACGCCCTGAGGCTTCTGTCGGGTAAGCGGCATGACGGCGGCAAGTTGCGACAGTCCTGCGCATAGAGGCAGATAGCGTCACATCTGCCTGAACAACCCCGCATACGCACGACTGACCGGCAGCATTTCCCTCTGCCCGCGCACCCGAATTCGCAACCTTCCCAGCAAATCGCGCTCGATTCGATCGATCGCCGCATACGCGACGATCACGCCGCGGTGCACCTGAGCGAACCGCTCCGGATCGAGCCGCTGCATCAGCTCCTTCAACGGCGTGCGAATCACGAGCCGTTCGCCGGCGGTGACGACTTCCGTGTACTTGTCGGAAGCCTGGAAATACAGCACGTCGTCGACCGATACGAGCCGCGTCGCATCCTTGACGCCCACGGTCAGCCAGCGGATCGGCGCGGCGTCTCGCGATTGCGCCGCCTGCGCGAGCGCATCGGCGTGCGCGACGGCCGGCCCGCCGCGCTGGAGCTTCGCGATACAGCGCAACAGCCGCTCGTCCGTCACAGGTTTCAGCAGGTAGTCGACCGCCGCGCGATCGAACGCGTCGACCGCATATTCGTCGTAGGCCGTGACGAACACGACATGGACGTCGGGCACCAGCGCAGCCAGCCTCAACCCGTCGATGCCGGGCATCCGGATGTCGAGAAACGCGATGTCCGGGCGCGGCGGCGCGTTCAACGCGGCCAGCGTTTCGATGCCGTTGCGCGGCATCGCGACGATCTCCAGTTCGGGCCAGAGCTGTCGCAGCCGCTGCGCGAGCGATGCGGACAGGTTCGGTTCGTCGTCGGCGATGAGGGCGGTCGGCATGTCAGTCGATCGGAATCAGCAGGGTTGCGGTGACACCGTGCGCGGCGCCGGTGTTCGTCTCGACGGTGACGCGGCCGCGCTCGCCGTGCAGCGTCCTGATGCGTGCGGCGACGTTGGCGAGCCCGACGCCGCCATGCAGGCGCGTGTCGCCTTTGCCGAGGCCGACGCCCGTATCGATCACGTTCAGTTCGAGCCTGTCGCCTCGCATCCTTCCGCGAATGACGATTACGCCGCCGTCGATCGACGGCTCGATCCCGTGCAGCAGCGCATTCTCGACGAGCGGTTGCAGTAGCAGCGGCGAGAACGGCAACGTGTGCAGATCCGCCGGCACGTCGATCGCATACGACAGCCGCTCGCCGAGCCGGATCGACGCGATCTTCAGCAACGCGTCGACGAGTTCGAGTTCTTCGCCGAGCGTCGACGTCGTATTGCGCGTGCGTCGGAGGCTTGCACGCAGGTATCGGTTCAGGCTGTCGAGCATCGTCGATGCGCGCGCCGGATCGCGCCCGATCAGGCTCTGCACGTTCGCGAGCGTATTGAACAGGAAGTGCGGTTCGATCTGCGCCTGCAGCAGCGCAAGGCGCGCCGCTGTCTCGGCCTGGCGCGCCTCGGCGGCCTCGCGGCGTTCGGTTTCGAGCGTCGCACGCATGCGCATGGACTGCAGGAACAGCGACACGCACACGAACAGGACAACCGAAACCAGGAACGACGGCCCGTAGTTGTCCCACGTGACGATGCGTGCCGAACCGAACACATGCGGCAACTTTCCGCCGACGATCGCCGCCGCGATCTCGAAACCGGCGAAGACGCTGACCGGTGCGATCACGACGGCCTTCAGCGCAAGCCCCGACACGCGTGGCAGCAGCCGGTTGGCGGCAACACTCGACAGCAGCGCGCAGAAGCCGATGGCGTTGGCGACGACGAGGTAGGGGACGACGGGTTCGTTGAAATGGATGACCCAGAAGCCCACGCCGACGACCGAGTTGAAGCACGCAAACCCGAGCAGCGCCATCGGGTCGCGCAGCCATCGCGGCGCGCTGCCGGCGGGCGGCTGCGGAATCGGCGAAGTGTCGGACCTGGCTCGCATGATGTCGGGTGAGTATGGGCGCGTGATGCGCATAGGGCCTGACCTTACCGCCGGATGTGCCGGCAGCGCACGAGCTGCGACGAACGGTGCGCGGCTTCGACGAAGCGCATCGGCCGCCGACGGTTGGCCGGTTTCGGTCACGAGTTTAGTGGAACGCGTTGCAGAAGGACATCGGGCGACACCGGTTTCGCGCCGCGCACGAAACGCCGATCGGTCGTCGAAGCGGGGCTTTCGGATGTTGTCGACTGCCGGATTCGATGGCGCGTCAATCCTACCGGTTCGCCGAACGACCGTCGCGACGACGCGCAACTCGTCCGCGAATTCCTGCCTCCCGTCGCAAGCCGCGCCGCTCGAAGGGGCCGGGCAGTACGGTGTAGCCGTGTCCATACCGATCCGGCGACTCCAACCATGTCCACGCTCTTTCACCTGAAGCCTTACGTGTACGTGATGTTCTGCGTGCTGCTCTACATCGGCATCAAACGTTGTTTCCCACGCGAGGTGCCGGCGGCACGACCGCTGATCTCGCCCGTTGCGTTCGGGATGCTCGGCATCGTCAGCCTGAACGGACTTTTTCCGCACGCGGGCGTCGACGCGAATGCAATCGCGCTGGCTGCTGTCCTGGCCGGCGCGGCGCTGGGCTGGCTGCATGCGAGCCGCTGGCGGCTCGCGTTCCGTGCGACGCCGTCGGGCTTGCGTGTGCGCTTACCCGGCGATGCGAGCCTGCTCGTCACGCTGATGCTGACTTTCGTCGCCGAAACCTGCATGCATTACGCGGTTGCCGCACGCGAGCCGTGGGCGGCGGCAAGCGGTTTCGTGATGCTGTCGTTCGCGGTTTGGGGCGCGCTCGTCGGGATGCCGCTCGGGCGTGCGGTCAACGTGGTCGTGCGCTGCATGCGCGATGCAGGCGAATCGGCACGCAGCGGCATCCCGTATTCGGTCGATTCGCGCTGACGGGCGCGAAACGGAAAGCGGGAAAGCGCGCGGCTGGCAGCCACGAACGCGAGGCAGTTCATCTTCGGCAACCGGATCGGCATCGGGCCGAACGCGCGCGTGGCGCGCGCCGTTGCGCCCCCGTTTTGCTGTCACGGTCGCGTCACGATGCGCCCATAAGGTTGCACGTTCCCGTCGTGGCGGCATCGCCGGAACCGGGGCGTGTGCAGCCTGCTTCCGACGACGTGCCCGCGTCGCAGGCGGGCAACCGGGATCTCGCTCCCGGCGGCGCACCGTTCACGCATTCCACCATTTCATTCGAACATTCGAAAACACGGTCGACGCCGATTCGAGCAGGATCGCGAACGATCAGGAGACTGGGACCATGTTGAGTCCGCATGAATTCTCGATGCTGCTGCGCATTGCGCGTGCGCCGGACAGCGTCGATCAATCGAATCAGGCCTTCGCCGTGCTGGTCGAAAAGCGGCTGGTCGTCGATACGCAGGTGCGCATGAACGCGGTAGCCGTGCGCCCGGCGCTGACGCCGATCGGCCAGATGCTGCTGGCGCGCTTCGACGAAGCGGCCTGAGAGGAAGCGTCACGTCTTCATCGAGACGAAGGCCGTGACGCGTCGAAACGCCGAGCCGCTTACTGCGCGACCGGCACCGTCACGTCGCTGCCGAACCAGTGCATCGAGATCTTCTTCAGCGTGCCGTCCTTTTGCAGCGAAGCCAGTGCGTCGTTGATCGCCTTCTCGAACTTCGGGTTGCCCTTGCGGAACGGGATCGCCATTTCCTGTTTGCCGCCGTTCAGCACCGCGCCCGCGCGCAGCGGCAGGTTCGACGTCTTGATCATGTACGGCAGCATCAGGCGATCGTCGAGCGTCGCCTCGATCCGGCCCGCGGCGAGGTCGCGCAGTTTCTCCGGCGCGCCCGGATACGTCTGCACCTCGATGCCCGGCACGGTGCGCGCCATCTGGTCGTAGTTGGTGCCGAGCGTCACGCCGAGCTTCTTGCCCTTGAAATCGTCGAGCGACTTGAAGTTGCGCGTGTCGTCCTTGCGCTGGATCAGCTGCGCGGCCGAGTACGTGTACGGCTGGCTGAAGTCGAGCACTTCCTTGCGTTGCGGCGTGATCGTGACCTGGTTGACGATCACGTCGAACATGCCGGCCTGCAGGCCCGCGATGATGCCGCTCCATTCGGTCGGGATGAACTGCGTCTTCACGCCGAGCTTGCCGGCGACCGCGTTCGCGACGTCGACGTCGAAGCCTTCGAGTTGACCCGACGTACCGCGCGAGTTGAACGGCGGATACGTGCCTTCGAGGCCGACGCGCAGCACGCCGGCTTTCTTCACCGAATCGAGCAGGTCGTCCGCGTGAGCGGCGACGGCCGTGAAACCGAGGGCCGACGCGAGCAGCAGGCCCGACAGCAGGAACTTCGAACGTTTCATCGCAGATCTCCAGTGTTCAGTACGGTGTTGTGGTGAGCGCCGGGCGCTGGCCGCGCCCGGTGGGCCGCAATACGGGCACGTAGACACTACTCGCAACCGCGCCGCACCGAAAGTCGAATTGGCCCTGATTGCAATCGATTTCATGGGGAGAGGCGACTGACTTCCTGTGGCGTGGACAGGAATCGGCTCGGCTGGGGGCGAGCAATTCGGTGAGCAGTCCCGCTCGGATATTTTCCGATTGCACTCGAAATGTTCTTTTAAATCAGGTCATATTTCGGGTTCGTGCCGTAATTTATCTGTAAAATCGCGCGAGCGGAATCAAATACCGGCGCCATCCGAGGGCGCGTCAAAAGAAGAAAAGGCCGTTCATGAACATGCAGAACACAATTGCCGCATTGCGCGGCGGGTTGCTTCAGCAGGGCCGGCTGCTGAAGCTCGATACGCCGTTAGGGGCCAATGTCCTGACCGTGCAGCGGGCAGTCGGCCGTTCGCGCATCGGGCGTGCGTACGAGTTCACACTCGACGTGCTGTCGACCGACAGCGATCTGGAACTTAAAAAGCTGATCGCGCAGCCCGTCACGTTGTGGATTCAGCAGGGCGACCGCAGCTACCGGCCGATCAACGGATACGTGCATACCGCGCGCCGGCTGGGCGCCGACGGCGGGCTCACGACATATCAGCTCGCGTTCGCCGATTTCACCCATTTCCTGAAGTTCCGCCGCGATCAGCGGCTCTGGAACGACACGACCGTCGACCAGATCATCAGTGACGTGCTGAACAAGCATCCGCAGGCGCAGGGCCATTTCCGCTTCGCATTGTCGAAGCCGCTGCCGAACCGTTCGTACACGCGCCAGCACGACACCGACTGGCATTTCGTGCATCGGCTGATGGAGAACGAAGGGCTCTACTGCGCGTGGCAGCAGGCTGACGACGGCAAGTCGCATACGCTCGTGATCACCGACAACCTGCAGGCGTTCGCGCCGCTGTCGCCGGAGACCGTGCGCTTCTATCACGGCGGCGCGGCAAGCGAAGCCGACGCGTTCACGCAATGGTCGGGCACGCGTACGCTGCAGAGCGTGACGCGCACGACGCGCACGTTCGACTACAAGAATCCTTCGCAGCCGTCGAACCCGAAAGGCACATCGCTGCCGACGATGGGCGGCCAGGGCGAGTTGCCCGACCAGCTCGAAGTCTACGAGTACACGGGCGCTTATACATACCTGGACCAGACGCGCGGCGACCATCTGACAAAGGTCAAGATGGAGGAATGGGAGTCGCAGGCAAAGCGCTTCCATGGCGCGGGTGGCGTGCGCGCGATCGATGCGGGCAGACGCTTCACGCTGGCCGACCATCCCGAGCACGATCGCGATCCCGCCGATCAGCGCGAATTCGCCGCGATCGAGGTGGCGTGGTGGATCGAGAACAACCTGCCCGTCGCGAGCGACAGCGCGGACTTTCCATACAGTCTGCGCGAGGCATTGACGCAGGTGCAGGAGAGCTACGGCGCCGATCCCGCATTTCGCGTGCCGCACGAGGATGGCTCGACCGGCTTCTATCTCGTCGAAGTCGAAGCGCAACGCGCGAGCGTGCCGTATCGCAGCCCGTTCGAGCATCACAAGCCGGAGATGCATCTCGAGACGGCGATCGTCGTCGGGCCGCGGGGCGAGGAAGTCTATACGGACGCGTTGAACCGGATCCGTGTGCAGTTCGTCTGGGACCGCCTGAACCCGGGCAACGAGAACGCGTCATGCTGGGTGCGCGTCGTGCAGTCGGATACGGGGGGCGGCTACGGCGGCGTGCATGTGCCGCGCATCGGCGAGGAAGTGCTGATCGACTACGTCGGCGGCGACTGCGACCGGCCGCTTGCGGTCGGGCGTGTGTACAACGGCGCGAACCAGCCGCAGTGGCATACCGACGGGATTTTGTCCGGATATCGGTCGAAAGAGTATTCGGGTGGCGGTTACAACCAGCTCGTGATGGACGATGCGACCGGGCAGAACCGCGTGCAGCTGATGAGCAGCAGCGCGAACAGCCTGCTGCATCTCGGTTACATCATCGACCAGAGCGGCAATTCGCGCGGCGCGTATCTCGGCAGCGGGTTCGACTTGCGCTCGGATGCGTACGGCGCGGTGCGGGCGAGCCAGGGCTTGTACGTGACGACGCATCCGAAGTCGGCGAACAGCCAGCCGCTCGACGTGAAGGAGGCGCAGCAGCAGCTCGTGACGGGCGAGAGCCTGGTCGAGGCCATGTCGGGCGTGAGCGAGCAGCATCAGGCTGAAAGCCTGAAGGACGCGCAGGACACGATGCGCGCGTTCACGGACGCGACGCAGGACAGCGCATCGGGCAGCGCGTCCGGCGGACGCACGGCAGGCGGCGGCACGGGCAACGCGAACGCGTTCAAGGAGCCGGTGATGTTGTTCGGCAGCCCGTCGGGAATCGGGATGTCGACGCAGCAGTCGGTGCACATGGTTGCGAACGATCACGTGAACGTTGCGAGCGGGCAGAGCGTGCACGTTGCGGCGGGCAAGTCGCTGATCGGCAGCATCGGGCAGACGCTGAGCCTGTTCGTGCAGAACGCAGGGATGAAGCTGTTCGCGGGCAAGGGCAAGGTCGAGATCCAGGCGCAGTCGGACAACGTCGAAGTGACCGCGCAGAAGGCGGTGAAGATCGTGTCGGCGACCGACCGGATCGAGATCGCGGCCGATCAGGGAATCCTGCTGACGAGCGGCGGCGGGTATATCCGCATTCAAGGCGGGAACATCGAGATTCACACGCCGGGTGCGGTGGATGTGAAGGGCGCGTCGCATACGTTCGCTGGGCCGGCGAGCATGGGGTATCCGTTGCCGAGTCCGCGGCCGGATCAGCCGGGGCAGCTCGAGCTGTTTCACAAGTACGTGAACGGCGAGGCGGTGAAGGGCGGGTTGTTCACGGTGAAAGACGTGAACGGCGCGGTGCTGAAGAAGGGTGCGCTCGACAACAGCGGCTACACGGTCGTGAGCGGGCTGCCGCCCGGTGCGGTGCGTGTCGAGTTCGGCAAGGACCCGCGCGAGTCGGATGAGCCGGCGAACTACTTCAAGCAGGCGAAGTGGCCGGCGGAGCCCGTCGAGCCATCGCCGGAAGCCGCGCAGGCCGCGGCGACTGGGCAGCTTGCCAGCCAGTTGCAGGGGATGACGCCTGCCGCGGCGACCGCGGCGATGGGGCTCGTGAGCGGTGGCAGCGCGGGCGCTGCGCTCGGCGGGCTTGCGAGTTCCGCGTTGCCGGCTGCGGCGAGTGCGCTCGGTGGCGCGGGCGTGGCGTCTGCGTTGCAGACGGCTTCGAGCCTGAGCGGTGCCGCGAAGCAGGTGGCCGGGATGGTGCAGGCTGCGCGGCAAGGCGGTTTCGCGGCGCTGGCCGCGCCGGCTGCGAACGCGGCATCCGGGGTTCTGCAGAGCGCGCTGCCCGGTGTTGCCGGGATCGCGGGCAAAGGCGCGACGACGGTGGCGTCGGCGGCCGGTGCGACCGGCATGAAGCTGCCGACAAGCGGGTTCGGCGGACCGCTGAAATCCTGAGAGGGCGGCGCATCAGCCGTCAAGAACAACTAAATCGCGATTCGAACGAAAAACGACATGGCACAACAACTACCGCCGGGCGCCGAGAAGGAACAGGCCGTTACCTGGCTCAGCGATGTTTCCCCCAAGGACGTCGCCGCAGTCGGCAACCGCTTCGACGCGTGGTTGCGCCGGATCAGCGGCAACCACATCACGTTCGAGGACGTGAAGACGTTTGCCGGTGCGGTGCCGATCGTCGGCAACATCATGGCGATGGTCGATGCGCTTGGCGATATCGCCGAAATCATCGAAAAGCGCGGCGGTCAGGTGCTCGACTACATGAGCCTCGCGATCAACCTGCTCGGCATCATTCCGATTCCGCCGACGCTCGCGCCGTTCCGGATGTCGGCGCGCCCGCTGCTCGCGCTCGTTCGTCATGAATTGCTGGCGACGCGCAACAATCTCGGCGCGGCGCTCATCTCCGTGCTGGTTACGCACATCAACGCGACCTGCGCGACCGAGATCGAGGATTTTCTCAACAAGCTGAAGGCCGGCCTTGCCGAGTTGCTCGACGGATGCGCATCGAAATGCGAGGAACTCATGTTCGCGCTGGCGACCGGCATGGACAAGGCGCTGCATGGACAGCTCTTCGACGCCGGCGGCAATTTGAAGCGCCAGCAGCAGCTCGCGCAGAAGATGGTCGACAACCGGCCGTGGTACAGCCCGAGTCGGGTCGGCGACGGTATCCAGTTCGCGTACGAGGGCACCAAGGCGCTCGGCAAGAAGGTCGCCAACAAGACGGCGGGCACGATGGCGAAGCTCGCGCCCGATGCCTGGCTCGAGCCGTTTCGCGGCACGGTGACATTCCTTCGGACCGAGGCACCGAAGATCGCGACGTCGATCCGTTCGCTCGCCGGCAGCGAAGAAGGCAAGATGATGTGGCTGGTGTTGCAGCTGATCGAGGCGGTCGGGCGCGTCAAGGCACGCGCGAAGCTTCATGAGCAGAGCGCCGATGTGAAGGCCAACGGAAAGAGTCAGGCGAAGAAGACGCGCGAGCAGGAAGGGCTGGAGAAAACCAACGGGCAGGCGCCGGCCGAAGGGCCGGGGAAGAGCGCGTGCAAGGCATGCGGGCTCGGGTCGTCGCCGGCATCGATCGATTTCGCGTTCGGTGACGAGACGTTCTCGCATGTGGATTTCGACCTGCCGGGGGCGCTGCCGCTCGTTTGGGAGCGTACCTATCGTTCCCGACTGTCTGCGTATGACGACGGCGAACTCGGTGCGCGATGGATCACGCCCTATACGACGCGTATCGACATCAGGAATGGTCAGTGGATCTATCGCGATGCGGAGGGGCGCAGCATCGACTATCCCGCGCTCGCGGCGGGGGCTGTGCACGACGATCTGTCGGAGAACCTGACGCTGTCGCGGCTCGACGATACGTGGGTGACGATTGCATACGGCCATGACGTGCTGCATGTATACGAGCGCCATGGCGACGCGTTCCGGCTCGCGATGCAGAAAGATCGCGCCGGGAACACGATCACTTTCGACTACGATGCACTTGATCGCCTTGCGCGCCTGATCGACGCGAGCGGCAATGTGCTTGCGTTCGAGCACGACCGGCATGGGCGGATCGTGCAGATCGAGCACGTGTTGAAGGGCGGCGAGCGCCGCCTGCTGGCGAGCTACGAATACGATGCGAACGGCGATCTCGTGCGCGCGGTCGATCGTCACGGCAACGCGCGGACCTATCAGTATCACCGTCACCTTGTGACGCGCTATACCGATCGCACCGGCCGCGGAATGACGCTCGAATGGGAGGGTGCGGACGCCGACGACAATGCGGACGCGAAGTGCGTCCGCGAATATGCGGATGACGGCAGCTTCGACATCCGGCTCGCATGGAATCCCAACATCCGCCTGACTTACGTGACCGACGCGCTGGGTCAGATGACGCGGTACTACTTCAACATTCACGGCTATGTGTACCGGATCGTGTATCCGGACGGCAATCAGGAGTGGTTCCGGCGCGATGCGCATCACAATCTGGTGCTGCATATCCGTCAGGACGGCAGCATCGAGCGCCGGGAATACGATGCGCGCGGTAACCTCGTTCGGCATGAGCGAGCGGACGGCAGCATTGTCGAGATGGCGTACGACGACAAGGATCAGATGGTGCGGCTCGTCGATCCGAACGGGCATGTGTGGCAGCGCAAATACGACGACGCGGGCAACCTCGTCGAGGAAATCGATCCGCTCGAGCATTCGACGAAGTACGAATACAACGACAACGGGTTGCCGACGCAGATTACCGATGCGAAGGACGGCTCGAAGACGCTCGAATACAACGACGCCGGGCAGATCGCAAGCTACACGGACTGCTCCGGGAAAAAGACGGAGTGGCGCTACGACGATACGGGCCGCGTGATCGAGACAAAAGATGCGGCGGGCGGCGTGGTTGCGTATCGGTACGGCCCGAACGGGCAGCTGACCGAAGTTCGCTCGCCTGCCGGTGTCGAGCAGGTGCAATACGATGCCGAAGGCCGCTTGTTGCGGCATACCGATCAACTCGATCGCTCGACGCGATACGGCTACGACGCGGCGGGTCGCATCGCGAGCCGCGCGGACGCGCTGGGCCAGACGATCGCGTATCGCTACGATCGCCTCGGCAGGCTGACTGCGCTGACCGATGCCAACTTTGCGACGTACCAGTTCCACTACGATCCGGCCGGGCGGCTGATCGAGGAAGTCGGCTTCGACGGCAAGTCGACGCGCTATCAATACGATCCGGACAGCGGCAGCCTTGTTTCGGTCGATGAGGCCGGTTGCGTGACGTCGATCGACGTCGATGCGAACGGCCGGCTGCTGAAGCGCGTCGCGGGGGAGAGCGAGGAGCGATTTGCGTACGACCCGAGCGGCCGGTTGATTGACGCGGTGAATCGGTACAGCCGCGTGCAGTTCTTCTTCGATCCGGTCGGCAATCTCGTGCGAGAACATCACGCATACGATCTGTTCGGCGAGCGACGCAGCTATGTGTGGCATCACGAATACGACGAACTCCGTAATCGGCGACGGACGGTGCGGCCGGACGGGCATGCGGTCGACTGGTTGATGTATGGCTCAGGGCATGTGCACGGGATGCTGCTCGATGGCGAGGAGCGTGTGCAGTTCGAGCGAGACGATCTTCATCGCGAGACGGTACGCGTGCTGTCGAGCAAGCTCGGGCAGCGCACGCACTACGATCCGGCCGGACGCATGCTGCAGCAGACGATCCAGCGATCGACGTCTCCGGCGCCGCTTGCCGAGCGGCGGTATCGCTATGATGCGGCGGGGCAGTTGTCGCGAATCGAGGATAGCCGCAAGGGCGGGACCGACTATCGGTATGACCCGGTCGGGCGGTTGATCGAGGCGGTTAGTCCCATCACGAAGGAGCGGTTTGCATTCGATCCGGCGAGCAACATCATCGATCCGGTGCTGACCACGGAGATGCCAGCATCTCGTCCTAGCCCGGTGCGGCCGGAAAGCACGTTGCCGGTTGAGGTGCCGAAGGTGCTGGGCAACCTGCTGAAGGCGTATGCGGGGACGCACTTTGAGTACGATGCCCGCGGGAATCTGGTGCGCAAGCGTACGCCGGCGGGGGAGCAGGAATACGAGTGGGACGAGTGCAATAGGTTGCTGTCGGCACGGGTTGCGGAGACGTCGCGGCAGAGTCAGGCGCGGTATTTCTATGACGCGTTCGGTCGCCGGATTGCGAAGGAGGTGAACGGCGAGCGGACGGTGTTCGGGTGGGATGGCGACACGCTGGCGTATGAAAGCGACAGCGAGCGTGGTACGCACTATCTCTACGAGCCGGGGAAGTTCGTGCCGTTGGCGCAGTATGTGGCGGAACCGGTAGAGGGAATCACCACGCCGGAGTGGAAGAGTACCGATCGCTATGTGCCGGAGGAAGATCCGCTGCAGAAGATGCCGGAGCGGCGGGGTGGCGCCGTGCTCTTCTACTACCACTGTGACCAGATCGGCACGCCTCAACTGCTGACTGATGACAACGGTGACGTGGTGTGGGAAGCGTCGTACAAGGCGTGGGGTGAAGCGCGGGAGGTGATCGCTCGGGCGTCGAAGGCGGCGGGGATCGTAGCGAAGAATTCGTTGCGGTTTCAGGGGCAGCGGGTTGATGATGAGACGGGGCTGCACTATAACCGGTATCGGTACTATGATCCGCAGAGCGGCCGGTTCATCAGCAAGGACCCGATCGGGCTCGCCGGCGGAATCAACGTATATCAATATGCACCCAATCCGGTGCAGTGGATTGATCCGCTCGGGTTGGCAAAGCTTTGCTGCTGCGGCGAGCCGTATGTCGATCCTGACGCGCGCTGGCGAGATGTCATGAATGACCCGAACACACCGAGTTCAATGCGTGGTTGGCTCCAAAATCAAGCACGTCGCGTAGACGCTGGCCAGCAAGCCAATATCAAAGCCCCACCGGGATATGAGCTTGCACATCGGCCACGATTCGAAAACGACTCTGGCTTCGATTATTCACATGCAGACCCGATGCTAGCGGCGGACCATCGAGGTATTCAGCATCGCTATTGGCGCAAGCGCAACGGGTGCTGGTCAGCAAAGATGCCGAACTCGGGTTCACCTGGAACGGGCAAGCTGAGTCTCCCGAAGCCGGGCTCTTTACCGTAAGTGAGAAATGATGGCTAAGGCGCGAGTGATAGGCACAACAGTAGATGCGATCCATGCAGCTGAGACGGAATTGGCGCGAACCTTGCCTAAGTCCTTCTCAGATTGGTTGTTGGACAACAACGGCAAAGCATTGGGCGCTCTGGTCGTGTTTCCTGTATTCGATGCACGCGATCCCCGCAAGACGTGGGAGTCGATAGTTCGTCGCTTCAAAGGAGAGTGGCAGGAGTGGCAAGACAATTTCTCCGGTAGCTCTATCGACTTCTCTCAGTTGCTACCGTTTGCCGAATTTGGAACGGGCGATTACTACTGCTTCGACTACGGAACGCTTGGTAACACCGGAGAGCCTGTTGTCGTTCTTTGGTCGCATGAGACAGGGCGGACATCGGCGATTGCTGACAGCTTTGAAGCCTTCTTAACCGTGCCCGGTCGCCCTGGATAACGATAGAAGCTCAAGCATCTTGGGGCCGCGTAAGCGGCCCCTGCTGTTTCTGGACGTGATACTCGACGCGACTCGGAATTCGGTCAACGCGCACTTCCGCGATTCTCCCCCTCGATTGGGGAGAATCGCACTATAACCGGCATCGATACTATGATCCGCAGAGTGGTCGGTTCGTATCGAAGGATCCGATTGGACTGGCCGGCGGCATCAACGTCTATCAGTACGCGCCCAATTCCATTGAATGGGCGATCCGTTGGGGTTGGATCGTCTGGGAGGCGGCAAGAACATGGGGATGCAGGGACGTACATGTCCCCAATGCTGCCCTGACAAGCCGAAGCTTCACGGGCCGTTCCATCGCGTCGAGTCACCAACGCAGCCGCCCGAGCGGGCTGCTCAACAGGAAGCAACGGGCATGCATACCGGGACCGCGTCGCACAAGGGTATGGGAGTGGTTCGAATCAATGCATATGATGGACCTCTGCCAGACGGGCAGCGAGGACTTGAGTTCTTTACACCGGCTAAACCAACCAGTGTCATTCCGGGCGGCTTGGTGACGTGGCACCCTGACCACGACCCTCATTGCACCCTGACAGACGGTGGTGATGTGGCTCAAATTCCAATCACGGTAACCAAGAACACGCAAAAATGACGACTCATTACTCTTCCATGGATGAGGCCTTTAAGGCAAATCCGACGAAAGTCGCGGATTGGGGGTATATCAAATGCTCTGAGGCGCAACTGGCTAGGTTCGGGCTCCAGTTCTTCGATGATGTCGATGATCCTGGCCCTTGCAGGCGATCCGCATTTCTTGGAAAAAATGATGCATTTTTCATCTTGACGATCGACAACCATTCGAAGACCGATGCGGCGATATTCGCTTCAAACGAAAAGATAATTAACGATGGCGATTTGCTGCGATTCCTCCCGCAGGAGTATTCTCGAATCGTTAGCGAATTTGACGTGGTTTATTTTGGTATTCCGACGTAGTCGACGGATATGCGAGAGCGTATCAACATGACGCCACTCTGACAGTGAAACGGTGCGTCTTCGTTGGTTAGCGTTTCGATCGCAAGAGTGACCTGCACTAGACGGTCCGACCTCGAAACGAAGAAGGGCCGCGCAAGCGGCCCTTCGTTCGTCTGCGGACTACTGACATCGATCGGTGTGGTCGGTTAAAACCCGGCAGTAGCCTATCCGGCAGTAGATTAAAATTGTGCCGGCGCAAATCCGTTGCTATCGCCGGATAGGCTTGCGCCGGTTGCCATATCATGCGAAGCGATGCGCACTTTGCCAACTTGGGCGTAACAGGTGATACGCCGACCCGAATGCCGGGAAATCGAAACAGTTCGACTCGGAGGTGGTAGCGTGAACGGATGGATTACATCGGCGATGGTTTCGGAAATCATCAAAATATGTGCTCTGATTTCAAAGGATGATTTTGTTCGCTTAGAGGCAGATGGAAACTTTGAAGTGAGCACATCATCCGAAATAAAGACTGGGATTTTGGAGTACCTGGGAGGGGATTTTCCGAATGAGAGCGACTTGGTGCGAATCGGAGTCCCGGATGAGAGTTATGTTCTCAGTCATTCCGCCGTGTACGAAATAAATCCAAGTTCACCATCGGATCGTGACAGGCGAATTCAAATGAATTTGATAGTCGATGGTGTTGAGAGTGACCTGACTCTGATTTTACGTGCTCACAAGCGAGAAGAGGGTGATGAAGTCCGTATTTACGGTGCTCTCACGCTTTAGGCCGGCACGGGCCACGTGCGCGTGACCGACAAGCTCGAACGCCTGAATGTCGGTCTGGCACTACGAATATGACGAGTTGGGCAATCGTCGGCGGACTGTACGGCCCGACGGTCACGCGATCGACTGGTTGATGTAGGGATCAGGGCATGTGCACCGGATGCTGCTGGATGGCGGGGAGCGCATGCAGTTTGAGCGTGATGAGCTCCATCGCGAAACGGTGTGGATGGGAGCACGTCATACCGTTCTTCGTGTTTCCGCCGGAGATTCGGCAGGTTGTGTACACAACGAATGCCATTGAAAGTCTGAACATGCAGCTGCGCAAGATCATCAAGACGCGCGGTCACTTCCCGTCGGACGAGGCCGCGCTCAAGCTGCTCTGGCTGGCGCTGCGCAACGTGCTGGCCAAGGCCGCGCGGGCCGCTTTCGATTGGAAATCAGCGATGAATCAGTTTGCTATCCTGTTCGGCGAGCGATTCACGCAGGCACACGGATAACGCGCTGTTCAACTGCCTCGCCCACAAAAATGCGGACAGGTTCGCTAGACCAATTTCACAGTCGCGGAATTGGCATAATGATGGCCTGCCAACGTGACCCTACGGCGCGCCGCCAAGCCCTTCCCCGTTACAACCGCACTACCCATGTCGACCACCACCGCGACCCCCGCGTCGCTGAAACACATCCTTGAAAACCCCGGCGATTTCTCAGGCTGGCTCTGTCTGCCGCCGATGCCGTGGACGCTCGATACAGAAGGCGCATTCACCGAAGACGCCGAAGACACCGAAGACACCGAAGACACCGAAGACGCCGACAGCACCGAAGCCATCGCACTCCAACCCGGCTGGCGCATCACACTGAACAGCGCAACGATCGAAGACATCGTGATCAACGCGCATGATCAGGTCGACGAACCGAGCATCGTGCAACTGCTCGACGCATTCGTGTACTACGTCGAAAACGACGAGTTCATTCTGCTCTGACGACGCACACTCCGCGCCACAGTCAAAAAGGACCGCCGGGCGGTCCTTTCTTCATCAAGCAGCCGGTGTTCGAACGAAGCACTACGTCTACGGCCCCTCAAGGCAACGAAATCGTCAAATTAGCCGACTCCGGCCCGACCTTGATCACCTGCGAATAAGGCGCCAACGCCTGCAGCGTCTTGTCCTTCAGATACGAGTTGAGCCCGAGGAACCCCAGCAACGCCACCAGCGCAAACACCGCCCCGATCGCCCACACCGGCACCTCGCGCTTCAACCGATGCGCGATCTGATCCGGCAACGGCCAATGCGGCGCGAACGGCGCACGCTTGCCCTTCATATGCGCGATCTCGTCCCCCAGCCGCGCCGTCAGATACGCCAGCTTCTCCGGCCCCTCGAGCAGATACTTCCCCTGAAACCCGAGCAGCAGGCACATATGAAACACCTCGAGCGACTGCAGCCGCGCCGCACCTTGCGCACGACAATCCTCGAGATACTGAAAGAACTTCTCGCCCGCCAACTGCTCGCCGAACAGCACGAGCTGCAGCGGCCGGCGCTCCCAGTCCGCGCGGATCTTGAACTGCGACGACAGCACCATCTCGTCGATGGCCGCACAGAACGCGAATTTCGCGGCGTACACATCCTCGGCTGCGATATTCAGCTTCTTCGCACCGCGCTCGAAATCCGACAGGAATTCCTGGATCCGCGTGCTGAACTCGCTCGCGCTGTCCGGCTCGCGGCGGTTCTTGAGCAGGAACAGCATGAAGAAGCCGTCGTACAGCAGGTCGAGCAGCGAACGGGCCTGGAACGCGGAGTCCGTCGACGCCGGGGTATGCATGGGTGCCGGCGCGTTGTCGCCGAACAGGGAAGGCGCGTAGCTCATGATGTGACCGCGATCAGTTCGAACTTCAGGTCATTGATGCCAGTCGGCGCATAGATCATCGCGGACTGGGCCTGCAGCATGCGTTCGTACAGCGCGCCGCGCGAATCGAGCGCGAAGTAGCACGCGCCGGGCCGCACCGGAATCGCGGGCGGCACCTGCGGCGTGTACGACAGCCGCACGCCGGGCATCGCCGACAGCACGAGCTTGTCGACGTCGTCGGGTGCGCCGACCTTGAAGCGGGCCGGCACGGCATCGACGAGCTCGACGCTCGGCATGTCCGCGGACACCGCCAGGTAGAACTCGGTCTTGTCGTCGATCTTGCCCGAATCGAGGCGGCCGAGGTGGAACGACGGACGCACCTCGTCGAGCGTGATCGCGAAGTAGCGCGTCGAGATCACGGTGTCGAGCAGCTCGCGCAGCATCAGGTCCAGACGCGCAAAACTCGGGCCCGGATCGTCGTGGCGGTACACGGGCAGGTCGGCGAGCGAATAGCCCTTCGAGAACGTCATCAGCTGGCCCGCGAGGCGCAGCAGTTCCTGGAACAGCCGCTCCGGATGCAGCGCCGCGTGCTGGTGCAGGTGCGCGAGCGTCGCAAAGGCGGCGTTCGCGGTATGCAGCAGCCAGAACGACGCGATGTCGCCCGAGCGGAATTCGATGATGTTCTTCGACGGCTCGCGGTGGAAGCCGTACAACGCGTTCACCTTCGCCTGCAGTGCGTCGACCAGCTGGCGCAGCCGCTGGTGCAGGATCGGCGACGCGTCGATCGCGAGGCACGGCGGCACGAAGCTGTCGTCGATCTCGAAACCGGAGGTCGCGGTGCGGCGCACGCGCACGAGCGGCACCGACAGCAACTGGTCGCGCGGTTCGCTGTGAGCGATCAGCTTGACCTGCGTCTTCAGGAACGTGATGTCGGCTTCGGCGGCGTCGGTGAAGTTGTCGGCGACGCTCGTCTGCTCGCTGACGAAGCGCGTCATGAAGCCGGCGGCCGGATCGTCGCTGTAGTTGGTGCCGTTCTCGCGCAGCGGGTGCAGCGCGAGATAGAACACGAACTCGTTGATGCCGTCAGGCAGCGTGTCCAGCGCGATCGGCGGTGGCAGGTCGTCGGCCTGCGGCGCGGCATACAGCGCACCGTCCGGGAACACGAGCGCGAGCTCGGCAACCCGCAGCACGTTGCTGCCGAGCGCGTCGCGGTCGATGCGCACCGAGCGCACCCCCCAGTTGTACGGCTGGATCGCCTGGATGGACTCGAACAGGCGCGCCTCGTGGTACGCGTCCTGCCGCTGAAAGTGTTGAGGCCGGAGGAACAGCCCTTCCCCCCACAGCACCTTGGCCGAATAACTCATGTCAAATCCGGTTAATGTGGCGTTGCGATGTAATCGATTTGGTCATGCCCGAATTAAATCGCCAATTGTTAACTCTTGTTAATTGACATTCGTGCGTCATGCTTAACCGCAGGAGACCGAAGACAGCATATTCAGCGGTTGTGAAGGCGCACCCTGTTGCGGCGCGATGACGGTGCCATCGGTGACCGTCATCGCGCAATTATGCAGGCCGATGATTATGCCGGATTTCTCCGACTTCACCGGATCGAACGTCAGTTTCCATCGTTGTAGTGCGGGATCGCGGAACAGCGCGACGATGCCGAACGCCTGCGCTTCGCGCGAGACTTTCTCGGTCGCGGTATAGCGCTGGCCCGGAATCAGCGTGATTTCGCGCACATTCAACAGGTCGGCGCCGAGCGCGGCCTTCTCCTTGGTCGGATCGGTGAACGCGTCGAACGGCGCCTGCTGGAACGACGTCGGATCCTTCAGCGCGTAGAGCCGCACGACGAGCGCGAGCGGCTTGTGGTCGGTCGCGGCATTCAGGTTCGGCGCGGCAGCGAGCGTGATCCCGAGATTGCGCGGCGGCTTCTGCGAGTCCGGCAGTTCGGGTTTGCCGATGCCGGCGGCCTGCATCACGGCGCTCGCGGCCGAGCCGAGCAGCGGGGCGGCCGCGCATCCGGCCAGAAGAGCGCAGACGACCAGCGGCAGCGCGTAGCGAATCATGGACGATCTCATCGTGTTTCCGGCGTGCCGCCTTTATCCCTGTCAAAACTGCCGGGTATTTCCGCGTTCGCCGCGTATCCCCGACACTGCAACGCTCAACTATTAAGCACGCTTGCGTCGCGGCAAGCGCCCGGAAAAATTTTCCGCTACCCGTGCGGCACGTCGTGCAACCAGTAAAACTTGCGCGCCCCGGCCGAAAGAAAAACTGCTGCGAGCCCGCAGCGGGAGGCCATTCGAGGGGGTAGCGCCCGGTTTTAAAAGGAATTACTCTTCACACGACGATTGAATTATGAAAAATTGATCGGTACTATACCCGCGCGCTTCTTGCAAAGCAAAAGAACCAGATTCTCAACGATTTTAAAACTCACGCGCCGGTGGATATAACGATGAAAGACCGTCTCTTCGCAAAACTGTCTGGGGTAGTGCTGGCTTGCGGCGTGATCGCCGGCTGTGCGAGCCAGTCGACCACGCCGCCGAGCGCCGAGGTTTTCAACAAGTCGCTGGCCGATGCGGACGCCGTTGCGAAGGCGGGTGATCAGGACAAGGCGCTCGGCCTGTACCAGCAGCTCGCGAAGTCGGATCCGACGCGCGAGGAGCCATGGTCGCGCATCGCGCAGATCCAGTTTGCCCAGAACCACTACGGCCAGGCGATCGTCGCCGCGCAGGAAGCGCTGCAGCGCGACGCAACCGATCGCCAGGCGAAGAGCGTGCTGGCCGTCGCGGGCCTGCGGATCGCGACGCAGTCGCTCGGCGAATTGCGCCAGGATGCGTCGCTCGCGGGCGACGCGAAGTCGGACGCGCAGACGCTCGCGAAGCAGCTGCGCGACACGCTGGGCGAATCGGCGCTATTCCCGCCGGAGCAGAAATCGCAAACGAAGAAGATTCGCCGCCCGATTCACCGCCCGAAGGTGGCAGCCGGCACGGCGGCAGCAGCGGACAGCGGCGCCACGACGCCGCCTCCGCCCCCGCCGACGTCGAGCGGCAGCGCGCCGCAGAAGGGCGGCGCCGATCCGTTCAGCGCGCTGCGCAACTGACGCGAAAGCAACTGACGCGAAAACCACAACTAACCTGGGAGCCGTCGATGGCCAAGAAAGAAAGCATTCAGAAAAGCTTGCAGAAAATACGGCCGCCGCGCGTCCAGCTGACCTACGAGGTCGAGAAGGGCGACGCGATCGAGGTGAAGGAACTGCCGTTCGTCGTCGGGGTCGTCGGCGATCTGGCGGGCCAGTCCGAAATCGAGCAGCCGAAGCTGCGCGACCGCAAGTTCGTCAATATCGACCGCGACAACTTCGACGACGTGATGAAGGCGATCGAGCCGCGCGCCGCGTTCCAGGTGGAAAACCGCCTGAGCCCGGAAGGCGGCAAGTTCGCGGTCGACCTGAAGTTCCGCTCGCTGTCGGATTTCAGCCCGGACGACGTCGTCGAACAGGTCGAGCCGCTGCGCCGCCTGCTCGAGGCGCGCTCGAAGCTCGCCGACCTGCGCAACAAGCTCGCCGGCAACGACAAGCTCGAGGATCTGCTGTCCGAGGTGCTGAAGAACACGCAGCAGCTGCAGGAGCTCGCGAAGGGCACCGGCGGCGACAAAGACAGCGAATGACGACGGAGTGTTGAGATGAACCAGCAAACGGCTGCTGCACAAGCCAGCGGCGCGGAATACGCCGCCGGGACCTCGCTGCTCGACGACATCGTCGAGAAGAGCAAGGTCGCGAAATCCGATTCCGAACATGCGCGTGCGAAGGACCTGATCGGCGAACTCGTGCACCAGGTGCTCGACGGCACGGTGATCGTGTCGGACAACCTGTCGGCCACGATCGATGCGCGCGTCGCGGAACTCGACCGCCTGATCTCGACGCAGCTTTCCGCGGTGATGCACGCGCCGGAATTCCAGCGCCTCGAAAGCACGTGGCGCGGGATGGATTACCTGGTCAAGGAAAGCAATACGGGCCAGACGATCAAGATCAAGGCGCTGCACGCACCGAAGCGCGACCTCGTGCGCGATTTCAAGGGTGCGAGCGAGTTCGACCAGAGCGCGCTGTTCAAGAAAGTTTACGAAGAAGAATTCGGCACGTTCGGCGGCTCGCCGTTCGGTGCGCTGATCGGCGATTACGAGATCTCGCGCCAGCCGGAAGACATGTACTTCATCGAGCAGATGTCGCACGTCGCGGCGGCCGCGCACGCGCCGTTCATTGCGTCGGCTTCGCCCGAACTGCTCGGCCTCGAGTCGTTCTCCGACCTCGGCAAGCCGCGCGATCTCGGCAAGGTGTTCGATACCGTCGAATACGCGAAGTGGAAGTCGTTCCGCGACGCCGAGGATTCGCGCTATGTCGGCCTGACGCTGCCGCGCTTCCTCGGCCGCCTGCCGTTCAATCCGAAGGACGGCCAGACCGCGGAGAACTTCAACTTCGTCGAGGACGTCGACGGCACCGAGCACGACAAGTACCTGTGGTGCAACGCCGCGTGGGCGTTCGCTGCACGCCTGACGGCCGCGTTCGACGACTTCGGCTGGTGCGCGGCGATCCGCGGCGTCGAAGGCGGCGGCCTCGTCGAGGATCTGCCGACCCACACGTTCAAGACCGACGACGGCGAAGTCGCGCTGAAGTGTCCGACCGAAATCGCGATCACCGATCGCCGCGAGAAGGAGCTGAGCGACCTCGGCTTCATCCCGCTCGTCCATTGCAAGAACTCAGATTACGCCGCGTTCTTCGCTGCGCAGTCGGTGCAGAAGCCGAAGAAATACAGCACCGACAGCGCGAATGCGAACGCCGTCCTGTCCGCCCAGCTTCAGTACATCTTCTCGGTATCGCGCGTCGCGCACTACCTGAAGGCGATGATGCGGGACAAGATCGGCAGCTTCGCATCGGCGCAGAACGTGGAGACTTTCCTCAACCGGTGGATTTCGCAGTACGTCCTGCTCGACGATAACGCCTCGCAGGAACAGAAAGCGCAATTTCCGCTGCGCGAGGCATCCATACAAGTGTCGGAGATTCCGGGCAAGCCGGGCTCGTATCGTTCGGTCGCGTTCCTGCGTCCGCACTTTCAGCTCGACGAACTCTCGATTTCTCTGCGACTTGTCGCTGATCTGCCCAAACCGGCAAATTCATAAGCGAGTAGATCGCCCGGGCGGGCCGCCTGGGTAGGACGTTAAAACCACCTCTTTGGGGAGTCGAAGGGCCATGTTACATATGCACTTGCAGTTTGGTAGTCCGGCGGTGAAGGGCGAATCCGCGGACAAAGACCATCAGGGCTGGATCGAACTGAAATCGTGGGATCACTCGATCGTTCAGCCGCGTTCGGCAACCGCATCGACCGCTGGCGGTCACACGATGACGCGTTGCGAGCACGGCGACATGATCTTCACGAAGGAAATCGATTCGTCGAGCCCGCTGCTGTACCAGCACGCCTCGGGCGGCACCACGTTCGACGAGGTGACGGTCCATTTCTCGCGCGCAGACGGTGAAGGCAAGCGCGTGCAGTATCTGGAAGTCAAGCTCAAGTACGTGATCATCTCGAGCATCGCCCCGAGCGTTCGCGAGGAAGGTCTGCCGCTCGAGACGTTCTCGCTGAAGTACGCGGCCGTGCAGTGGAAGCAAACCCAGCAGAAGATCGGCGGCAACCAGGGCGGCAACACGCAGGGCGCCTGGAGTCTGACGAAGAACGACAAGACCTACGCGGTCTAAGGTCGGTTGCGGCAACGGGGCGCACGGCGTCCCGTTGCCGTTTTCGTAGTTCATACCGGCCGATGAAACGATTCGAACCCAGTTTTCTCGACAAGCTGTTCGACGACGAACCGCACCTGCCGGCCTCGGCAGCGATGCGGCAATTGTCGCTGGACGAGCTCAAGACCACGGTCGCCCGCGACGTCGAGGCGATCCTCAACACCCGTATCGCGCACACCGAGAACGAGCTGGCCGAGCTGCCGGAATGCCAGAAATCGGTGCTGACCTACGGGCTGAACGATTTCGCGGGGCTGAGCCTCGCGAGCCACTACGATCGCGCGTTCATCTGCAAGTCGATCCAGCAGGCCATCGCGCGCCATGAGCCGCGCCTGCAGCAGGTACAGGTCACGTTCGAGCTGAACGAGCAGGCGACCAATGCGCTTTACTTCGCGATCCAGGCGCTGCTCGTCGTGCACCCGGCCGAGGAGCCGGTGAATTTCGACGCGATGCTGCAGCCGTCGACGCTGCAGTATTCGGTCACGCGCGCACGCGCCGCGAGAATGCAGTAAATCAAGCCGCCGAGCGGGCCGGACCGCCCGGTGGTCGATCAGGTCCGGCAGGAAATATTGAGGTTCGGGGTCGTCGATGGAAGAATTGCTGCCGTATTACGAGCGCGAATTATCGTTTTTGCGGCGCTATTCGCGAGATTTCGCCGAACGCTATCCGAAGATCGCGGCGCGGCTCGCGTTGTCCGGCGAGCATTGCGAGGATCCGCACGTCGAGCGGATGATCGAGTCGTTCGCGCTGCTCGGCGCGCGCATCAACAAGAAGCTCGACGACGACTACCCCGAATTCACCGAAGCGCTGCTGGAAGTGCTGTATCCGCACTACCTGCGGCCGTTCCCGTCGTGCTCGATCGCGCAGTTCACGCCGGCTTCGCCCGGCCAGCAGACCGAACCGGTCGTGATCGACCGCGGCACCGAGCTGAAGAGCCGCCCGATCCGCGGCGTGCAGTGCCGGTTCCGCACCGCCTACGACGTGACGCTCGCGCCGATCCGCATCTCGGAAGCGCGCTACACGCCGGTCGCGCTCGCGCCGAGCGCGACGGTGCTGCCGTCCAACGCGACGGGCGTGGTCTCGATCACGTTCGAATCGCTCGCCGCGCAGCTCGACCTCGGCGCGCTGAAGGTGCCGACGCTGCGCGCGCACCTGCACGGCGAGCAGTCGTTCGTCGCCGCGCTGACCGACTGCCTGTTCGTCAACGTGCTCGGCGCGTATGTCGAGCCCGAACGCAACGGCCGCTGGACCGCGCTGCGCAAGCTGCCGATCGCGCAGGCCGGCTTCGACGAGCACGATGCGCTGATCGACTATCCGGCGAAATCGCATCCCGCGTATCGCCTGCTCACCGAATACTTCGCGTTCCCCGACAAGTTCGACTTCGTCGATTTCGACCTCGCGGCGATCGCGCGCGCGTCGGGCCGCTGCCAGCGCGCGACGCTGCATCTGGTGCTGCAGGACGTGCGCAGCGATTCGCACGTCGCGCGGCTGCTCGAGCTGCTGACGGCAAGCCACTTCCGGCTGTTCTGCACGCCGATCGTCAACCTGTTCCGCCAGCACGGCGAGCCGATTCGCATCACGCACCGTGCGGTGTCCTACCCGGTGATCGCCGAGGCGCGCCGCGCGTTCGCGTACGAGGTGTATTCGATCGATTCGGTGAAGCTCGTCAGGCAGCAGGCGCATGAAGAATCGGTGATCGAGTTCCGGCCCTTCTATTCGCTGCATCACGGCGAATCGGCGCGGATCGGTCACTACTGGTTCGCGCGCCGCAACGACTGGGTCGCGCAGAAGAGCCCCGGCTACGAAACCGAGATCTCGATCGTCGACATCGATTTCGAGCCGACGTCGCCGCAGACCGACACGCTGAGCCTCGATCTCACCTGCACGAACCGCGACCTGCCGGCGATGCTCGCGTTCGGCCTCGAAGGCGGCGACCTGTTCCAGGAAGGCGGCGCGCAGACCAGCGGCATCTCGATGGTGCGCCGCCCGACGCAGAGCGTGCGCTTCGAGCGCGGCCGCGCCGCGCACTGGCGGCTCGTGTCGCACCTCGCGCTCAATCACGTGTCGCTGGTCGCGCACGGCCTCGCGCCGCTGAAGGAAATGCTGACGCTGTACGACCTGCGGCGCACCGCCGTGTCGATGCGCCAGATCGACGGCCTGGCCGGCATCGAGCAGCGCGGCGCCGTGCAATGGCTGCCCGGCAAGCCGTTCGCGACCTTCGTGCGCGGCATCGAGATCCGCCTGACGATCGACGAGGAGCACTTCGTCGGCGCGAGCCTCGCGTCGTTCGTGCGTGTGCTCGACAGCTTCTTCGGGCTTTACGTCCACCTCAACAGTTTCGTTCAACTAGTCGTCGTGTCGAAACGCACCGGCGAGGAGATCATCCGATGCAAGCCCCGAACCGGCGAATCGATCCTGGCGTAGTCGACGCGCTGCTCGACGAGCCGCACCGCTTCGAATTCTTCCAGGCGGTGCGCGTGCTCGAAGGGCTGTTCGCGCGGCAGGCGTCGGATGCACCCGGCGCATGGCGGCAGGGCGACGTCGTCGCGCAGCGCATCGAATTCCGCAACACGCTGTCGCTCGGTTTCCCGCCGAGCGAGATCGAGGGCGCGCGCTCGTTTGGCGACGACGGCACGCTGCTCGACTCGGGCGAGCAGCGCGGCGCGGCGCTCGCGGCCGGCGAACTCGGCCACGTCGAGCTGACGCCCGCGTTCTTCGGGCTGCTCGGCGGGCAGGGCGCGCTGCCGCTGCATTACACCGAGCAGATCGTCGCGCGGGAGCACCTGAAGCGCGACCACGCGGCGCGCGCGTTCTTCGACGTGTTTTCGAACCGCGCGACCGCGCTGTTCTATGCGGCGTGGAAGAAATACCGGCTGCCGTTCCATTACGAGCTCGACCGCGACGAGCGCTATTTGCCGCTGCTGCTCGCGATCGCGGGCGTGCCGAGCGACGAGGTGCGCGACAGCCTGGCGGCCGGCGCGGGCGGCGTGCTCGACGAAGCCGTTGCCGGCTACGCGCTGGCCGCGCGGCACCGGCCGATGTCGGCCGCGTACCTGCAGCGCACGCTGTCCGACTATTTCCGCGTGCCGGTGAAGATCGACCAGTTCGTCGGCAAGTGGTACGACGTGCCACCCGACCAGTTGAGCGTGCTCGGCGAGGTCAACGCGGTGCTCGGCGCGACGGCGCTCGTCGGCGAACGCGTATGGCAGCGCGACATGCGCGCGCGGATCGTCGTCGGCCCGCTGTCCAAGCGCGACTACGAGGCGTTCCTGCCCGGCGGCCCGCAGGCCGTCGCGCTCGAACGGATGCTGACGCTGCTCGCCGGCGTCACGCTCGAATACGAGGTGAAGCTGGTGCTGAAGCGCACCGAGGTCGGCGCGAGCGTGCTCGGCACGGGCTCGCGGCTCGGCTGGGACGCATTCCTCTGCACGCGCGACGCGATCGACGACCGCTCGGACGCCCGCTATGAACTGCACGTGATTCACTGATTCACCGATTCCGAACGACAACAAACACGCAATCGAACCTGAGATCGACGCCATGAGCACGCCTCTGAAGACCCTGATCACGAAACTGAACCCGCTGTGCCGGCGCGCGACTGAGCGTGCGGCGAGCGCGTGCCTGGCGCGCGGCCACTACGAGGTCGATCTGGAGCACCTGTTCCTCGCGCTGCTCGAAGAGCCGGCGGGCGACCTGCCGCTCGCGCTGCGCGCGAGCCGCGTCGATCCGCATGCGCTGCGCGCGGATCTCGAACGCGAGCTGACGCGCCTGAAGACCGGTAACACGCGTACGCCGGTGTTTTCTGTGCACCTGATCGCGCTGTTCGAACAGGCGTGGCTGATCGCATCGCTCGATTCGCAGCTCGGTCGCATCCGTTCGGGGCACCTGCTGCTTGCGCTGCTGACTGCGCCGGATCTCGCGCAGTTCGCGCAGCGGATGTCGTCGCAGTTCGCGGAAGTGAACGTGACGGACCTGAAGCACAAGTTCGACGAGATCGTGGCCGGATCGAGCGAAGCCGAGCCGCGCCAGGCGGAATCCGACGATGGTGGCGTGGCGCCGGCGGGCGACGGTGCGGCACCCGTGGCCGGCCCGTCGAAGACGCCCGCGCTCGACACGTACACGACCAACCTCACACAGCGCGCGCGCGACGGCAAGATCGATCCGGTGATCGGCCGCGAAGCCGAGATCCGCCAGGCGATCGACATCCTGATGCGCCGCCGCCAGAACAACCCGATCATGACCGGCGAGGCCGGCGTCGGCAAAACGGCGGTCGTCGAGGGCCTCGCGCTGCGGATCGCGGCCGACGACGTGCCACCACCGCTCTCCGGCGTCGCGCTGCACGTGCTTGACATGGGGCTGCTGCAGGCCGGCGCGAGCGTGAAGGGCGAGTTCGAGAACCGGTTGAAGAGCGTGATCGACGAAGTGAAGAAGAGCGCGCATCCGATCATCCTGTTCATCGACGAGGCGCACACGATCATCGGCGCGGGCGGCCAGGCCGGCCAGAACGATGCGGCGAACCTGCTGAAGCCGGCGCTTGCGCGCGGCGAGCTGCGCACGATCGCCGCGACGACGTGGAGCGAATACAAGAAGTACTTCGAGAAGGATGCGGCGCTCGCGCGGCGCTTCCAGGTCGTGAAGGTCGAGGAGCCGAGCGAGCCGCTCGCGGCCGCGATGCTGCGCGGGATGTCGGGCCTGATGGAGAAGCACTTCAACGTGCGGATCCTCGACGATGCGATCACCGAGGCCGTGCGCCTGTCGCACCGCTACATCAGCGGCCGCCAGCTTCCCGACAAGGCGATCAGCGTGCTCGACACCGCGTGCGCGAAGGTCGCGCTCGCACACAGCGCGACGCCGGCCGCGATCGACGACACGAAGAAGCGCATCGAGCGGATCGACGCGGAAATCGCGTCGCTGGAACGCGAGGCAGCGGGCGGCGCGCCGCACGACGAGCGTCTCGCCGAGCTGCGCAGCGCGCGCGACACGGCGCTGGAGCAACTCGCGAAGGACGAGGCGCGCTACGAAGCCGAGCGCGCGATCGTCGCCGAGATCACCGAATTGCGCGAAACGCTCGACAAGGCGCGCGGCCCGTCCGAGGACGGCCAGCCGGTCGACGTGCAGGCGACGCGCGACAAGCTCGCCGAACGCGTGGCGGCGCTGCACGCGCTGCAGGGCGGCGAGCCGATGGTGCCGCTGCAGGTCGACGGCCACGTCGTCGCCGAGATCGTCGCCGCGTGGACGGGCATTCCGCTCGGCCGGATGGTGAAGGACGAGATCGACACCGTGCTGAACCTGCAGCCGCTGCTGACCGCGCGCGTGATCGGCCAGGACCACGCGCTCGACGCGATCGCGCAGCGCGTGCGCACCGCGACCGCGAACCTCGAGGATCCGAACAAGCCGCGCGGCGTGTTCATGTTCGTCGGGCCGTCGGGCGTCGGCAAGACCGAGACGGCGCTCGCGCTGGCCGACATCCTGTACGGCGGCGAGCGCAAGATGGTCACGATCAACATGAGCGAGTACCAGGAAGCGCACAGCGTGTCGGGCCTGAAGGGCTCGCCGCCCGGCTATGTCGGCTACGGCGAGGGCGGCGTGCTGACCGAGGCCGTGCGTCGCAACCCGTATTCCGTCGTGCTGCTCGACGAGGTCGAAAAGGCGCACCCCGACGTGCTCGAGATGTTCTTCCAGGTGTTCGACAAGGGCACGATGGACGACGCGGAAGGGCGCGAGATCGACTTCCGCAACACGCTGATCATCCTGACGTCGAACGTCGGCTCGTCAGCGGTGATGCAGGCGTGCCTGAACAAGCCGGCCGAGGAGCTGCCCGATCCGGACGCGCTCGCCGAGACGCTGCGTCCGCAGCTGTACAAGACCTTCAAGCCCGCGTTCCTCGGCCGGATGAAGGTCGTGCCGTACTATCCGATTTCCGACGACGTGCTGGCCGAGATCATCGAGCTGAAGCTGGAGCGGATCCGCCGCCGGATCGACGCGAACCACAAGGCCGCGTTCGAATGGGACGAGTCGCTCGTCGATGCGGTGCTGGCGCGCTGCACCGAGGTCGATTCGGGCGCCCGCAACGTCGACCATATCCTGAACGGCACGCTGCTGCCGGAGATCGCGGGCCACGTGCTCGGCCGGATCGCCGACGGCGAGGCCATCGCGCGCATCGCGGTGCGTGCGGACGAGGCCGGCGAATTCGCCTATACGGTCGAATGAGCGGTCGAATGAGCCCCCGCGCGCGACATCTGATGCATCAACGGATTCACTGAACCATGCCGATCAATCTCCCCGAGTTGCTGACGCCGATCAGCGACGCGTCGCCCAGCGGCGACGACCTGCTGTTTTCGAACGAATTCGACGCGATCCAGGACGCGCGGCGCTACGACGATCCGACGCTCGACCAGGGCGAATGGGTGACCGAGATCAAGGAGGCCGACTGGGGCTTCGTCGTCGACCATGCGGGCGAGCTGCTGCGCACGCGCACGAAGGACCTGCGGCTCGCCGTGTGGCTGACCGAGGCGCTCGCGCTCGAGGACGGCATCACCGGCCTCACCGAAGGTTATGCGCTGCTCGAGGGCCTGTGCCGCGAGTTCTGGGACAGCGTGCACCCGCTGCCCGAAGGCGACGACACCGAGTACCGGCTCGGCAACGTCGCGTGGCTGGCAGGCCGCACGGCCGAGCTGCTGCGCGCGGTGCCGTTGACGGACGGCGCGTCGAACGCGTTCAGCACGCTCGACTGGGAAGTGGCGCAGCACGTCGCGCAGTCGATCAAGCGCGACCCCGAACACGCGGACGACATCGCGCGCGGCAAGCCGTCGATCGACCAGATCGATGCGTCGCGGCGCGTGACGTCGATCGCGTTCTACACGGCGCTGCTGGCGAACCTGAAGGCGTTCGAATTTGCGCTCGACGCGTTCGAGGAGCGGCTCGTCGAACGTGCGGGCGATTCGGCGCCGAGCTTCCGGCAGGCGCGCGACGCGTTCGAGACCGTGTACCGGCTCGCCGAGCGCTTCGCGCGCGAGCAGGGCTATACGGGCAGTGCGCCGCACACGCAGGCGGCACAACAGGCGCAGCCCGAGCGCATCGAGCCGGTGTTCGGCAATTCGATCAAGACCGAGGAGACCCACGTGCAGTCGCAGACCGCTTTGCGTCCTCCGGTGACGCAGATGATCGCCGGCATCCAGAACCGTGCGCAAGCCGTCGACCAGTTGCGTGCGGTGGCGCGTTATTTCCGTCAGACCGAGCCGCACAGCCCGGTCGCGTATCTCGCCGACAAGGCCGCGGAGTGGGCCGACATGCCGCTGCACAAGTGGCTCGAGAGCGTCGTGAAGGACGACGGCTCGTTGTCGCATATTCGCGAGCTGCTGGGGGTGAGGCCGGACGAGCAGTCGTAATGACCGCGTCGGGGCAAGGTTACTCGGGGGTGTCCGAGGTGCCGTGAGAGAAAGGCTGTTTCCTGAGAGCGCGGGCCCACGCGGGATCGCGGTGACAACAAGATGGATGACGCATGAACGTGACCGAACTCGCACAGGCGATTCGCGGTGGCCTGATTCAGCAGGATCGTCTGCTGAAGACGGACATTCCGTCGTTGCCGAACAATGCACTCGTGCCGCGTCGGGCCGTGACCCGTTCCGAACTGGGGCGCGATTTCAGCGTCACGCTCGATCTCGTTTCCACCGCGAGCGACATCGAGCTCAAGACGCTGATCGCGAAGCCGATGACGCTGTGGATCCAGCAGGCGAACCAGTCGTATCTGCCGATCAACGGCTATATCCATACGGCGCGCAGGCTCGGCGCGGACGGCAGCCTGTCGAGCTACCAGCTGACTTTCGCGTCGTGGATGCACTTCCTCAAGTTCCGCAGCGACATGCGGTACTGGCAGGACCAGAGCGTCGACGCGATCCTCGCCGATGTGTTCGACGCGCATCCGCAGGCCAAGGGGCAGTACCAGTTCGCGTTGTCGAAGACGCTGCCGTCGCGCTCGTACTGCCGCCAGAGCGAAACCGACTGGAACTTCGTGCATCGCCTGATGGAAGACGAAGGGCTGTTCGGTTTCTGGCGGCATGGCGAGGACGGCAACGCGCACACGCTCGTCATTACCGACGACCTGCATGCCGTCGATGAACTGTCGCCGAAAACCGTCAGGTTCGACCGCTCGGGAACGGGTAGCGAAACCGCGGGCTTCACGCAATGGGCCGCGTCGCGGACCTTGCAGAGTTCGTTGCACACGACGCGCACGTTCGATTACAAATCGCCGTCCTCGGCCGGCAATCCGAACGGCACCACGTTGCCGACGAAGGCCGGTCAAGGGGATCTGCCGGACCAGGCAGAAATCTACGAATACACCGGTGCGTACACGTATGCGGGCCAGGATCGCGGCGAACATCTGTCGAAGATTCGCCTCGAAGAATGGGAGTCGCGCGCGAAGCGCTTCTTCGGTGTGGGCGGCGTGCGCGGGATCGACGCCGGGCGGCGCTTCACGCTGGCGGATCACCCCGAGCACGACCGCGATGCGGCGCAAGACCGGGAATTCGCGGCATTGAAGGTGTCGCGGTACATCGAGAACAACCTGCCGATCTCGGACCACGAAGCGAATTTTCCGCACAGCCTGCAGGATCGGCTGGCGCAGGTGAAAGCCGGCCACGGTGAAGCGGCTGCATTCGAAGTCGGTCATGACGACGGTTCGGCCGGGTTCTATCTCGTCGAAGTCGAAGCGCAACGCGCGGCCGTGCCGTATCGCAGCCCGTTCGAACATCGGAAGCCCGCGATGCAGCTTGAAACGGCCGTCGTCGTCGGGCCGAAGGGCGAGGAGGTCTACACGGACGAACTGAACCGGATCAAGGTCATGTTCGTCTGGGACCGGCAGAGCGAAGGTCGCGAAAACGCGTCGTGCTGGATGCGCGTCGTTCAGTCGGATACCGGCGGCGGTTACGGCAGCGTCCATATTCCGCGGGTCGGCGAGGAAGTGATGATCGGCTACATCGGCGGGGACTGCGACCGGCCGATCGTGATGCATCGCGTCTACAACGGCGCCGCCAAGCCGCAATGGCATAGCGACGGGATCCTGTCGGGCTTCCGGTCGAAGGAGTATGCGGGCTCGGGTCACAACGAGATGGTGCTCGACGACGCGACCGGGCAGAACCGTGCGCGCCTGTTCAGTAGCAGCGCGAATTCGCTGCTTCATCTCGGCTATCTGATCGAACAGAGCGGCAACACGCGCGGCGCGTATCTCGGCTCGGGTTTCGATCTGCGCACGGATGCTTACGGTGCGGTGCGTGCGGCACAGGGGCTGTATGTCACGACGCATCCGAAGCAGGCGAACAGCCAGCCGCTCGATGCGAGCGAAGCGCAGCAGCAGCTTGCCAATGCCGACGGGCTGCTCGAGTCGATGTCGCAGGTCAGTGAAATGCATCAAGCCGAAAGCCTCGGTACCGGGCACGATGCGCTGAAGCAATTCACCGACGCGACGAAGAACAGTGTGGCGGGTGCGTCGTCGGGCGGCAGGACCGCGGGCGGCGGGACGGGCAGCGCGAATGCGTTCACGGAACCGGTGATGTTGTTCGCGAGTCCGGCGGGGATCGGGTTGGCGTCGCAGCAGTCGGTGCACCTGTCTGGCGATCGGCAGGCCAATATCGTCAGCGGCCAAAGCACATTCATTACCAGCGGGAAGTCGTTGATCGCCGGTATCCGGGATCGCATCAGCCTGTTTGCCCAGAATGCCGGGATCAAGCTGTTCGCGGGCAAGGGCAAGGTCGAGATTCAGGCGCATGCGGACAGTATCGAGATGACCGCGCAGAAGGTCGTCAAGATCGTGTCGTCGACCGAGAACGTCGACGTGGCCGCCAAACAGGAGATCCTGCTGACCTCGGGCGGCGCGTACGTACGGATCAAGGGCGGCAACATCGAGATTCACGCGCCGGGGAAGATCGACATCAAGGGCGCCCAGCACGCATTCAGCGGCCCGACGAGCATGCCGTATCCGCTGCCCGCCATGCCGGGCGGCACGTGCAAGCAATGCGTGCTGAATGCGCATAGCGGGCGCGAATCGATGGTCGAGGCGGATTGATGGGTGACGTGAGCAACATCGGCGACGTGGGCGATGCAGTCGACATGAGCGAGGCCGTTGACGCCGCGCCGAATCCGCGCGGGCCGGAATGGCCGGTATTTCTGGAGGCGCTGAAGGCGTCGCTGAGGGGCGGGACCTCCGAGGGCCGGCCGATGCGACTGTACGCGATCGTCGATACGCGCGGTTATCAGGAGCTGGATACGCAGCTCGTGACGGTGCACGGCCTGCGCTACGCGTCGCTCTGGACGGATACCGGTCTCGACGCTTATACGGATATCGCACCGTACCTGATTGCCTTCGACCGCCAGGCACTCGACGAGGAGGGGACCGAGCAACATCGGCTGCTGCGCCAGCTGTGGCTGGACGCGGTCGATCTGCACGCGGTGACGTGGCTGTGGTCGACGTGGTCGTTCGATGCGCTCGACGCGCATCTGCGCAGATATGTGAAGTACGCGCTGCCGAACGGTCGCGCGTATTACCTGTTCTTCTTCGACAATCACGTATTCGGACGGCTACGGCTGGTGTGGAGCGATACGCAGGCGCAGCAGTTCGTTGCGCCGTTCGGCGAGATCCGCTATCGCAACCGGCGGCTTGAGGAGGTCGTGTGGCGCAACGATGCGCCGGCGCCTGCCGGGGCCGCGCAGGCAGGCGATGTGCAGGGCTTGAGCGAGAAGCAGCATGCGCACCTGATCGAACTCGGCTATCCGGACAAGCTCGTGCTGAAGTTTCGCGAGACGATGGCGGCGGCGGTCGATCACCTGTCCGACGGGGAGCTGTACGAGCAGGTTGTCGAGCAACTCGATCGCGCGGCGGGGCACGGGATCTCCGGCGAAGCGGAGCTGCTGTGCTACGTGGTGATGGGCGTGCAGGTCGCGCCGAAGTTCGACGAGCATCCGGCGGTCAAGGCGCGCCTCGAAGCTGCGTCACACGGGGAAACCGGCGTCGATACGGCGCTGATGGCAATCGACGATGCGATATGGGATGCGATTCGCGATGCGCATGAGCGGGAATTGCTGGAGGCGCGCGGTGGTGTGGCGTAGGTCGGTGCTGGCGCTGGGCCTGGTTGCGATGGCCTTGAGCGCGTGCGGGAAATCGGAGCCGGTGTATAGCGGGATTTCGGTGATGGGCCGGAATTATCTGCCGTACAACATGAGCGGCTTTACCATCACCGATGCGTTCGGCAACAAGGCGAGCGGAGGCGGGGACGACCCGCCAGGTGCGGGGGGCGGCAGCATGAAATGTTGCTACAAGATCAAGGGCACGGAATTTGTCGTCAAGTGGAATTACTACGATGTCGACCAATGGCACAAAGGGGACAAGCAGATGTTCCGCGGCGAGACGAAAGTGTCGATGCCGCAGTCTCAGTTGCCCGACGAGGTGGGTTCCCGGATTCTCGAGGTGCATTTCTTCCCGGACCGGCATGTCGAGTTCCAGCTTCCCGGCAAGATGCTTGATGATGCACGCCTGCCGATTGTCGATGTTGTGAGATGGATGACGCAGTATCAGGCGCAACTGGACAAGCGATACGACGAGCGCGAAGACCAGCAGTTTCGCCGGATCGCTCGTATCGTTGCGTCTGCATGGTTGAAATACCGGTTGACGGACCGTGACGATCTTGAGCAATACACGTACTTCAGTCTGCTCGTCAACAGCCGATTTGATGCCCATCCCGAGATTCAACGCGGTTTGCAGGCAGCGGCCGGTCGGCCGGGTGCGTTCGCAAGGGCGATGCATTCGCTGCCGAAGAATGTGCTGTCTGCGTTGACGAGTAACAGCTTCGAGCCCGTGACTGTCCCGCTGATTCTTGACGGTTTGCTACCGCCACCGCGTGCGCCAGAGGCGAGGCATGGCTGAGCCGGGTACATTTGATCAAGATCGTGGGCAATTACCAACCCGCATTACACGCAAGACGGAATTCGAATCGTGTGCGAAGGTGGTCGAGTCACGCACGCAAACAGACGCCTGCTCGCCACGGTACGGCGTACGAGGTGTCGCTCAGAAGGGAAACATCGATGCATAGAGGAACGAGGTTTTCGCATCTAACGAGTCGTGCTCTTGCGACTTGCCTGTTATTAGTGGCTGTGACGGCTTGCGGCAAATCGGAACAGACGTACAGCGGGATTTCGGTCATGGGCCGGAATTATCTGCCCTACAACATGAACGGCTTCACCATCATTGACGCTTATGGCAACAAGGCGAGCGGCGGCGGAGATGATCCGCCCGGCGCCGGTGGGGGGAGCGTCACGTGCTGCTATAAGCTCAAGGGCACTCAGTTCACGGTCAAATGGAAGTATTACGACGCAGATCGGTGGACGATGGACGACTCGCATGCGCAGCAAGTCGAGACAAAGGTCGTGATGCCACCGTCGACCATCCCCGAGAAGGTCGGTAGTCGCATTCTCGAAGTTCATTTCTATCCTGACCATCACGTCGAGTTCCAGTTTCCCGGCGAACTTCTGGATGAGTCGCGCATTCCGATCGTGGATGTTTCCCGATGGATGGCGACTCATTATCAGGAGCAACTGGACAAGAAATTCGACGACACGGATGGGCAGTCGCATCGTCGCATTGCGCGTGCGGTGGTCTCGGCGTGGCTGAAATACCAACTGACCGACCGGAACGATCTCGAGCAGTATGCGTACTTTAGCTTGCTCGTGAACGGTCGATTCGATGCTCATCCGGAGGTACAGCGAGTCTTGCGGGCAGCCGCCGGAAAACCCGGTGCGTTTGCAAATTCGATGCAATCGTTACCCAAGAACGTACTCGCTGAATTGGCGAGCGACAAGTTCAGGCCGGCTGCCGTGCCTGCGGTCCCTAGCGGCTTATTGCCACCGCAGCGCGTAGAGGAGAAGTAGCATGGCTGAGAGAATCAAGCTCGATCCGGATGACGCGACACCGATGTCCACATACATGCAGCTTGTCCGCCAGGATGCAAGCATGTATCCGAAAGGTGATTGCTTGCCATGTGGCGCAACAATTCGCATGGGTTTTTTCTTCGATGCGTTTGGTAGAAGTCGTGATATCGACGACAAGTCGAGCTCTCAATACTCGAATATCTGTCGTTTGTGGGAGGCGCACCGGGACAACGATGACAGGCATCGGCCGGTTAACCAGTTCTGGTACCGCTTCTATTATTCAGGGCTGGGTACGCCGCTCAACGAGTCGGCCAAGTCCAATGACTGGGTTAATGCGGGTGTGGCCGCTGCCAAGATGGTGGGCAAGAAGGCGCTGAGCGGAGCGAAGTCGGTTGCCGAGTCGTTCACGCGCGTCAATACGCCAATCAAGCAGGCCAGCGTGAAAAAGCGTGTCGACGACGTGAAGAAGCAGTTCCTCGAGGGGGATTTTTCACTTCGGCCAATTGCGAAGGCGTTTGAGGATATCCGGAAGGATATTGAGCACATTCCCACTCAGGCGCGACGTGTCATGAATGTATTGAATGCGTCACCGGAACGGTACTGGGAGCGGACCAAGGCTACCGGAACGCTGCTGTGGCGCAACGCCAAGAACGACTTCAAGAACAACGTCAAGGGAACGCCGATGAAGGCGGCATGGGCGGTTGCACGCAGCCTTTTCGTTGGCATAGCGATGGAGAATGTGCCGATCGTACGCGACAATTCCGTCATGGCCGAAGCGTTCGGAACGGGCGTTGATACCCGGTTGATCGCAGCCAAGGACCAGTTCGAAGCTGCGTACAAGGCAGTCAAGAAGCAGATGCCGAAGGTTCGGGTCATCGAGGTATCGGTATTTGGCGCGGACCGGGGCTGCGTGCTCGCACGTGCGTTCATCAACGACCTGGCGGAGAAATACAAGCGCAGGGACGATACGGATCTCGCTATTGACGGCGTATCGATCCAGATCAAGTTCGTCGGTCTGCTCGATGCCGTTTCGTCGGTCATGTCGGAAGAGGCCGGCGAGCTGATTGGCATGGTGCCGTATCTGGGGATGCTCAAAACCAGCTATAAGGATCGCTCCCTCGGCATACCGGCTAGCGTGCAGCGCTGTGTTCATTTTGCCGCCGCGCACGAGATGCGCTTTTATCAGCGTCTCGACAGTATCGAGAAAACTCGTGGCGAACAGTTCCTTTATCCAGGCACGAGCTGCGATGTCGTGGGCGGTGCACCTAACGGTTCACTTGGCTTCAATGCCGAACTGACGCGGATTCCTCTGCGAGACATGCTGTTGGAAGCGTTGAAGGCAGGTGCCGTCATGGACACGATGGAAGACCTGCGGGACAAGAAACCTGACACCTTCCGGAAATTCACGATCGCCCAACCCATCAATTGCAACGGCAAGCAATACCGCATCAAGCAACTCGTCGACGCTTACCGCGCCCTCATCCCCCGCAAACCCGGCGTCGACTTCATGGAGCATTCGAAAGTCTTCATGCGCTGGATCGCGGCCCGCTACCAGGACCCCGCGTTCCGTCGCACGATGTCCGATCCGGTTGCCGACTGGAAGCGAAACATGGCCGATGCCGACCTGCAGCGCAAGACGGCGAAGTCTCAGCTCGACTGGGAGCTGCAGCGGCAAGGCATCAACATGAGCATGCTGGCCAGCCGCAGCCCGGCCGACCAGGCGACGTTGCGGGGAATGAAAGCGGCCAGCGACGCGGCGCAGAAGCGTTACGAAAAGCTGATCGCGGAAGCGCCGAAGGACTACACGACCGTGTGGGAGCGACTTCACAAGGAGTCGGAAAAGATGCTGCGCCGCGCGTCCCTCCAGGACGGCCTGCGGCAATCCGCGGAGCGCATCCGCAACATGCCGGATTCGTGGGATTCCAACAACAAGGCGAGCGCGGATGCGGTCGAGGCGGCCATGCTGCCCGAAGCCCAGATGGAGCTGGTGTCGGCCTGGAAGGAAGGGATCGAAGGCAAGCATCCGCTTCCGCCGGACGTGATGGCGTTGTTCGACATGCTCGTCCACGATACGTTGCTGACGAGCTGGCAGGATCACGTGCTCGCGCCGTCGCTGTACTTTCGCACGCGGGACAAGGACGAATTCGGCACGTCCGATATCGAAAAGGAAGCAAAGAAGCGCAAGAAGGACGATCTTGCCGCTGCGCGTATCGACCAGGCAGCCAAGCAGAGCCAGGAGTGGGCGAGGGGCTACAAGGGGGGCGCAACCCCCACCCATTGAGGGCCGTTCACCGCAAAAGAAAACGGGCGGCAGCATCGCTGCCGCCGCCCGTCGTGTGCCGTGCTGCCCCGCAAAGGAGCACCGATCGATCCGTTACTGCCCCACCCGGAACTCGATCCTCCGATTCCTCGCCCTTCCATCAGCCGTATCGTTCGGCGCGATTGGCTGATCCGGCCCGACACCCGTCGTCGTCATCTGCTGCGGCGGGATGCTCTTCGTAATCAGGTATCCCTTCACCGCGTCCGCGCGCGCCTGGCTCAGCGCGATATTCGAGGTCCGGTTCCCCGAGTTGTCGGTGTGGCCGATGATGTCGACCGTGCGGTTCTGCATCTTCGCGAGCGCGGCCGCCATCTGGTCGAGGATCAGCTTGCCCTGCGGCGTCAGCGTCGCGCTGCCGGTCTCGAACTCGATCGTCCGGTTCGCGAGCGTCTGGTCGAGCACACCCTGCTCGGACGCCGACACGCGCAACCCGTTCTTGATCGTGTAGGTCGGGTTCAGCGTGTTCGCCATGTCGCTCGCGAGTTGCTGGCGCTGCGCCTCGTTGTGCACCTCGCCCTTCATCTCGATCTGCGTGCCGTTGATCTTCAACTGCCCCTTGCTGATCTGCTTGAGCTGCGCGCCGAGCAGCTTCTGCACGTTCGCGCTCCAGTTCGGCGGCGTCGCGACGTCGCCGACCTCGATCTGGTCGACGACGTTCGTCGCGCCGTAGGTATCGCGCAGTTTTTGCAGCACGGCGGCCTTGGTCGCCTCGTCGGGCACCTTGCCGCCGGCGACGACCTGGCCGGGCGCCGCGTTCGCGGGCGGCGGCGTGATCGTGCCGGCCGTGCCGTGCACCACCGTGCCGGACGCGGTCGCAGGCGCGGCGCCGGGGTTCGGGTTCGACGACGGCAGCGCGGTCGTCGCGACCGAGCCGTTGCCGACCGGCGTGACGGTCGCGCCGGTGTTCTGCGCGAAGGCTGCGCCGCTGACAACGAGGCCGGCGGCGAACAGAGCGGCGAGGGCGGGCGACAAGCGCGGGCGCCAGGCGTGAATCGTGCGATGCATCCCGTCAGCCTCCGATGAACGCTTCGCGGAACGCGTCGATGGCGACGCGCAGCGAGAGTTGCGGTTGGTCGAGGTAGCTGACGAGCTTGCTGATCTGGTGATCGTTTTGCGCATGGGCGTCGATCCACTCGGGATCGTCGATGTCGATGTTGTGGGCGGCGTAGGTCTGCGGATCGACGACACTCAGCAGCGTCTTCGCCGACGCGCCGTTGAAGCCGATGATGAGCCGTTCGCGCTCGGCGATCGAGCCGATGAAGATCGCGAGCTCGAAGTCGGCCTGCGCGACGAACGGCGCGATCAGTTCGAGCCAGAACGCGGCGACGAGGCTGCGGTAGAACGGATCGACCGGCAGCGGCAACGTGAGGCCGCGCTCGATGTGCGACGAGCCGCTCTGCATCACCGGCCGCAGCAGCGAGCCGAGCGCGAGCATCGCGCCGCGCAGCCGCACGGGATGGCCGCTTTCGAGCAGCATCTGCTGCAGGCCATACAGCGACTGGTGTTCGATGAAATCGTTGAAGGTGCCGTCATGCGACGTGCCGGGGCCGCCGACGTCGATCGGCACTTGCGTGTCGCCGAGCGCCTGCAGCGCGCCGGGCGGCTCGTCCTTGCCGAGCAGCGGCGGGATCTGCGTGGCGACGCGCGACCACAGCCGCGCGAACGCGAGCGGGCTGCGCGCGAGGAACGCGAGCGGCCGGTCGACCTCGAGTGCCGTCGCGCCGAGGAACGGGAAGCGGCGCATCGACACGTCGTGGCTCGCGACCATGTGGCCCGCGATGGCGAGCTTGCTGCGCGAGCCGAGGAATGCGAAATGCATCGGCTTCGCATCCTCGTAGACGATCTTCCAGCGCGGATCTTCCGCAAGCAGTTCGAGCGCCTGCGCGATCCAGTGATCGAGCGTCTGCAGCAGTTGCGGATTGTGCGCGCTCTTCACGAAGTCGCCGCGCGACGGAATCTTGCCGAAATAGGCGATTTGCGCCTGTACGGTTTGCGTCATTGCGCCCCCTGTGCATTCGTTGCGTTGGCGGCCGCGATGGCCGGCGCTGCGCCCGGCGTGCCCGTGCCGGACTGCGTCGCGTTCTGCGCGGCGCCCGCGCTCGCGTCGGCGACCGACGACGGCAGCTGCAGGCCGCGCAGGCTCTGCTGCTGCGGCTGGTCGCCGCCGCCGCCCGTCGGTTGCGACGTGCTGATGATGCGCATCGTCACCGACACGTTCACGCTGCCCTGCACCCACGTCAGGTCGAAGGTGCCGTCCGGACGGCGCTTGCGTTGCGCCGAGTTGATCAGCTTCTCGAGACCGTAGCGGCCCGGCTCGTTGACGAGCTGCACCGTGCGGCCGTCGAAGGTCGTCGCGGACAGCGTCGCGCCCGGCGAGCCCTGCGGGTTAGGCCACACGAAGTTGGTCCACTGCGGCGGCGTGTTGCGGTAGCGCAGTTGCTGGCCGTCGATCGCGATCGTGTATTCCGTCGTGCCCGTGCTCGGCTGCGGCAGGATCTGGAACACCGTCTGCGGCTCGGACGCCGCGGCCGCGCCGCCTGCCGCCCCGCCCGCGAGCGGTGCGACCCAGCGTGCGAAGCCGTTCGTGAAGTCCGGCGTGAGCCCGATGCCCATGTCGCCCCACGTGCGGGCGGCGAGCGTGTCGCCGCGGCGCACCGCGAGCGGCCCGAGCGTCGTGCCGACGAACTTCGCGATCGAGCCGTCCGGACCGAACACCTGCGCGATCTCGCCGGCGCCGGCCTCGACCTTCGCGTTGGCCGCGAACGGATACTTCGTCGCGAGCGAGTTCTGGAACGGCTGGTAGACCTGCGCGTTCCACACCTTGTTGACTTCGGCGCTGGCCGGCTGGATCACGACCGCGAACGCCTGCATCAGCGGCCGCACGAGCAGCGGACGCAGCGACTTGCGTTGCGAATCGGTGAGGCCCGTCAGCATCTGCTCGTCGACGAGCTTCAGCGACTCGGCGAGTTCCGAACCGTTGCCGTCGAGCGTCTGCTGCATCAGCTGGCGCGCGCCGGGGCCCGGGTCGCCCTGGTTCTTGATCACGTTGAAGCGGGTCCGGACCTTCGACAGCGAATCCATGTAGCCCTTGAGCATCGACGTGCCGTCATGCGTCGCGACGATCCGCGCGAGCCCGATGAACTCCTGGCCGACCGGACCCATCGGCACCTCGGCCGGATTGCCGTTGATGTCGATGTTGGCGGCCGCCACCTGGCCGGCCTGCGAGCGCGAGAACAGCTGCTTGACCCAGTTCACGACGCCCGTCTGCGCCTTCTTGATCGTCACGTTCGCGAGCGACGGGTTGTCCCACGACGTCTGGTCGTACGCGGTCTCGAGGATCTTGCGGATCGGCGAATCCTGCGGGTCGCCGAGGCGGTTCATCCCGTCGACGGCCTGGCCGAAGCTGCTGAAGCCCTGCACCGCGATGCCCTGCATGAACTTCTGCCAGTGCTGCGCGTACTCGGTCTTGTACATGCCGACCAGCGTCTTCTGGATCTGCTCGGGGCTGCCCTCGAGCGTCAGATCGTCCTGCGTCGACGTATTCAGCACCCAGTCCTTCGCCTGCAGTTCCTTGGTCGCCGCGTCGCGGATCGCCGGCTGCACGTAGTCGAACCACGCTTCGCGCGTGAACGTGCCCGGAATCGCGTAGCTGCCGGCCACCAGCCCCTGGTTGCCGTCGCCGACGATGCGCGCGATGGTCATCGGCGCGAAGCGGGTCGACGCGCGTGCCTTGATTTCCTCGTAGACGCGCTGGCGGGCCGGCATCCCGCGTACCACGCGGCGCAGGTTCTCGCGGGTCTGGTCGACGAGCGCGAGGTTCGCGTCGATCATCGGCCAGTCGTTGTCGTTCACGCGGGCGAGGTAGAACGAGATCATGCGCTCCGCGCTCTTGATCATCTCGTCACGCGGCATGTTGCCGCGATTCGTCTCGAGCCAGCCGCGCCAGAAGCGGGCGAGCTGGTCGGTCAGGTGCGCCTGCTCGACGTGCCGCTTGTCGGACAGCATCAGGTACGTCTTGAGCGCGTTGTACGCGTCCTGCACGTTGGTCGGCGACGCGTCGCTGTAGAGGCCGCCCTGCGGCGCGGCCGGCTGTTGCGGCGCGGCGGCCGGCGCGGTGCCGGACGCGGCCGGTGCGGCACCGGCCTGCGGTGCGGCGCCCGCCGCGTTCGTCGAGACCGGCATCGTGCCGCCCTGCACGGCGCCCGATTCGGGCGGGCGGGTCATCGGCACGAGCTGTTCGGGGTGCGCGTTCACGTCCTTCATGAACGACGCGAGGTTCTGCGACACGGGGGCCAGCAGGATCTGGCGCACGCCGTTGTAGTACTCGGTCAGCAGGTGCTGCTCGAGACGGTCGCCCTGGTACAGGCCGAGCGACACCGACAGCGGCTTGTCGCGGCGGAACTGCTCGAGCTGCTCGATTCGGTCTTCCAGGATGTCCATCGCCTGCAGGCGCGACTGCAGGTCGTTGCGGCCCTGCTGCAGGCGCGTGACGTTGTCGAGGTCGGCCTGCACGTTCGAGACGAGCTGCTGGTTGCCGATCGTCGACCAGGTCCAGCCGCCGAGCGCGAGCGCGAGCGCCGCGACGAAGCCGAAGAAGGTCGCGTAGCGCAGCCGCGTCTTGGTCGGGCTGGCGAACTGGCGCACCGTCTGGCGGTCCGCGAAGATCACCTTCGAGAACAGGTCGCGCAGGAAGAAGCCGTTCTTCGAGAATGCGCTGTGCGGCTTCGGCAGCGCGTTCGCGTCGAGGCCGAAGCGGTGCGCGATGCGCTGCGCGGCCGTGCTGTTGGTTTCGCCTTCCTGCAGCGCGCTGGTGAAGTAGAAGCCGCGGAAGATCGGCTTGTACTGGAACGGGTTGTTCTCGAACAGCGTCGCGAGGAACGCGCGCAGCGACGGCTTGATCGTCGAGAATTCGAGCGGGAAGCTCAACTGGCCCGGCGAAAGCTGGTTGCCGCGCGACAGCGACAGCTGCGCGACGCTGATCTCCTTCAGCCCTTCGTAGAGTTCCTCGAAGTGCGTGTCGAACTGCGCGACGACGTCGCGCTTGTCGTCGGGCTCGTAGGGCAGGGTGGCGCCCCACACGCGGTCGTATTCGTGCTTGTCGCTGCTGCTGAAGAATTCGGTGAAGCCGGTGATCAGGTCGGCCTTCGTGAACATCACGTAGACCGGCGCGAACACCTCGAGCTTTTCCGTCAGCTCCTGAACGCGCTGGCGGAGGTTTTTCGCGAGGTTGATCGCGAATTCGGGGCGGTTGCCGGTGAGTTCGGCGATGCTCGCGGTGACGATGATGCCGTTGATCGGCGCCTTCGGACGATAGCGCTTGAGCAGGCCGAGGAAGCCGAGCCACTCGCTGCGGTCTTCCTCGTGCACCGAATAGCGGCCGGCCGTGTCGAGCAGGATCCCTTCGGTCGTGAAGAACCAGTCGCAGTTGCGCGTACCGCCGATGCCGTGGATCACGGCGCTGTTCTTGTCCGCGAACGGGAACTGCAGGCCGGAATTGAGCACGGCGCTGCTCTTGCCCGCGGCCGGGTTGCCGATCACGATGTACCACGGCAGTTCGTACAGCGCGGAGCCGCCCGAGACCTGGCCGATCTTCGACGTCTTGATCGTCTTCACCGCGTCCGACAGGCGCGTGCGCAGCACGTCGAGGTCGGCCGTCTTCGCGTCGGGCGCGAGCGCGGCGGCGGCGGGTGCCGCGATCTTGCCGGTTTCCGCCTGCTCTTCCAGCACCTGGCCGAGCTGCTGGTTCGCGCGCTTCACGCGCCAGCGGCGCCACAGCGCGACGACGAGCCACAGCGCGAGGATCGCCGCGAACGCGATCGCCGCCCACAGGAGCGGCAACTGCAGCATGTCGGCGACGATGAAGAGGATGGCCGCTAGCGCGACGATCCCGACGATCGAGAGCGTACGCGGATGAGTCAGCACGTTGAGGATGCGTTGCATAGGACGTTCAGGTTCCGGTGCGATTCGGTGAGGCGACGCAGGCGCGCCGAGCGGCAAGGGTGGCGCCGCGATGTGTCGCCATGCTGTCAAACGGGATGAAGGGGGCTGGCATCAATGCGCCCGCGGCATCGGAGAAGGCGCGCGCATTAATGAAAGGACGCTGTGAGATTTAAAACGGAAGCGGCGGCCGCAAAAAGTCGCGCACCGGAATGCCCGATTTTTTGCGCCGCCCGTATCGTTTCCTGCCGGGATATTAAAAAGCCCCATGCCGCCCTCATTATTTCCTGTCCGGCAGCCCTGGCTAGCTGCCGCGTCCCAGTTTAAAACCGGGTTTATGGTATTCCACGTGCCCGAGATCCATCATTTTCCAGCGGCCCCCCCAGGTCAGGCCGACCTGCTCGGCGACCTGGCCGTACAACTGGTAGCCGCGCATCGCCCACGGATCTTTCTCGGAAATGACCAGCTTGCCGTCGCGCAGGAATGCGTTGTCAGCCGCCAGCCCGAATTGGTGATAACTCTGGAAGGCCGCCGCATTGGTCACGTTGCTGCCCATCTGCGCCAGCCGGTTTTGCCGTTCCGGGCTCCGGTAACCTTCCAGCAGCGCCATTTCATAACCATATTGTTCGTGCATGATCTTGTAGACCAGCAGCAAACGCGTACGGAAATCCGGGTCCAGCAGGTTCCAGTCGCGGCTCGCATCCTTCAGCGCCGGGCGCACCTGTTCGACTTCCCGGGTGGCGAAGACTTCCGGCGGCAGCGGCGGCGGCGGCACGAGCTGTTCGCCCTGCAGCAGCGCGGCGATCTTCTCGTCGGGCACGCGCGCCGTGTCGTCGTACTGGAACAATTGCCGGCCGCGTAACGCAATGGCGACCAATGGCGGCGTCGCAAGAATACCTGCCGATACCATAATCATCAAGCGCCGCCGAACCAGTAAATTTTGCACATCGTTTAATGCACCGCGCGTAGCGCTTGCCGATTTAACAATCTGACTTCGCGTACGGGCGGCGCGATCGTTCGCACGGCGCGTAAGACGGCCGTGAAACTGGGCGACCGATTCGAAAACGGTCGCGCGGATACCCGGTAAAAGCAACAGTGCCGCAACCGCGACGGCAAGGGCGAAATAGGCGACGAGTGCGACGGCAATCAACGAAATCCCCGGAAATTGGAATTGATTGTGTTTTGCAATGCTTGCTCTTAGAATCAGGCTGCTTCGAGAGGCCGGGCTATATTATCGCGGTGAATTAAACCAGGATTCAATGAGACGCTGAATGAGTGCGCCGGAAAATTCAAATTCGAAAACTCCGCCCAGCCTGCTGTCCGATACTAAACCGGCAGGCGAGGGAGGACCTCAGCAATCGCGCATTCTCGCGAATCTGGAAGGACGTGTCACGCCGCCCGCCGAAACGGCGCGCCGTTCGCTGAAGGCGCCGATCGCGGCCGTCGTGGCATTGGTGGTTGCTGTCGGCGGCTGGGGCGCATGGCGCATGCAGCAGCAGTCGGGCGAGCAGGCCGTCGTTGCCGCGGCCCCCGCAGCGGCTGCGCCGGCCAAGGCTGCACCGGCCAGCAATGCCGCCGTGCAGGTCGCGCAGAATGGTGCGTCCGCCGCGCAACCGGCCACGATCGTCAACGACGATTCGGCCTCCCAGACCGTTGCATCCGCATCGTCCGCGTCCGGCGCGGACAGCAGCCGCCTGTCGCGCGCGCTCGCCAATGGCGCGGACGACGCGTCGGGCGCGGCCACGGCCGGTGCTGCCGCAGCCGCCACGGCCGCCGCGGCAGCGACGACGAAAACCACGAAGGCTGACGCCGCGAAGAACGCGAAGGTCGCGGCGCAGGGCAAGGCCGAGACGAAGGCCGAAGCCCGCAAGCATCGCAAGGAACAGGAAGCCGAACTCGCGCAGGCGAAGAAGCGTCGCGATGCGGCGTCGACGCGTACAGCGAATGCGAAGGCGGCCGGGAAGGACGATCCGGATGCCGATCTGCTCGCGGCGCTCGTCGCGCGCACGAAGCCGGCCGACAAGAAACTTGCCGCGCAGAAGGCGCAGGCCGTGCCGACCAAGACGGCGGCGGCCGGTTCGCTTGGGGCGCGCGTGAAGGAGTGTTCGGAGCGTGGCTTCTTCGAGGATCAACTATGCCGCTGGCGCGTCTGCGACGGTCACTGGGGCAAGGATCCGGCATGCCCGAACGCCGCGCAATCGGAGACGCGGCAGTAACGCGTCCTGCCCAAGCCGCCATGCCGTATCCGCGCCGCCCGTTGGGCGGCGCGTTGCTTTTGCGGCACGGAAGCCGCCGGTTTCATGCCGTGTGACACTGTCACGAGTGCGTCACGACCGTCGGGCATACGTGTCCTTTCTTTTCCCGGCGCGGGCCCGCGACCCGCGATGTGCGGCGCACCGCGCGCCGCACGACTTTCGACACGATGGACCTGATCGTACAGACTTACGGCGCCGATACGTCCGGCATGGTGTGCGGCTTCCGCTTCGTTCCGGGCGGATCCGGCGCGATGTTCGACGCCGATGCGGCCGCCGCGTGGCTGCGCACGTGCCGCGCGCGCGACGCGGTCGAATCGGACGATTTCGTCTGGCTGCACTTCAATCTCGCGCACGGTGCGAGCGAGCGCTGGATGCGCACGCATCTCGGGCTGCCGGACAGCTTCTTCGAATTTCTTCACGAAGGTTCGCGCTCGACGCGCATCGAGCAGGAAGACGGCGCATTGCGCGCGATCGTCAACGACGTGATGTTCAATCTCGAGCTGACGCCGTCGGAGATCGCGACGCTGTTCGTCCACGTAGAGCAGCGCATCATGGTCACCGCGCGGCTCAAGCCGCTGCGCTCGGTCGACACGCTGCGCGCCTGCGTGCGCGACGGCGAGCAGTTCAGGTCGCCCGCGGAACTGCTCGTGCACCTGCTGCGCGACCAGGCCGACCTGCTGATCCAGATCATGCGGCGCACGAGCGTCGACGTCGATCGCATCGAGGATCGCTTTTTGTCGCAGCGGCTCACGTCGAGCCGCATCGAGCTCGGCGCGATGCGCCGCACGCTGACACGCCTGCAGCGCATGCTCGCGCCCGAGCCCGGTTCGATTTTCCGGCTGCTCGCGAAGCCGCCCGCGTGGCTGCACGCGGAAGACCGGCAGGAGCTGCGCGAATCGACCGAAGAGTTCTCGCTGGTGCTTGCCGATCTGTCGGGGCTCAACGAGCGGATCAAGCTGTTGCAGGAAGAGATCGGGTCGCGTCTCGACGAGCAGAACAACCGGACGCTGTTCACGCTGACGCTCGTGACCGTGATCGCGCTGCCGATCAACATCGTCGCCGGCTTCTTCGGGATGAACGTCGGCGGCGTGCCGTTCTCGGAGAACAAGCACGGCTTCTGGCTGATGGTGCTGCTCGTCGCGGGCTTCACGGCGCTCGCCGCATGGTGGGCGTTCCGGCGTCGCGACGATCGCTAGCGCCGGCGCCGCTTCAGCTCGTCAGCGCAGCAGCGCGATCGCGCGTTCGCCGATCACCATCCCGAGCAGGCCGACGAGCGCGACGAGCGGCGGGGCCGGCGAGCGCACGTGCAGCAGCGCGTACAGCACGCCGACGCCCACCCACCGAGAGTGAGGTCGCGTAATCCATCATGGTGATCTCCCGCGCGGTCCGGCGTCAGGGCTTGAGGATGACGCGCTCGCGCGCACCGGCCAGCACCGCGCGATACGCGTCGTGCGCGCGTTCGAGTGGGTACACGTAGTCGTCGCCAATCGGAAACGGGCGCAGCGTGCCGTTGTCGAAACCGGGCGCGAGCGTGTCGAGGATCTGCGCGACCGCGGCACCGCCGAGCTGCAGCGAATCGATACCCACGTACGTATGCTGGCCGCGATAGAACGCGAAGATGTCGAACGGCACGCTGCGGTCGATCGTCGAGATGAAGATCTGCCGCGCACCGATCGCCATCGATGCGTTCGCGGCTTCGAAATACGGGCTGCCGACCGTGTTGTAGACGATGTCCGCGCCGTGGCCGCCGGTCGCCGCGTGCACGGCGTCGGCGACCGGCAGGCTCGACGCGTCGATCATGTGCACGTCCCCCGATGCGTGGCCGCGATAGCCGCCGGGGCCGCGTTCGACGCCGATCACGGTCGCGCCGCGCGCGGTCGCGAGCTGAATTACGGCCTGGCCGACCTTGCCGTTCGCACCGAACACCAGCACGACGTCGTCGGCCGTCGGCAAGCCGGCCCGGCGCAAACCCTCGTACGCGGTGACGAACGGCACACCGACGCCGGCCGCTTCGTCGAGCGTCAGCACGGCCGGCTTGCGGCGCACCAGTGCCGCGTCGAGCACGAGCCATTGCGCGTGCGAACCGTCGCGCCCCACGCCGAGATCGCCGCCCGACCCCCACACGGGCGCGCCGATCCAGTCGGCAGGCCCGCTGCGCACGATGCCCGCCCAGTCGCGCCCGGGCGTGCGCGGCCACACCGCGTGCGGCATGCGGCCGAGCGCGGCCTTCACGTCGCTCGGGTTGACGCCGGCTGCGCGTACCTCGATCAGGATCTGGCCGTCGGCCGGCACGGGTTGGTCGATTTCCCTGACGCGCGCGTCGAGCGATTCGATGTCGGCGGCGGGGGCGTCGAAGCGGATGCTGCGCATGATGATCTCCGTGGCGGATGGCTGCCGCGCTGCCCGGCAGGCCGCCGCGTGCAACGGTTGAAAAGGATGAATGCAGTCTAGTCGGGCCGAACTGACGTGGAAATGCGCAAAGGCGGATGATTGTTTTGCGATCCATGCATGACAAAACCCGAGCCTCCTGAATGGACGACTTCCTTTCCCGCACCTGGCGCCGTTCGTCGACGTGATCGACCGGCAGGGCTTCTCGGCGGCCGCGCGCCGGCTGGGCGTCGCCGCGTCGTCGGTCGTGCGGCGCATCGACCGGCTCGAGACGCAGCCGGCGTGGGATGCCGCGTGGGTGTGACGGCCTGAATGGGCGTCGGGCGATAGCGTCGCGCGGAAAGAAAAAAGGGCCTCGCTCGCGAGGCCCGTCAAAGGTCGGGAGGAGGTGCGCCGGCCGGCGCCGCAGGTTGCGCGGCACCGGCCGGACGCGCACCGTTACTGCGTCAATACCTTGCGCGGCTTGAAGATGCCCTGGTATTGCAGGGCCGGGCGTTCCTTCGTGGCCGGCGCGATGCCGTCGAAGGTCGGCGTCTGGCGCAGCTTCATCGCGGCCGGCGAAGCGACCGAACCGATCGACGTCGAGCGCGAAGCCGGCGCGAGATTGTTCGCGACGAGCAGCGCGGCCTCGCTCTTCAGGTTCGACAGCAGCACCGGATCGGACGAGCCGTTGACCTGCGTGAGCAACCCGCTCCAGGCCGCGTCGCTGTAGTTCACGACGTAGTAGTCGAGCCCGCTCGGGTCTGCGACCACGCCCGTGCAGCCGTCGATCCGCGTTTGCGTCTGCGTGTCCTTCAGCGCGAGCGTCGTGCGTTGCGCGAGACCCTGGCCGTACGCGAGCGTGATCGGCACCGTCCACTGCAGGCCCGGATACGCGTTCTTGTTCGGGAACGGCTGCTGCTTCAGCGTGACGATCGTCTGGTTCTTCGTCAGGTCGCACTGCGTGTCGAGCGAGATCAGCGGCACACCGGTCTGGCGCACGTAGCTGTCGCCGATCGCGCCGACCGACTGGCCGCTCTCCTTCGACAGCGCATCCCACAGGCGCTTCGGCGTGCCGTTGCCGAACGAGTAGTCGACCAGGTACTGCTGCAGACCCTTGCGCAGCGTCTGTTCGCCGAGATAGTTCTCGAGCGTCTTCAACACGTGGCCGCCCTTGTCGTACGTGAACGCGCTGGCGCTCAGCACGAAGTCGTTCGACGCCCAGCCGTTGAAGTTCGGTGCGACCGGGAACGCGTTCGGGCCGATGTCACGATTGATCACGCGGTACTTGTTCTTCACCTGGTCGAGCCAGCTGAACTCGTCGGGGAAGAACTGGATCGTCGTCTTCGTCTCGAAGAACGTCGCGAACGACTCGTTGAGCCACACGTTGTCCCACCAGTCGGTCGTGACGAGATCGCCGAACCACTGGTGCGCGACTTCGTGCGTCAGCACCTCGTTGCCGTAGTGCGACATCGGCTGGCCCGGCTGCGGCAGGATATCGTCGGCGAACTCGAGGATCGACCCCCAGTTCTCCATCCCGCCGAAGTTCAGGTCCTTCTGCTCCTTGAACGCGTCGTTCGCGGCCACCGTGTCGAACTTCGTGAGCGGCAGCGCGATGCCCGTGTAGCGGTAGTAGAAGTCGAGTGCCTGCTTGGTGCGGTCCATCGCCGGCTTCGCCCAGTCCCTCATGCCCGGCGGCGTGAACACGCGCAGGTGCAGGCCGCCCTTGCCGCCCGGCAGCGGGCTCGTGAAGTCGTCCTCGTAGGTGTCGAACAGGCCGCCGCCGAAGAACAGCAGGTACGACGGCATCGGCGGGGTCTTCTCGAACTGCACGAGCTTGTAGCCGCCGCCGACGCTGGTGGACGGCTTCTCGGCCGCGTTCGACACGACGCGCCAGCTCTGCGGCACTTCGGCCGTCACTTCATAGGTCGGGCGGAACGCCGGCTCGTCCCAGCCGGGGAACCATTGGCGCGCCAGGTTGGTTTCGCCTTGGGTGAGGATCGCGCCGCTCGTCGTGCCGTCGGTGCTCTTCAGGTCGACGCGGAAGATGCCTTCCGCGGCCGAGCAGCCAGGATACGGATCGTCGCCGCAACTGCCGCCGGTTTTCTTGACGGGATCGTCATACGACTTGAAGTTGATGATGCCAGACCACTCCATGTGCAGCGAATAGTTGCCCGGCGAGATCGAGCCGCTCACGGGGCGCAACTGATAGAAGTCGCCCTTGTCCTGAGGCGTCGCGATCAGCTGGATATTGCCCGGCTGCAGCGTGATGCGGCCGTTCGTGAACTTGATCCGGTGGCCCGCGATCACGATGTTGTTGACCGGCTTCAGCACCTTGATCTCGACGTCGGCGCGGCCGTCGAACGCGTTCAGCGCTTCGTTCGGGCGGAACCACAGCCGGTAGTTCACAGGTACGACGGTGTCCGGCAACTCGACAGGCGACACGCTCTTGTCGACGTTGGATGCGCTTGGCGGCGCGGTGACGGCGGGCGACGAGCCCGAGTGCGGCGCGCCGGCGGAGCTGAGCGCGGAAGCCGAGCCCACGCCGCCGTCGTCGCCGCCGCACCCGGCGAGCGCGAGTGCGGCGACGAGCGGCAGATAACGCATCTTGCGAATGTTGATCGACATGACTGAAACCTCGATTGTAGAAAGAATCGTTCAGTGCTGCGAAAGCGCCGGCAAAAGCAATCCCCTCGCCGTTAATCGACAGCGATGAAAATGCTAATGACGGATTATTCGAAAAGACGGCGGCCGACTACGTGAAGGTAATCATGGTTTACTGCCCCCTCTGGATTTCCGGATGTCGGTTAACTTGCCGGTTCAAAATGGACGGGCGCGTGTTGTACTGAATTGATTTCGCGCGCACGACACGGGGCCGCACGCCCTGCACGGGCGCGCAATCCCTTTGAACCGACGACCTACGGGGCTGGCCGGGCCAGTTCGCAGGACGGAAGGAAGGCGTGTCGCCATTCCGTAAATGCGCCGTCATGCGGCTTCAAGGTTTGTCGGCTAGCTCGAAGGATGCGTAAATATACTTGATGGTTTTAGGTAAAGGAAACGAAAAATTTAGAAAGTGCGTCTATTGATTTTTTTGCGCTTCATTGAATGCCGTTGGTCATTAATGCGCTTTCCGTTTGGCTGGTGGCTTCGTAGTTTTAATCTATTAACGATCTGGAGCGGCTGCGAAAACTACGAAATCCGGCGCACCGCGGCACGCTCGGTACAATGCGTCGACGACCCGCTCACCGATTGCCGCGAGGAGGCCTTCCCATGCCACGAGCCCTGTTCCGTATCGCGCCGCTGCGCGCCGTGCTGCTGCTGTTCGCCGCCGTGTTCCTGCTCGGCGGTTGCGCGGGGCTGACGCGCGACCCCGTGCGCGTGTCGGTTGCCGGGCTCGACCCGCTGGTCGGGCAGGGGCTCGAGATGCGTTTCAGCCTGAAGCTGCGCGTGCAGAACCCGAACGATGCGCCGATCGAGTACGACGGCATCTCGGTCGCGCTCGACCTGAACGGCACGCTGTTCGCGAGCGGCGTCAGCGATCGCTCGGGCACCGTGCCGCGTTTCGGCGAGGCCGTGCTCGACGTGCCGGTTTCCGTGTCGGCATTCGCCGCCGCGCGGCAGGCGTGGAACCTGCCCGGCGCGGCGGCGAACGGCGAACTGCCGTATGCGCTGCGCGGCCGGCTCGCCGGCGGCGTACTCGGCACCGTGCACTTCAACGACGCGGGGACGCTGCGCCTGCCCGCGATGCCGGGATGGGGCGGATAGCCCGCGCGCCGCGTGGATGCCGGAGTCATGCCTGGCCAAGCGGCGCGCGCGTCGGCCCTGACGATTCCTGACGATTGAATTGCACCGGCCTTGCGTTTTCCCGGCGGGATCGCGCTTAAACTGGCCGGGTCCGGAGGGCCGGACGAACTTTCACCCGAGGGGGATCCCAATGGCAGCGAAATTCGTCATCAAGAAAGCGAGCGACGGTCAGTTCCTGTTCCACCTGAAGGCCGGCAACGGCGAGATCATCCTGCGCAGCGAGCTCTACAAGACCAAGGCATCGGCGGAGAACGGCGTCGCGTCGGTGCGCAAGAACGCGCCGGACGACGCGCGCTACGAGCGCAAGACCGCGAGCAACGGCCAGTTCATGTTCAACCTGAAGGCCGGTAATCACGAGATCATCGGCACGAGCGAGTTGTACAAGGCGGAAGCGGGCCGCGAGAACGGCATCGCGTCGGTGAAGCAGAACGCGCCCGACGCGGCGCTCGACGACGAGACCTGACGCGCGTGCGTCCCGGGCGGCGGTGCGTGCCGCCGCCCGTGCTTTGCCGCGCGGGCAAAGCGCGGTATGGTGTGAGCCGCGCGGCGCGATGCCGCCGCCCGTTGAAGCCAACCGTAACCGAGTTCGCGTGACCGATTTCCCCGTTTTCCACTGGACCGACCCCGACGGCGTCGATCATGCCGTGCGCTGGCGCTCCGAAGCCGGTGTGCAGCCGCCGAAGCGTGCAGTGCCCGCCGACGACCGCCTCACTGCCGACGCGGCCTACCGTCTTGCGTGCGAGGGCACCGCGCTCGTCTGGCAGGGCGACTTCCAGAATGCGCGCCAGCTCGTGCAGGCGATGGCGCGCCGCGTCGAGCGCAAGCCGAAGAAGGCAAAAGCCGCCGCCCCCGGCGTCGACGCGTTCAACCTGCATCGTCTCGCGCAGTCGCAGCGCGCCCGCACGCTCGGGATGCTGCTGATCCCGCTCGACGCCGACTATACGATCCCGCTGCGCCGCGCGCCCGACGTGCGCGCCGCATGCGAGGAGGCGTACGGCCCCGGCGGCGCGCCGTCGGTCGTATCGCTGCGCGAACTTCTCGGCCTCGTCGGCGCGCATGAATGGCGCAAGAAGGGCGTGCCGATCCCGGCGCTCGGCGGCGCGCCGATCCATCCGCACTACGGCGTGTTCTCGCCGGTGCGCGGCGAATATGTCGAACTCGTCGCGCGCACGCCGCTGCCGGCGACGTCGCTTGCGTTCGACATCGGCACGGGCACCGGCGTGCTCGCGGCCGTGCTCGCGTCGCGCGGCGTCGAGCGCGTGATCGCGACCGATCAGGATCCGCGTGCGCTCGCCTGCGCGCGCGAGAACGTCGCGCGGCTCGGTCATGCGGATCGCGTCGACGTCGTCGAGGCCGACCTGTTTCCGGCCGGCCGTGCGCCGCTCGTGGTCTGCAACCCGCCTTGGGTGCCGGCCCGGCCGAGCGCGCCGATCGAATACGCGGTCTACGATCCCGACAGCCGCATGCTGCGTGGTTTCCTCGCGGGGCTCGCCGCACATCTCGAGCCGGGCGGCGAGGGCTGGCTGATCCTGTCCGATTTCGCCGAGCACCTCGGCCTGCGGCCGCGCGACACGCTGCTGCAATGGATCGACGAGGCGGGCCTCGTCGTGCTCGGCCGCGAAGACATCCGCCCCGCGCACCCGAAGTCGACCGACGCCGACGATCCGCTGCATGCGGCACGCCGCGCCGAGGTCACGTCGCTGTGGCGGCTCGGCGCCCGAGCCTGACCGCGCATTTTCGGTAAACTGTCACTCTCCCTCACGAATTCCCGCCGCCGGGCCGTGGTCGACCGACCGTGGCCCGGCGCCGCATCACGATGTCGAACAAGACCCACGAAATCCGCCCGGAGCAGTCCGTCGAGCTGCTGAAGGAACTGCACATCCTCACCCGCGACGGGAAGCTGAACCAGGACAGCCGCCGCAAGCTGAAGCAGGTCTATCACCTGTTCCAGTTCATCGAGCCGCTGCTGGCCGGCGTGCAGGCCGACAAGGGCAGCGTGACGCTCGTCGATCACGGTGCCGGCAAGTCGTATCTCGGTTTCATCCTGTACGACCTGTTCTTCAAGCAGCAGCCGGGGCACGGCACGCCGGCGTTCGCGTCGCACGTGTACGGGATCGAGACGCGCGAGGAGCTCGTCACGCGCTCGACCGAGCTTGCCGAGCGGCTCGGGTTCGGCGGCATGTCGTTCCTGAACCTGTCGGTTGCCGATTCGATCACGTCGCCGCAACTGCCCGAAGCGGTCGACGTCGTCACCGCGCTGCACGCGTGCGACACGGCAACCGACGACGCGATCCGCTTCGCGCTCGCGAAGCGCGCGCAGCACATCGTGCTGGTGCCGTGCTGCCAGGCGGAAGTCGCGGGCGTGCTGCGCAGGAACAAGGGCAAGTCGCTCGCGAACGCGCTGACCGAGGTGTGGCGACATCCGCTGCATACGCGCGAATTCGGCAGCCAGATCACCAACGTGCTGCGCTGCCTGCAGCTCGAAGCGCACGGCTACCAGGTCAGCGTGACCGAGCTGGTCGGCTGGGAGCATTCGATGAAGAACGAGCTGATCATCGCGCAGTACAAGAACCTGCCGCGCCGGCGGCCCGGCGAGCGGCTGAACGAAATCCTCGGCATGTTCGGGCTCGCCGAACTGAACGAGCGCTTCTTCGTGCCGGAGGCCGCGGCAGCGGGCGGCGAGGCCGTCGAGTCGGCTGAAGGCTGACGCGCGGGCGGACCGAACCGCGTAGCGGCCGGCGCGAGCGCGCGGCGCATCAGACGTCGTCGCCCGGCCGGCGCATCCATTCGCGCCAGCCGTCGTGGCCGAGGCGGCGCAGCGTTTCCTGGTTCTTTTCGTAGATCGCGGACGCATCCGGGAACGCGTCGACCGCGCGCGCGATGCTGTCTTCGCGCAGCAGGTGCAGGATCGGATACGGCGCGCGGTTCGTGTAGTTCTCGATGTCGTCGGGGTTGCTGCCTTCGAACCGGTATTGCGGATGGAAACTCGCGATCTGCAGCACGCCGTCGAGCCGCAACTGCTGCACGAGCCGGTCGGCGAAGAACAGCGCGTCGTTGAAGTCGACGAAATCGGCGAACGCATGCGGGAAGATCACGAGCGTCGTGTCGACCTGCTGCGGGTCCGCCGCGTCGAGCGCGCGCAGCTCGGTTTCGAGCTCGGCGAGCGCGTCTTCCAGCGTCGTCGCTTCGCTGATCGCATAGCGCACCTGTTCCTTCACATAGACGCTTTTCGCGAACGGGCACAGATTGAGCCCGATGACCGCGCGAGCGAGCCAGTGCCGCGTGGCGGCTAGGATATCGTCATGCGATTCGGGGCGGGTGTCGGTCATCGTTAAACCAGTCGGGCGGTGGAGCGGAGAGGGCCGCATTGTAGCGGGCACGCCGGGTTCGGGCGTGCGCCGCACGTCATGCGCACGCGGCCTCGATCAACTGCGTGACGAGCGCGGGCGCGATGCCGATCGGCGTTTCGCCGTGCCGGTAGGTCTGGCTCGCCGCGTAGATGCCTTCGATCACCAGCGCGAGCGCATCGGCGAGCGCCTGCGGCTGCCGCGCGTCGGCGCCTTCGCACAGCGCGACGAGCCGCTTCATCAGCTGTTCCTTGTTCTGCGCGACGCGCTCGCGCGCCGGGTGCGACGCATCCGGGAATTCCGCGGCGACGTTGACGAACGGGCAGCCGCGATAGTCCTTCTGCGTCGCGCGCTCGGCAAGATCGACGAAATACTGGATCAATTGCGCCTTCGGCTCACCCGGATGCTTGGCGACGCTCGTCTCGAGACGCTCGAAGAAGCACGCGTCCATCCGCTCCAGGTACGCGAGGATCAGCTCGTCCTTCGACGAGAACTGGCGGTACAGGCTCATCTTGTTGACGCCCGCGCGCTCGACGACCGCCTCGACGCCGACGGTACGAACGCCTTCCCGGTAAAACAGCTCCTCGGCGGCGCGCAGCAGGTGCTCGTGCGCGGTGGCGCCGTCGATCGGCCGGCGCGTGCGGCGCGCTAGCGGTTTGGCGGCTTCGATGCCCGACATGATGACCCTCGACTACGTGATGAATTGCTTGACATGTTACCGACTGGTAACTACGATCGCAACACAGTTGTGACCGATCGGTAACAATGCCGGCCGGATCGACAGACAAATGCCAAGCATCGGCCCGGGTCAGCCGATGCAGTGTGCGGCGGAGGTGGCCTGGCTGGGTGAGGCGGAGCAGGTGCGATGGCGCCGGAGCCGCCAACTGGAGAAGATGACGATGAACTGGGCGGTGACACGAATCGGCGGGCGCTTCCACTACGGATGGCTCGCGGCAGCGGTGGTATTCCTGATCCTGCTGGCGGCAGCCGGCACGCGCGCGACACCGAGCGTGCTGATGGTGCCGCTCGAACGCGAACTCGGCTGGAGCCGCGCGGCGATTTCGCTGGCGATCTCGGTGAACATCGCGCTGTACGGGCTGACGGGGCCGTTCGCTGCCGCCGCGATGCAGCGCTTCGGGCTGCGCCCGACGATCCTCACCGCGCTCGTGACGATGAGCGCGGGCGTCGCGCTGTCGTCGATGATGACGCAGAGCTGGCAGATGGTGGTGATCTGGGGCCTGATGGTCGGCTGCTCGACGGGCGTCGTCGCGCTGACACTGTCCGCGACCTTCGTCACGCGCTGGTTCCATGCGCGGCGCGGCCTGATCATGGGCATCCTGACCGCGAGCACGGCCACCGGCCAGCTCGTGTTCCTGCCGATGCTCGCGGCGATCGCGCAGCGTCACGGCTGGCGGCCGGTCGTGCTGGTCGTCGCGGTGGCGGCCGCGATCGTGATTCCGCTCGTCGCGTTCCTGCTGCCCGAACGGCCGGCCGACGTGCAGTTGCGCCCGTACGGCGAGCCGGCCGATGCGCCGCCCGCGCCCGAAGCGACGAAGGACAACCCGCTCGCGGTCGCGTTCCGCACGCTGCTGATGGCGAGCCGTTCGCGCGACTTCTGGCTGCTGTTCTTCAGCTTCTTCATTTGCGGCGCGAGCACCAACGGCTATGTCGGCACGCACCTGATCGCGATGTGCAGCGACTACGGGATGACCGAAGTGCAGGGCGCGTCGCTGCTCGCGGCGATGGGCGTGTTCGACCTGTTCGGCACGACGCTGTCGGGCTGGCTGTCCGACCGTTACGACAACCGCGTGCTGCTGTTCTGGTACTACGGGCTGCGCGGGTTGTCGCTGATCTACCTGCCGCATGCGTTCGGCATCGATTTCTTCGGGCTGCCGCTGTTCGCGATGTTCTACGGGCTCGACTGGATCGCGACCGTGCCGCCGACCGTGCGGCTTGCGACCGACGTGTTCGGCAAGGCTGCGGCGCCGGTCGTGTTCGGCTGGATCGTCGCCGGCCACCAGCTCGGCGCGGCGTTCGCGGCGCTCGGCGCGGGGCTGCTGCGCGCGAGCCTCGGCACCTACACGATCGCGTCGATGATTTCGGGCGGGCTGTGCATCGTCGGCGCGCTGATCGTGCTACGAATCAACCGCGGCCCGTCGCGCGCAGCGGCGCAGGCGGCCTGAGCACGGTGGCCCGGCCGGTCGCGCGGCATGCGGCCGGCCATTGCAGGCACGGTGATTTGCATAGCGCGGGAGGATCGGGCGCGCAACCGCTCAAGCGGGTATGCTTGCGGTTCGCCGGGCGTTCGCGCCCCTTCATCGATTTCAGCGAGGAACCGCATGTCCGTCAAACCTGCTCCCACCACTGTTTCGATTCACGATCTGATCGCGGGCCGGTGGAGCCCGCGCGCGTATTCGGATGAGCCCGTCAGCGCCGGCGATCTGCACACGGTGCTCGAAGCCGCGCGCTGGGCGCCGTCCGCGTACAACGCGCAGCCGTGGCGCTTCATCGTATTCGATCGCACGCAGGACGGAGAGGCATTCAAGCGCGCGTTCGCGACGCTGGTGCCGTTCAACCAGGGCTGGAATGCGCCGGCGCCCGTGCTGATCGCGGTGACCGCGCACACGCTTTCGCCCAAGGGCGAACCGGCGCCGACCGCGCTGTACGATGCAGGCGCCGCGGCGATGTCGCTGGTGCTGCAGGCGCACGCGCTGGGCCTCGCCGCGCACCAGATGAGCGGTTTCGACGCGAAGGCGTTCCGCGACGCATTCGCGATTCCGGCCGACGTCGCGATCGTATCGATCATCTCGCTCGGCCACTACGGCAACGTCGACAAGCTCGATCCCGTGCTGCGCGATCGCGAGAAGGCGCCGCGCACGCGCCATGCGATCGGCGAAGTCGTGTATGCGGGCGCATGGAAGAAGAGCTTCGACGCGGCAGCCTGATCGCGCCACGCGGATGGCTGCATCGTGCATCCCGTCCGCGCGCATCTTCGGCGCGCCAGGCCGCGCGCCGTCCCCGCTGAAGCCCGTTCCGCGGCACCCGTGGCCGGCCCCGGTTGTGATCCCGCGGGCTTCATGTTAAAAAGCCCGTCCTTTCCGTTTTCGCGCCGGCCCTGCTGCGGCAACTTCCCATGACTTACTGCGCGATCGATTTCGGCACGTCCAATTCCGCCGTGGCGCTGCCCGACGGTGACGGCATGCGCCTCGCGCCCGTCGAGGGCGACCACCTGACGCTGCCCACCGCGATCTTCTTCAACAACGACGAGGAGACGGTCGAGTACGGTCGCGCGGCGCTGGCCTCCTATATCGACGGTTTCGACGGCCGGCTGATGCGTTCGATGAAGAGCATCCTCGGCTCGCCGCTCGCGGAAACGACGACCGATCTCGGCGACGGCAGCGCGATCGCGTACACCGAAATCATCGCGCGTTTCCTGACGCACCTGAAGCGCAAGGCCGAAGCGCGCGCGGGCGCGCCGATCGGCCGCGCGGTGCTCGGGCGGCCCGTGTTCTTCGTCGACGACGATCCGCGCGCCGACCGTCTCGCGCAGGATCAGCTCGAGGCGGCCGCGCGGTCGGTCGGCTTCGCGGACGTTCACTTCCAGTACGAGCCGATCGCCGCCGCGTTCGACTACGAATCGCGCCAGCAGGCCGAACGCCTCGTGCTCGTCGCCGACATCGGCGGCGGCACGTCCGATTTCTCGCTGGTGCGCGTCGGGCCCGAGCGGATGGCACGGCTCGAGCGCAAGGACGACGTGCTGGCCCACCACGGCGTGCACGTCGCGGGCACCGACTACGACCGGCGTGTCGAGCTGGCGGCGATCCTGCCCGCGTTCGGCTACCGTTCGCTTGACCCGGAAGGGCGCGAACTGCCGAACAAGATCTACTTCGATCTCGCGACCTGGCACCTGATCAACACGGTGTACACGCCGAAGCGGCTCGGCGAGCTGAAGCTGATGAAGCACCTGTACCAAGATGCGCGACAGTACGAGCGGCTCACGAGCGTGGTCGAGCAGCGGCTCGGGCATGCACTGATGGCGCGCGCGGAAGAAGCGAAGATCGGCGTCGCAGCGGGCGGGGAGACGATGATCGACCTGAACGACGTGGAAGAAGACTTGCTGATCGCGTTCGATTCCGATCGTCTCGTCGATGCAAGTCGCGACGACACCGCGCGCATCGTCGACGCCGCGCGCGAGACGGTGCGGCTCGCGGGTGTCGCGCCACGCGACGTCGGCGCACTGTATTTCACCGGCGGCTCGACGGGGCTCGCGTTTTTGTCGGGCGCGCTCGCGGGCGCGTTCCCGGATGCGCAGCCGGTATTCGGCGACCGCCTCGCGAGTGTCGCGACGGGGCTCGGCATTCACGCGCAGCGCCTCTTCGGCTGAACGGCGGGCGGCTGCATTGCCGCCGTGCCGAACTGGCGCCGAAAAACAAAAAGCCCCGCCGAAGCGGGGCTTTTTTTCACGAATTATCGCGCCAAGCTTAGACCGGACGGATGTTCGCAGCTTGCAGACCCTTCGGGCCCGTCTTCACTTCGAATTCAACCTTCTGGTTTTCTTGCAGCGTCTTGAAGCCTTCGACGCGAATTTCCGAGAAGTGCGCGAACAGATCGTCGCCGCCGCCTTCCGGGGTAATGAAGCCGAAGCCCTTTGCGTCATTGAACCACTTGACGGTACCGGTTGCCATGTTACTTGTTCCTAAAAAGATAAAACGGGGCCGAAGCCCATGGGGTGCGGAAAATCAAGGAAGGGGTAATAGGACCAACCGGAGTACCGTTGATGGGCGAACTACGAAAGAACCAATTCACTCGCCACTTGAAATCCTGCGAAGTCCTTTATACGGCTAATCATCCGCGTGGTCAACCGTATTTCCATGCTCTCAGGGTTATTGCGTATATCCGGTTTACAAAGCTTGCAAGCGATGCGAATTTTTTGTAGGGGCCGATCGATTTAGGCGCCACGCTTGAGGTGCAACCGTTAAACTACGCGCCGCGCGGACGGGTTGCCCCGATCGGATGACTCGTCCCCCCAAGAATGCGTGCGCGGTGCTGTCCGAGCCGATCCCGGACCGCAGGCCGACCATGCTTTTTGAGACACAGGAGAGGATGTGAAGAGTTCTATTCAACGGAACATCGGCCCGTTTGCATTGATGCTGACGGGGCTGGGTTCGATTATCGGCTCGGGCTGGCTGTTCGGCGCCTGGAAGGCCGCGAAGATTGCCGGTCCGGCGGCGATCTGCGCATGGATCATCGGCGCGGTCGTGATTCTCGCAATTGCATTGACGTATGCCGAACTGGGCGCGATGTTCCCCGAGTCGGGCGGCATGGTGCGCTACGCGCGCTACTCGCACGGTTCGCTGGTGGGCTTCATCAGCGCATGGGCCAACTGGATCGCGATCGTCTCGGTGATCCCGATCGAGGCCGAAGCGTCGATCCAGTACATGAGCACGTGGCCGTATCCGTGGGCGCACGCGCTGTTCGTGAACGGCGAGTTGACGACTCCCGGCCTGCTGTTGTCGGCCGTGCTGGTCGTCATCTACTTCATGCTGAACTACTGGGGTGTGAAGGCCTTCGCGCGTGCGAATACCGCGATCACGATCTTCAAGTTCCTGATCCCTGGCCTGACGATTCTCGGCCTGATGCTGACGAGCTTCCACTCGGAAAACCTCGGCACCGCAACCAACGCAAGCTTTGCGCCGTACGGCTGGTCGGCGGTGCTGACCGCGGTTGCGACGAGCGGCATCGTGTTTGCGTTCAACGGCTTCCAGAGCCCCGTGAACCTCGCGGGCGAAGCGCGCAATCCGTCGCGCAGCGTGCCGTTCGCGGTGATCACGTCGATCCTGATCGCACTCGTGATCTATGTGCTGCTGCAGGTCGCGTACATCGGCGCGGTGAATCCGACCGACATCGCGGCGGGCTGGTCGCACTTCAACTTCAAGTCGCCGTTCGCCGAACTTGCGATCGCGCTGAACCTGAACTGGCTCGCGATCATGCTGTACGTCGACGCGTTCGTCAGCCCGAGCGGCACCGGCACGACCTACATGGCGACGACGACGCGGATGATCTACGCGATGGAGCGCAACAACACGATGCCGAAGATGTTCGGCAACGTGCACCCGCTCTACGGCGTGCCGCGTCAGGCGATGTGGTTCAACCTGCTGGTCTCGTTCATCTTCCTGTTCTTCTTCCGCGGCTGGAGTTCGCTCGCGGCGGTGATTTCGGTCGCGACGGTGATTTCGTACCTGACCGGTCCGATCAGCCTGATGGCGCTGCGCCGTTCGGCGACCGACATCGAACGGCCGTTGTCGATCCCGGGCATGAAGCTGATTGCACCGTTCGCGTTCGTCTGCGCGTCGCTGATCCTGTACTGGGCGAAGTGGCCGCTGACCGGCGAAATCATCCTGCTGATGATCGTCGCGCTGCCGGTGTACTTCTTCTTCCAGGCGAAGTCGGGCTGGACCGGCTGGGGTGAAGACCTGAAGGCCGCATGGTGGCTGGTCGCGTACCTGCCGACGATGGCCGTGCTGTCGCTGATCGGCAGCAAGGAGTTCGGCGGCTACGGCGTCCTGCCGTACGGCTGGGACATGCTGATCGTCGCGGCAATCTCGCTGGTGTTCTACTTCTGGGGCGCGAAATCCGGCTACCGGACCAAATATCTCGACGAGCGCGAGTCGCACGACGAGATCCTCGAAGGCGTCGGCGCCTGACGCCTGACCTGCCGCCGGATTCGGCGGCGGCAGGAAGCAGCGAAAAAAGCCCGCCCGAGCATCGCTCGGGCGGGCTTTTTGTTGGTTGCCGCCGGTAGTCTCGCGGAATTCAGGCGGCCGCGCTCGCGAACACGTAGTTCGTCATCGCGAGCACGCGCTGGTAGGTGCCGAGCGACTGGATGCCGAGCTGGTAATCATCGTCCGCCGCGCCGAGTGCGGTGAACACCGGCAGCAGATGTTCGTCGGTCGGGTGCATCAGCGCCGCGTGAGGCGCCTGCCGGCGGTAGTCGAGCAGCGCGTCGACGTCGCGCGCGGCGAGCTTCGCCTCGAACCAGTCGGTGAATTCCGCGACACGCGGGTCCGCATCCTCGGGCGCCGCGCTGAAATCGGCCGCACGCAGGTTGTGCGTGATCTGGCCCGAGCCGATCACCATCACGCCTTCGTCGCGCAGCGGCCGCAGCGCGCGGCCGAGCGCGAAGTGATGGGCGGCATCCGCGCGCGGCTGGATCGACAATTGCGCGACGGGCACGTCGGCCTCCGGGAACATCAGCAGCATCGGCACCCACGCGCCGTGGTCGAGCCCGTGCTCGGTCGTCGCGGTCGCGATGCCGGCCGCGTTCAGCAGCGCGGCCGCGCGCTCGGCGACGTCGGGGGCGCCGGGTGCCGGATAGCGGATCTCGTACAGCGCGCGCGGAAAGCCGTAGAAGTCGTGGATCGTTTCCGGGTGCGCGGCGACGCTCGCGACCGGCTGTTGCGTGCCCCAGTGCGCGGACAGCATCAGCACCGCGCGCGGGCGCGGCAATTCGGCGCCGAGGTGCGTGAACGCACCGGACGGCAGCGTCGGGTCGATCGGCAGCGTCGGCGCGCCGTGAGACAGGTACAGCGAAGGCAAGCGGTTCATGGCGGTGGCCTGCAAAAGGGTTTGCCTGTGACTATAGGCGTGCACCGTGCATTGATAAATCCGCGTCGAGGAATTTGATTGATTCCTGTTTGTTGATAATCGTCGCGATGCAATGCGCTCTGGTGTGGGTAGGCGTCAGTACGCGTGAAATCGAATGAATTGCCGATTGAATCAGCGAAGATGCACGAGGAAGCGGGGCGGCGATCGGCTTACTGCGCGTGCCGGATGCCGGCCCACGGCGTCGTCAGCGGTGCGCTGAGCGCGAACAAGTCGAGCACGCGGGCGACGGTCTGGTCGACGAGTTCCTCGATCGTCTTCGGCATCGCGTAGAACGCGGGCAACGGCGGAAAGACGATGCCGCCCATTTCGGTGACGGCGGTCATGTTGCGCAGATGCGCGAGGTTGAACGGCGTTTCGCGCACCATCAGCACGAGCCGGCGGCGTTCCTTCAGCGTGACGTCGGCCGCGCGCGTGATCAGGTTGTCGGACAGCCCGTGCGCGACGCTTGCGAGCGTCTTCATCGAGCATGGCGCGATCACCATCCCATCGGTCGCGAACGAGCCCGATGCGATCGTCGCACCGACGTCGCGCACCGAGTGCACGACGTCCGCCCGGCTTTCGACATCGGCCTTCGGCAGCTTCAGTTCATGCTGGATGTTGAGCCAGCCGGCGTTCGAAATCAGCAGGTGCGTTTCGACGCCGCCGGCGGCGCGCAGCAGATCGAGCAGCCGCACGCCGTAGATGGCGCCGGTTGCGCCGGTGATCGCGACGATCAGCCGGCGTGGCGGCGCGCTGGGAGATGCCATCGAAAGGGGAGCGGGTGGGGCGCGGGTCGGGCGTGTTAAGCGGCGGCGAACAGTTGCTGCAGCTCGCCCGACTGGTACATCTCCATCATGATGTCCGAGCCGCCGACGAATTCGCCCTTCACGTAGAGCTGCGGAATGGTGGGCCAGTTCGAGAATTCCTTGATGCCCTGGCGGATTTCGTCGTCCTCGAGCACGTTGACCGTCTTGAACTGGTCGACGCCGCAGGCCTTCAGCACCTGCACGGCGCGGCCCGAGAAGCCGCACATCGGGAATTGCGCGTTCCCCTTCATGAAGAGCACGACCTGGTTTTCGTCGACGATTTGCTTGATACGTTGTTGGGTGTCCATGACTGACCTTGCGTTTGCGGGGCGTTAGATCGAAATGATAGCGGATTTCAACCGGACGGGCCGGGCATCAGCCCGGCAGGCGGCCGCCGGTCGTGCGTTCGATCGCAGCCAGATCGGCGAGCGATTCGACCGCGACGAAGCCGTGCGACAACAGCACCGCGCGGACGGCTTCGGCCTGGTCGTAGCCGTGCTCGATCCATAGCGTGCCGCCCGGTTTCAGGTAGGCGCCGGCGCCCGCGACGATCGTGCGGATTGCGCTGAGGCCGTCGGCGTCGTCGGTAAGCGCACCGCGCGGCTCGAAACGCAGGTCGCCCTGCGCGAGATGCGGATCGTGTTGCGCGATGTACGGCGGGTTGCTGACGATCGTGTCGAATGCGAGCGCCGGATCGAGCACCGCGTACCAGTCGCTCTGCAACCAGTGCAGCGGGCCGCCGGGGCGGTGCGCGTCGAGCAGCTTGCCGGCGTTGCGTTGCGCGACCGAGAGCGCGGCCGGCGAACGATCGAGCGCCCACACGCGTGCATCGGGACGCTCGGCGGCGATCGACACGGCGATCGCGCCGCTGCCGGTGCCGAGATCGAGCACGGCCGGATGCGGCAGCCCGTCGATCGCATCGAGCGCGGCTTCGACAAGCAGTTCTGTTTCGGGGCGCGGGATCAGCACGTCGGGCGTCACGTCGAACGGCCGGCCGAAGAATTCGCGCATCCCGACGAGCTGCGCGACCGGCTCGCCGGCCATGCGGCGCGCTTCGAGCGCGCGATAGCGTTCGACCGCGGCAGCGTCGAGCGGTGCGTCGCCGCGCGTGATCAGTTGCGTGCGGGTCCAGCCGAGCGCGTGCGCGAGCAGCACGCGCGCATCGACCGCGTCGAGCGGCGACGCGCGCAGCAGTTCGTCGGCGGTAGTGTCGGGCATCGCGGCCTCAGTCGGCGTCGCCGAGCGACGCGAGCAGTTCGGCCTGGTGCTCGCTGACGAGCACGCCGATCAGTTCGTCGAGATCGCCGTCCATGATTGCCTCGAGCCGGTACAGCGTCAGGTTGATCCGGTGATCGGTCATCCGGCCCTGCGGGAAGTTGTACGTGCGGATCCGTTCCGAGCGGTCGCCGGAGCCGATCAGGCTCTTGCGCGTCGCGGCTTCCTTCGCGTGCTGCTCGTGATACTGCTTGTCCTTGATGCGCGCGGCGAGCACCTTCAGCGCGCGATCCTTGTTCTTGTGCTGCGAACGGTCGTCCTGGCACTCGACGACGATCCCGGTCGGGATGTGCGTGACGCGCACCGCCGAATCGGTCTTGTTGATGTGCTGGCCGCCCGCGCCGGACGCACGGAACGTGTCGATCCGCAGGTCGGCCGGATTGATCTCGATCTCGCCGATCTCGTCGGCTTCCGGCATCACCGCGACCGTGCACGCGGACGTATGGATGCGCCCCTGCGTCTCGGTCGCCGGCACGCGCTGCACCCGATGGCCGCCCGATTCGAACTTCAGGCGCGAATACGCGCCCTGGCCCGCGATCCGCACGATCACTTCCTTGAAGCCGCCGAGATCCGACGCGCTCTCCGACATCATTTCTACCTGCCAGCGATGGCGTTCCGCGAAGCGCAGGTACATGCGCAGCAGGTCGCCCGCGAACAGCGCCGATTCGTCGCCGCCCGTGCCCGCGCGGATTTCGAGGAAGATGTTGCGATCGTCGTTCGGATCCTTCGGCAGCAGCATTTTCTGCAGCTCGACCTCGAGGCGGGTCATGCTCTCGCGCGCGCTGCGGATCTCGTCCTCGGCGAAATCGCGCATCGACGGATCGGCGAGCAGCTCCTGCGCGGCCGTTTCGTCGCTGCGCGACTGGCGCCACAGCGCGTACTGCTCGACGACCGGGCCGAGTTCCGCATGTTCGCGCGTCAGTTTGCGGTACTGGTCGAGATCGGCCGTGACGTTCTCGCGGCTCAGCAGGTCGTTCAGTTCGGCCAGCCGTGTGGACAGCTGGTCGAGCTTGCGTTGCATGCTCGTCTTCATGGTGTGGAGCGGCGCTCCCGGGCAAGGGTATTCGGAAAGGATAGGCCGGCTCGCGGCCGGCGGCAGGGCGACCGACCGGCGCTAGTGGCCGGACTGGTCGTTCGAGCGCGGCGCGTGCTGGTAGAAGCCGCGCATCAGGTCGATCAGCGAATCGCGATCGGCGCCGTTCACGCGGTTGAGCGCGCTCGTCGGGCCGTGGATCAGCTTGTTGGTCAGCGCCTGCGACAGCGCTTCGAGCACGGCGGCCGGATCGTCGCCGCGCGCGAGCAGCTTCTGCGCCTTGTCGACTTCGGCACGGCGCAGCGCGTCGGCCTGCGTATGCATGTGACGGATCACCGGCACGACGCTGCGCGTGTCGAGCCATTGCATGAAATTCTGCACGCGCGTCTCGATGATCGCTTCAGCCTGCGCGACCGCCGCCTGGCGCGATGCGTTGCCTTCGCGCACGATCGCGCCGAGATCGTCGACGGTGTAGAGGAACACGTCCTTCAGCTTGCCGACTTCGGGCTCGATGTCGCGCGGCACCGCGAGGTCGACCATGAAGATCGGCCGGTGGCGGCGCGCCTTCACCGCGCGCTCGACTGCGCCGAGGCCGATGATCGGCAGCGTCGACGCCGTGCACGACACGATGATGTCGAATTCCTGCATGCGGGCCGGCAGGTCCGACAGCGGCATTGCGCGGCCGTTGAAGCGTTCGGCGAGCCGCTGGCCGCGTTCGGCCGTACGGTTCGCGACGACGAGTTCGCGCGGGCCTTGCGCGGCGAAGTGCGTCGCGCACAGCTCGATCATCTCGCCGGCGCCGATGAACAGCACGCGCTGATCCGACACCTTTTCGAAGATCCGCTGTGCGAGGCGAACCGCGGCGGCGGCCATCGACACCGACTGCGTGCCGATCTCGGTCGTGCCGCGTACTTCCTTCGCCACCGCGAACGTGCGCTGGAACAGCTGGTTCAGATAGGTGCCGAGCGCGCCGGCTTCCGTCGCGGTGCGTACGGCGTCCTTCATCTGACCCAGAATCTGCGTTTCGCCAAGCACCATCGAATCGAGGCCGGATGCCACGCGGAACGCGTGACGGACCGCTTCCGACTGCGGCAGCGCATACACGTGCGGCGCGAGTTCGTCGACCGGAATCCGGTGATACTCCGACAGCCAGCGGACCGCGCCTTCACGTGCCGCGCGATCGTCGGTCGCGCAATACAGTTCGGTGCGGTTGCAGGTGGAGAGGATCGCCGCTTCGGGCGTATTGGGCGCCTGGGGCCCGAGAAGCACGTTCTTGAACGTGACGAGAGCCGGCTTGATCTGCTCGAGCGGAAACGCCACGCGTTCGCGCAGGGCGACAGGCGCAGTGTGGTGATTGATTCCGATCGTGAGGAGTTGCATATCGAGGGCTATCGTTTAGCCTCATATTATAGCGTTTCGGCGATTTCCTCACTCGCCGCATACCGGGCATCGGCGTGGCGTGGCCGGGAATTCGGGGGCTCGATCGGCACGCGGTCGAGCTGATAGCCGTAGCCGTAGAGCGGCAGCAGGCGGTAGCCATGCTCCGGAAGCAGTTGCAACTTGCTGCGCAGCCGGGACGCGTGCGTATCGAGCGTGCGCGACTTCATGTCGCGGCGGCGCGCCCACACCGTCTCGAGGATATGGGCACGCGACACGGGCCGCGACAGGTTCGCGAACAGCAACTGCGCGAAGCGGAACTCCTTGGGCGTGAGTGAAACGATTGCGTCGCCGAAGCGCACAAGGCAGTGCGTGGCGTCGAAAGCGTATTCGCCATACATTTCGCGCGAGCGGGTCGGCGGCCGGCGCACGCCGGCGCGCCGGCTCAGCGCGTTGACGCGCGCGAGCAGCTCGGGCCCGCTCACGGGGCGCACGAGGCAATCGTCGGCGCCCGCGTGCAGGCACGATACGATTTCGCTTTCGCGCGGCAACTGCATCACGGCGATGGCCGGCAGCCCGGGCAGGATCGCTTGCGCGCGCGGTATGACTTCCTCGGCTGGCTGGTCGCCGGCCCAGTTGCCGGTGATCAGCATGTCGCAGGTGTCGGTGGCGAGCCATTGGAAGAACGCCGTGCTGGACGAAAACGCGTGGCACACATGACCGCCCGCAAAGAGCAGGCGGTTCAGGAGTGCGGCATGACGCGCCTCCGGATCGATCAGAGCGATTCGCATGAGAGTTTCTTCAATACGGCAGCCGGTGCGCGCTTGCCATAACGTCGAGTCGGCCCCTACACTCGAATGTTCGCGGCGCCCGGCTGGTCTCGGGTTCGATGGATGAATCGATGCTAGCCGCTGGCAACGTTCACGCCTATGGGACGAATCTGAATTTATAGAAGGCGTCGAATGAACTGGTTTGGAATCCTTGTCCTGGGAGCGGCCGTCGGGCTGTTCGGCCGATGGCTGCATCCGATGCGGCGCACGGGCCGGCCGGCGTGGTGGATCGCGGTGCTCGTCGGCATCGTGGGCGCGGCCGCTGCCCGCATGGCCGGCAATCTCTCGGGACTGTTTTACGATGGCGAGACGCTCGAATGGCCGGTCTGCACCGGCGTCGCGTTCCTTGCCGTAGCCGTGACGGTCGCGCTGTCGGCTCGTCGCTGAATGCTCTCAGGTGAAATCATGAATGCCCGTCTTCCCGAAGTCTCGTCGGTGCCGGCCCGTCTCGCGCTGCTGCGCGGCGCCATGGCCCGCGAGGATCTGGCCGCCTATCTCGTGCCGTCCGCCGATCCCCATCTGTCCGAATACCTGCCCGAGCGCTGGCAGGCCCGCCGCTGGCTGTCCGGCTTCACCGGCTCGGTCGGCACGCTGGTCGTGACCGCGGATTTCGCGGGGCTGTGGGTCGACAGCCGCTACTGGGTGCAGGCTGACGCCGAACTGGCCGGCACGGGCGTGCAGTTGATGAAGATGACGGGCGGGCAGCAAAGCGCGCCGCACGTCGACTGGCTCGCGCAGAACGTGGCGGCGGGCGCGACGGTCGGCGTCGACGGCGCCGTGCTCGGCGTCGCGGCCGCGCGCGGGCTGACGGCCGCGCTGAGCGCGCGCGGCATCGCGCTGCGCACCGATCTCGATCTGCTCGACGCGATCTGGCCCGAGCGGCCGGGGCTGCCCGGCGACGCGGTGTTCGAGCACGCGGCGCCGCAGGCCGATACGACGCGCGCGAGCAAGCTGGCCGAAGTGCGCCGCGCGATGCACGCGCAGGGCGCGCAGTGGCATTTCGTGTCGACGCTCGACGATCTGGCCTGGCTGTTCAACCTGCGCGGCGCCGACGTCAACTTCAATCCCGTGTTCGTTGCACACGCAATGATCGGCGCCGATCGCGCGACGCTGTTCGTCGCCGACGGCAAGGTGCCGACGGCGCTGGCCGCATCGCTCGCGCAGGACGGCATCGACGTCCGTGCATACGATGCCGCGCGCGCATCGCTCGCGGCGCTGCCCGACGGCGCTACGCTGCTGATCGACCCGCGCCGCGTGACGTTCGGCACGCTCGAGGCCGTGCCGGCCGGCGTGAAGCTCGTCGAGGCCGTGAATCCGTCGACGTTCGCGAAGTCGCGCAAGACGTCCGCCGAGATCGAGCACGTGCGCGTGACGATGGAGCACGACGGCGCCGCGCTCGCGGAATTCTTCGCCTGGTTCGAGCAGGCCGTGAATCGCGAGACGATCACCGAGCTGACGATCGAGGAGAAACTCACGGCCGCGCGCGCACGGCGCCCCGGTTATGTGTCGCCGAGCTTCGCGACGATCGCCGGCTTCAACGCGAACGGCGCGATGCCGCATTACCACGCAACGCCCGAGTCGCACGCGACGATCGCCGGCGACGGCCTGCTGTTGATCGATTCGGGCGGCCAGTACGTGACGGGCACGACCGACATCACGCGCGTCGTGCCGATCGGCACCGTCAGCGACCTGCAGCGGCGCGATTTCACGATCGTACTGAAATCGATGATGGCGCTGTCGCGCGCACGCTTCCCGCGCGGCATCCGCTCGCCGATGCTCGACGCGATCGCGCGTGCGCCGATGTGGGCGGCCGGGCTCGACTACGGCCACGGCACGGGGCATGGCGTCGGCTATTTCCTGAACGTGCACGAGGGCCCGCAGGTCATCTCGCACTACGCGCCGGCCGAGCCGTACACGGCGATGGAAGAGGGGATGATCACGTCGATCGAGCCGGGTGTGTACCGGCCCGGCCAGTGGGGCATCCGGATCGAGAACCTGGTCGTGAACCGCGCGGCCGGGAAGACCGAGTTCGGCGATTTCCTCGCGTTCGAGACGCTGACGCTGTGCCCGATCGACACGCGCTGCGTGCTGATCGGGATGCTGCACGACGAAGAGCGCGCGTGGCTGAACACGTACCACGCGACGGTGCGCGAGCGCGTCGGCCGGCACCTGAGCGGTGATGCGAAGGCGTGGCTCGACGCGCGCACGCAGCCGATCTGACGCGACGGGCGATTCCGGCCGGGCGGCGGCCGAACCACAGCAGCGAGGGCGACAAATGGCGGACACAGCAGTGATCGTGGTCGACATGCAGCGCGGGCTGGTGCAGCGGGCGCAGCCCGCGTACCGGCTCGACGATGTGGTGTCTGGCATCAACCGGTTGACGGTGGCGGCACGCGCGGCGAACGCGCCCGTGTGCTTCGTGCAGCACGACGGCGATGCGGACGACGACGTCGTGCCCGGCACGCCGGGCTGGGAGCTGCATGCGGGGCTGGTCGTCGGGAGTGACGACTGGCGCGTGCGCAAGCAGATGAGCGACTCGTTCCACGACACGCCGCTCGCGGCGCAGCTCGACCGCCACGGCATCCGTTCGGTGCTGATCTGCGGCTATGCGACCGAGTTCTGCGTCGATTCGGCCGCGCGCCGTGCGGCGCTGCTCGGCTACCGGACGACCGTCGTGTCCGACTTGCACACGACGAACGAGCGCGCGCACCTGTCGGCCGCGCAGATCGTCGCGCATCACCACTTCATCTGGGCAAACAATTCGCTGTCGGGCAACGCGGTCACGCCGCGCCCGCTCGCCGACGTGCTCGGCGCGGAGTTCGCATGACGATCAAGGCCGTGGTGTTCGATTTCGGCGGCGTGCTGATCGACTGGAGCCCCGATTACCTTTACCGGCAACTGATTCCCGACGAGGCCGAGCGTCGCTGGTTCCTCACGCATGTCTGCGCGATGGACTGGGTGATTCGCCAGGACGGCGGGCAGACGATCGAGGAAGGCACGGCCGAGCTCGTCGCGAAGTTTCCGGAGCACGACGCGCTGATCCGCGCGTTCTATGCGCGCTGGCACGAGATGATCGGCGGCGTGCTCGACGAAGGCGCCGCGCTCGTCGACCGGCTCGACGCGCAGGGGATGCCGCTGTTCGGGCTGACGAACTGGTCCGCGCAGACGTTTCCATACGCGTGGGACAACTTCCCGGTCCTGCGGCGGTTCAGGGACATCGTCGTGTCGGGCCGCGTGAAGCTCGTGAAACCCGATCCGGCGATCTACCGCGAGATGCATGCGCGGATCGAACCGCACCTGCCGGGCATCGCGCCGCACGAGCTCGTATTCATCGACGACAACGCGAAGAACGCCGCGGCCGCGACGGCGCTCGGCTGGCACGGCATTCATCACACGAACGCGGCGGCGACCGAGGCGCGGCTGCGCGAGCTGGGCGCGCTCGCGTAGGCGGCGGGCGAGCGATCGTCAGATGAAAAAAGCGGGCTGCGGGCCCGCTTTTTCGTTTTGCCGATCCGGAAGGAAGCGGCCACCTACGGCATCCGGCCCCGCGTTGCCGCGGTGCCGGGCGCCCGGGCCGCGCCGTTCAGCGGCTGATCGGCTTGTAGCGCAGTCGGTGCGGCTTCGCGGCTTCCTCGCCGAGGCGCGCGCGCTTGTCGGCTTCGTACTCCTGGTAGTTGCCGTCGAAGAACGTGACTTGCGAATCGCCTTCGAACGCGAGGATGTGCGTCGCGATCCGGTCGAGGAACCAGCGATCGTGCGAGATCACCATCACCGAGCCCGCGAATTCGAGCAGCGCGTCTTCCAGCGCGCGCAGCGTTTCGACGTCGAGGTCGTTCGACGGTTCGTCGAGCAGCAGCACGTTGCCGCCCGAGATCAGCGTCTTCGCGAGGTGCAGGCGGCCGCGTTCGCCGCCGGACAGGTTGCCGACGATCTTCTGTTGATCGCCGCCCTTGAAGTTGAAGCGGCCGATGTACGCGCGCGACGGCGTCTCGTACTTGCCGACCGTCAGCACGTCGGCGCCGCCCGAGATTTCCTCGAACACCGTCTTCGAGCCGTCGAGCGCATCGCGGCTCTGGTCGACGTACGCGAGCTTCACCGTCGGGCCCATCACGACCTCGCCCGAATCCGGCTGCTCCTTGCCCGTCAGCATCCGGAACAGCGTCGACTTGCCGGCGCCGTTCGGGCCGATGATGCCGACGATCGCGCCGGCCGGGATCTTCAGGTTCAGGTTGTCGATCAGCAGGCGGTCGCCGAACGCCTTGCTGACGTTCTTGAACTCGATCACTTCATTGCCGAGGCGGTCGCCGACCGGAATGAAGATTTCCTGCGTTTCGTTGCGCTTCTGGTATTCCTGGCTGTTCAGCTCCTCGAAGCGCGCGATACGCGCCTTCGACTTCGCCTGGCGGCCCTTCGGGTTCTGGCGCACCCACTCCAGTTCCTTCTTGATCGCCTTCTGGCGTGCCGACTCCGACGCTTCTTCCTGCTTCAGGCGCTCTTCCTTCTGGTCGAGCCAGCTGCTGTAGTTGCCCTTCCACGGAATGCCGTGGCCGCGGTCGAGTTCGAGAATCCACTCGGCCGCGTTGTCGAGGAAGTAGCGATCGTGCGTGACGGCGACGACGGTGCCCGGGAAGCGCACCAGGAACTGTTCGAGCCAGTCGACCGATTCGGCGTCGAGGTGGTTGGTCGGTTCGTCGAGCAGCAGCATGTCGGGTTTTTCGAGCAGCAGCTTGCACAGTGCGACGCGGCGCTTTTCGCCGCCCGACAGGTGCTCGATCTTCGCGTCCCACGCCGGCAGGCGCAGCGCGTCGGCGGCCACTTCGAGCTGCTGCTCGGGGCTGCCGCCGTCGCTCGACGCGAGGATCGCCTCGTACTTCGCCTGTTCGGCCGCGAGCGCGTCGAAGTCGGCGTCCGGCTCGGCATATGCCGCGTAGATTTCTTCAAGCTTCTTGTTGGCCTGGAACAGGTCGCCGAGGCCTTCCTCGACGGCTTCGCGCACCGTCTTCGTCGGGTCGAGCTGCGGTTCCTGCGGCAGGTAGCCGATGTTCAGGTTCGGCATCGGCGTCGCTTCGCCTTCGATGTCCTTGTCGACGCCTGCCATGATGCGGATCAGCGTCGACTTGCCCGAGCCGTTCAGGCCGAGCACGCCGATCTTCGCGCCGGGAAAGAACGACAGCGAGATGTCCTTCAGGATCTGGCGCTTGGGCGGCACGATCTTGCCGACCCGGTTCATCGTGAAAACGTATTGGGCCATTTGGGTGTGAAAGTCAGAAGTTGAGACGGCCGCGCAGCGCGCTGGCATGGCGGCGTCGGGTGATTCGGTACGGAGCGTGCCGCGCAAGGCGCGGCGTCGTCGCCGTGTGGCGGCGGCGCGAGCGGCTATTGTACTTCGCCGCCGGGTGTCGCTGGCACGACGCAGGCATTCGGGCGCGCGCCGTTCACAGCCATGCGGCGACGCCGCCATGCCCCGAGCACGTGCCGCGCCGATGGCGGCTGAAGCTGTACGTGCCGTCGCGGCAGCGCGCGCTCGCGCCGTCGGGCACGCGGCCCGATTTCGAATGTGCGGGCGCATGCACGGTTTCGCCGTCGCGGTTGCGATACGTGTCGTGACGGTCGAGATCGGCTTCGTTGCCGTAGCCGGGCGGTGCGCGGTACGCATGCGCGGAAGGAGGCAGGGCGGCGCACGCAACGAGGAGCGCGATCGACAGCGTCGCGACGTGCGTCGCGCGGCGGAGCAGGGCAGTCATGGTCTCTCTCGGTCTGTTGTTATCGATGTCAGGTCGATGGCCCGCGCCGCATGTTAGCCGATCGGCCAGGGGAGGGCGCCGGCGCCTCGCGGTGAAGCGACGTCAAGCCGCGCCGGACATCGACGCCGCGCCGTCGGCCTGCGCGGCGTCGAGAATCCACCGGCGGAACGCGGCGACCTTCGGCCGTTCCGCGTGATGCGGCGGATAGACGAGGTAATACGCGAAATCGTCGAGCCACGCGACGTCGGCGAGCTGCACGAGCCGGCCGCTTTCGAGCTCGCCGCGCACCATCGCGGCCGGCAGCAGCCCCGCGCCCTGGCCGGCGACGATCGCCTGCAGCAACAGGCCCGAGTCGTCGAACGCGGGGCCGCGCGGCGGGCCGAAATCGTCGATACGCTGCGCGCCGAACCAGATGTGCCAGCCCTTGCGCTCGGCGTCGTGCAGGTGCGGCCAGCCGACGAGATCGGCCGGCGTCGCCGGCATGCCGAGCCGCGCGACGAGTTCGGGCGACGCGAGCGCGACGATTTCCACCGTCAGCAGGCGCTCGCTGCACAGCCCGATGTAGCGCCCGAGGCCGTGACGAATCGCGACGTCGACGCCGTCGCGCGAGAAATCCGCGAGTGCATGGCTCGTGACGATCTGCAGGTCGACGTCCGGGCACGCGTGCCGGAACTGCGCGAGGCGCGGCACGAGCCACGCGGACGCGAAGAACGGCGTGACGCTCACCGTCAGCACGCCGCTGTCGGCGGCGCCCGACACGCGCCGCGACGCATCGGCTATCTGCCGGAACGCGTTGCGCACCGGCGGCAGGTAGTCGCGGCCGGCGGCCGTCAGCAGGATGCCGCGGTTGACGCGCTCGAACAGCTGCACGCCGAGATGCGTCTCGAGCGTGCGGATCATCTGGCTCACCGCGCCGGGCGTGACCGACAGCTCCTCGGCCGCCGACTTCACCGACAGGTGGCGGGCGGCCGCTTCGAATGCACGCAGCGCGTTGAGTGGCGGCAGACGGGAACGATTCATTCAGTTTTTCTAAAGCGAAAGGCCGACGAAATATCGTTTGAGACGACGCGTACGCGCGAGTACCGTTGTCGCATCGGATCGCATTCTTCAGGGCTGCCTCGCGGCGGCCGATGCGATCAACATAGTTCAACTATATCCATGAGGCAATCCGGACGCCGCGCGGCCTTCGGAGGGACCTGAGAGGAGCATTGTCATGAACCGTCCAGGCGCGTCGCGCCTTTTCTACGGCTGGTACGTGGTCGCGGCCGCGTTCGCCGTCACGTTCGTCGGGTTCGGCAGCGCGTATACGTTCAGCGCGTTCGTCGAGTCGCTGCAGCGCGATTTCGCCGCATCGCGCGGGCAGATATCGCTCGTGTTCTCGCTCGCCGGCTTCCTGTATTTCGGCTTCGGCATCGTCAGCGGGCCGCTTGCCGATCGCTTCGGCTCGCGGCGGCTCGCCGTCGCCGGGATGCTGCTGACTGGTGCCGGGCTCGCATCCGCCGGCGCCGCGCACACGCTGCTGCAGGTCTATGTCGCGTACGGGCTCGGTGTCGGTCTCGGCGTCGGCTGCGCGTACGTGCCGGCTGTCGGGGCCGTGCAGCGCTGGTTCGTGCGGCGGCGCGGCTTCGCGTCGGGGCTCGCGGTCGCGGGGATCGGCGTCGGCACGCTCGTGATGCCGCCGCTCGCGTCCGCGCTGATCGCGCATGTCGGCTGGCGCGGTGCTTATTTCACGCTGGCAGTGCTCGCGGTGGTCCTGGGGGCAGGCATGTCGCTGCTGATCGAGAACGATCCGCGCGGCCGCGGGTTGTTGCCGGATGGCGATGCGGCCGGCGACGGCGGCCGGAATACCCGTGCATCCGTAGCCGGCAAGGCTGCCACGTCCGTGCACGCCGGCGCTACGGTGCGCGAGGCCGTCACGTCGCGGCCGTTCGCGAGCCTCTACGCCGCCTGTCTCGTATGCTCGTTCGGCGTATTCGTCCCGTTCGTCCATCTCATGCCGTACTCGCTCGATCACGGCATCGCGCCGTCGACGGCCGTGCTGCTGCTCGGTGCGATCGGCGTCGGCAGCACGGCCGGCCGCTTTTTCCTCGGCGGCCTTGCCGACCGCTTCGGCCGCCGCGCATCGCTGCTCGCGATGTTCGCGGGCATGGCCGTCGCGCTCGTTGCGTGGGCGGGCGCCGGCACCGTTGCGACGCTTGCCGCGTTCGCACTCGTGTTCGGCGTGTTCTACGGCGGCTGGGTCGCCGTGCTGCCGGCGGTCGTGATGGACTATTTCGGCGGCCGCAACGTGAGCGCGATCATCGGCATCCTGTACACGAGCGTCGCGTTCGGCACGCTGATCGGGCCGGCCGCCGCCGGCTTCATCTACGACGCGGGGGGCGGCTATCTCGTGCCGATCCTCGCGAGCGCCGTCGCGAATGCGATCGCGTTCGCCATCGTCGCGACCACCGGACGCGCGCCGGTGGCCGCGCGAGCGACCGGCGGATAGGCGCACGTCGCTGGGCACGCCGCGCGATTTCCGATAGGGTGGCCGGACCGTCAACCGTCGACCAACGGTCGGGGAGGCATCGTGACATTCGACGAAGTCCGGCAGATCGCGCTGGCGTGGCGCGGCGTCGAGGAAGGCACGTCGTACGGCACGCCAGCGCTCAAGGTGAAGGGCAAGCTGCTCGCGCGGCTGCGCGAGGACGGCGACACGCTCGTCGTCAAGGGCGTCGGCTCCGACGAGCGCGCGTGGCTGATCGAATCGGAACCCGACGTGTATTACGTGACCGATCACTACGCGGGCTGGCCGATCGTGCTGGTGCGCCTGTCGGCCGCGCATCCCGACGCCGTGAAAAACCTGCTTCTGCGAGAATGGCACGCGATCGTGCCGGCCAAATGGCGGGACGAAGCCGCGCGCGGCGGGAGCTGAGCGTCCGGCGCGCGACGCTGCCGGATTCCCTTTGACGGAAGCGCCCTGACGGGGCGCGAGCCGGCGCCGACCGGACCAGGCGTTACATCGGTTCGCATCGATGCAACAAGTGGTCCCATCGAAATTATTCAATTGGTTCTTAGTGAAGAACCGTTTGATGCTTACACTCCTTCGCTTCGAAGGCGGCTGACGAAAGCCGACGGAACGGGCGCACGCGATGCGCCGGCGCCTCGTGCGCCGCATCGCCCACGCAGCTTCGCAGACTGCGCGGCGTACCGACCCGAACGGCCCCATCCGGCCCCATGCGCGCGTGCGATGCGTGCGCGGTCGCAGCCGGATTCAAGAACGACAACTCCCCGCGCCGCCTTTACGCGACACCCGGTCGTATCGGAACCGTTTTTTGGAGAGAGACAGATGAGTGGAAGCAACACAGGCCTCGGCACGGGCCTGAAGCAGCGTCACGTGACGATGATGTCGATTGCCGGCGTCATCGGCGCCGGTTTGTTCGTCGGCTCCGGCCACGCGATCGCGGAAGCCGGTCCGGCGTCGATACTCGCGTATGCGATCGCGGGTGTGCTGGTCGTCCTGGTGATGCGCATGCTCGGCGAGATGGCCGTCGCGCATCCGGACAGCGGCTCGTTCTCGACCTATGCCGATCGCGCGATCGGCCACTGGGCCGGCTTCTCGATCGGCTGGCTGTACTGGTGGTTCTGGGTGCTCGTGATCCCGATCGAGGCAACGGCTGCGGCAACCATCCTCAATGCATGGTTCCCGGGCATCGCGACCTGGATCTTCGCGCTCGGCATCACGCTGCTGCTCACCGTCACCAACCTCTTTTCCGTCAAGAACTACGGCGAATTCGAATTCTGGTTCGCGCTGATCAAGGTCGTCGCAATCGTCGTGTTCCTGTGCATCGGCGGCGCGGCAATCGTCGGGATCATACCGGCGCCGGCCGTATCGGGCGTGTCGAACCTGTTCGCGCATCAGGGCTTCATGCCGAACGGCGCCGGTGCGGTGCTGGCGGCGATGCTGACGACGATGTTCTCGTTCCTCGGCACCGAGATCGTGACGATCGCGGCCGCCGAATCGGACAACCCGCAGCGCCAGATCGTGCGTGCGACCAACTCGGTGATCTGGCGCATCACGCTGTTCTATCTCGGCTCGATTCTCGTCGTCGCGGCCATCGTGCCGTGGAACGACCCGCTGCTGCCGAAGCACGGCTCGTATCAGCGCGCGATGGAGCTGATCGGCATCCCGAACGCGAAGGCGATCATCGACGTGATCGTGCTCGTGTCGGTCGCGAGCTGCCTGAATTCGGCGCTGTACACGGCGTCGCGGATGCTGTTCTCGCTGTCGAAGCGCAAGGACGCGCCTGCGTTCCTGCATCGCACCGATTCGACCGGCACGCCGCGTGCGGCCGTGCTCGCGTCGACGGCATTCGGCTTCGTGACCGTGATCGCGAACTACCTGATGCCGGAGCAGGTGTTCGGCTTCCTGCTCGCGACGTCGGGCGCGATCGCGCTGCTCGTGTATCTCGTGATCGCGATCTCGCAGCTGCGGATGCGCAAGACGCTCGAATCGAGCGGCGCTGACCTGACGCTGCGGATGTGGATGTTCCCGTGGCTTACGTGGGCCGTGATCCTGTTCATCTGCGGCACGCTGACCGTGATGTTCGTCAGCGAGGATCACCGGATGGAAGTCGGTGCGACGGCCGTGCTGGCGTTGATCGTGCTGTTTGCGTCGTGGCTGAACAAGCGCGGCCGCGATGCGCAGGCGAGCGCGGGGCAGCGGGTGTCGGCGACGTGAGGCAGTGATGTGACGGCATGGCGGCGGGCCGCCTGTCGTGAAAGTGGCCCGATCGGCGTTAGCCGGTCGGGCCATTTGTTTTGTGGGGGTAAGCGGATGCACTTGCTCGTGGCAACGCAGGGCGTTCTGCAATAGGGCGCGGCATTGACATTTTGAGTCACAGAAATCGAACTCGTCTGAATTCATCGACGACGGCAACTTCATACATTGATCACTTCGACAACCGAAGTGAATGATGAAATCGACGCGCGATTAGCGCGTCGTGCCGGGAGGGTGGCAGATGGCGAATGAGAACATGCGGTTGAGTGAAGCGGGTTGGGCCGAGCTGCGTCTGCGGGAAAGCGCGGTCATGGCGTACTACAACGATCAGGCGAACAACTGTACCTATGGCGTCGGGACGCTCGCTCATACCGGGCCGTGCACCCCGGAAGAACTGCGGAGGCCGGTTACGCCGTCGCAAGTGAATGCGCAACTCGCGGTCCGTGTCGGCCGGGCGGAGGCCGCCGTGCGACGACATGTCCCGACTCGGCAATTGACGCGGTTGCAATTCGACGAACTCGTCAGCTATTCCTACAATGCCGGCAACACTGGCGCACTGGCCGCGCTCCGTTCCGCGAATCAGAGCAACGACACTGGCGTGGTGTCGCACATGAATCAGCGTGTCTGGATTCATCCGCGAGACGCGAATGGGCGCCGCTTGGCACCTGTTCGTTCGACCGGCCTTGTTAACCGGCGTCGGCTCGAATCGGCGCCGTTCCAGCCACAGCAGGGGGCGCAGTGAGAAGGGCCATGATCGGGTTGTTCGTGCTGGCGTCGGTGAGTGCGTTTGCTGGCCAGACGCCGGCCGATGAGATAGCGGCGCGCAGCGGTTTGCCGGCGAGCGAGGTCAACGCACGGCTCAGCGACTGCGATTCGAATCAGACAAGCATGAATTTCTGTGCGTGGCGCGATCAACTCGTCGCCGAGCAAGAATTGCAGCAGGTTGTCGACAAGCAAGTGAATGAACGGCCACAGCGCAAGAAGGCGCTCGACGCACGGATCGCAAAGTGGAAGAAGGCGCGCGACACATCATGCGAAAAATCGGCGCGCAACGCATGGGGCGATGGTTCGATGCGTCCTGCGGCACAGGCGATCTGCGCGACGGCGGCTACGAAGGAAATGACGAAAAGATTGTCGACGAGCGCATCCCGCAAACCTTCATGAGTTGCTCCGGAATAAAGAAAGGCCCGCTGCTCGCGGGCCATTTCGGGCTACTCTGACACTGCACGAAACAGCGTCGTTCGACGCGTCAGACGTTGAACAGGAAGTTCATCACGTCGCCATCGTGCACGACATATTCCTTCCCTTCCGCGCGCATCTTGCCGGCTTCCTTCGCGCCCTGTTCGCCCTTGTACGTGATGAAATCGTCGAACGCGATCGTCTGCGCGCGGATGAAGCCACGCTCGAAGTCGGTGTGGATCACGCCGGCCGCCTGCGGCGCCGTGTCGCCGGTATGGATCGTCCACGCGCGCACTTCCTTCACGCCCGCGGTGAAGTAAGTCTGCAGGCCGAGCAGCTTGAAGCCCGCGCGGATCACGCGGTCGAGGCCCGGCTCTTCCATGCCCATGTCGGTGAGGAATGCTTCCTTGTCGGCATCGTCGAGATCGGCGATTTCCGCCTCGATCGCCGCGCACACGGCGACCACCGGCGCATTCTCGCTCTCCGCGTACTTGCGCACCGCATCGAGGTGCGGATTGTTCTCGAAGCCGTCGTCCTTCACGTTGGCCACATACATCGCCGGCTTCGCGGTGATCAGGCAGAACGGCCTGAGCAGCGCCTCTTCGTCGTCCGACAGCGCAAGGCCGCGCACGGCCTTGCCCTGGTCGAGCTGCGCGCGCACCTTGTCGAGCACCGCGACGAGCTTGGCCGCTTCCTTGTCGTTGCCCGACTTCGCAGCCTTCGAATAACGCGTGAGCGCCTTCTCGACGGTGCCGAGGTCGGCGAGCGCGAGTTCGGTATTGATCACCTCGATGTCGTCGATCGGGCTGACCTTGCCGGCGACGTGAATGACGTTCTCGTCCTCGAAGCAACGCACGACGTGCGTGATCGCATCGGTTTCGCGGATGTTCGCGAGGAACTGGTTGCCGAGCCCTTCACCCTTGCTCGCGCCCGCGACGAGGCCGGCGATGTCGACGAATTCGACGACGGCCGGCACGACGCGCTCGGGCTTGACGATCTCGGAGAGCGCCTTCAGGCGCGTATCGGGCACTTCGACGATGCCGACGTTCGGCTCGATCGTGCAGAACGGGTAGTTCTCGGCGGCGATGCCGGCCTTGGTCAGCGCATTGAACAGGGTGGACTTGCCGACGTTGGGCAAGCCGACGATGCCGCATTTGAGGCTCATGGAATCCTTCGAACGGGTAAAGCGGCGCGGCCGGACAAGGCACGGCGGCGCGGGAAAAAGGGCGGCCGGCGCTTGGGGCGCGTCGAGCCGACGGTCAAAGGCGCTATTGTACCGTGCCGACGCCCCGGTTTCCGGGCTTGCGCCGATCGGCCGATGCGGTGGGCCGCCGCGCGGGATCGTCCACCTGCGATTCTGCTGATTTCCCGCAAAGTCCGGCCGCGTAAGGGTTTGGCCCCACGGCTATAATGCCCGCCATGACTGCCCACCACTCCTTCGACGTCGCCGTGGTCGGCGGCGGGCTCGTCGGCAAGACTGCCGCGCTCGCGCTGACCCAGTCCGGCTACAAGACCGCCTTGCTTGCCCAGCCGGCCACGCCGCGCCCCGCCGATCTCGCGTTCGACACGCGCGTCTACGCGCTGTCGTCCAGCTCGCAGGCCTTGCTCGAGCGGCTGCGGGTCTGGCAGGCGCTCGACCACGGCCGGCTCGCGCCTGTTTACGACATGCGCGTGTACGGCGATGCGCATGCCGAACTGCATTTCTCCGCGTACCAGGCCTCCGTGCCGCAGCTCGCGTGGATCGCCGAATCGTCGCTGGTCGAGACGTCGCTCGATGCCGCGCTGCGGTTCCAGCCGAACCTCACGTGGTTCGATGCACGCGCGCAGGGCTTCGACGTGCGCGACGATGCAGCCGTGCTCACGCTGTCGTCGGGGCAGGTGCTCGAAGCCGACCTCGTCGTCGGCGCGGACGGCGCGCATTCGTGGGTACGGTCCCAAATGGGGGCCAAAGTCGAACGGCGCGACTACCGGCAGACGGGCGTCGTCGCGAACTTCAAGGCGTCACTGCCGCACCGCGAGACGGCCTATCAGTGGTTCCACGAAGGCGAGATCGTCGCGCTGCTGCCGTTGCCGGACGGCCACGTGTCGCTCGTGTGGTCCGCGCACACCGCGCATGCGGACGAACTGCTCGCACTCGATCCGGCGCAGCTCGCGGCCGAGGTCGAGCGCGTGTCGCACGGCCAGGTCGGTACGCTCGAATGCGTGACGCCGGCCGCCGGCTTCCCGCTGGCGCTGCAGACGGTCGACAAGCTGATCGCACCGCGCGTCGCGCTCGTCGGCGATGCCGCGCACCTGATCCACCCGCTCGCGGGGCAGGGGATGAACCTCGGGCTGCGCGACGTCGCGGCGCTCGCCGACGCGATCGCGGGCAAGGAAAGCTTCCGCAACCTCGGCGATACGGTGCTGTTGCGCCGCTACGAGCGTTCGCGCCGCGAGGACATCCGCGCGCTGATGGTCGCGACCGACGGCCTGCAGCGGCTGTTCGCGGTGCCGGGCCCGCTCGCGAAGGCCGTACGCAATGCGGGCATGGCATTCGTCGGCGCGCAGCCGCTCGTGAAGCGCTGGCTCGTGTCGGCCGCGCTGGGCTGATCGAACCTTCGGCTGCATTGCCGGTCGGACTCGGTTCCGTTACGGCGTACACTGTGCCGTGCATACCGATTGAGCTGAAGGAAGATTTCGATGAAAAAAACGATCCGGATCGCGTCGCTGGCGCTGGCCGTCACGATGGCGACGCTGGGCTGCACCGCGCAGGCCGACCAGACCACCGACAAGCTGAAAGCCACGCTGCAGGCCCGTCTCGGCAACGACGCGCCGATCAAGAGCGTGTCGAAATCGCCGGTCGCGGGCCTTTACGAAGTGAACCTCGGCTCGCAGATCATCTATAGCGACGCGGCGGGCGACTACGTGCTGCTCGGCGACCTCGTCGACACCAAGACGCACAAGAACCTGACCGACGCACGCCTGTCCGAGATCAACAAGATCGACTTCGCGAGCCTGCCGTTCGCGAATGCGATCAAGGTCGTCAAGGGCAACGGCGCACGCAAGATCGCGGTGTTCTCCGATCCGAACTGCCCGTACTGCAAGAAGCTCGAGACGACGCTGCAGTCGATCGACAACGTCACCGTCTACACGTTCCTGTACCCGGTGCTGTCGCCGGATTCGACCGCGAAGTCGAAGGCGATCTGGTGCGCGACCGACCGCGCGAAAACCTGGCAGAGCTGGATGCTCGATCACCGTGCGCCGTCCGGCGCCGGTAGCTGCGATACCAGCGCGCTCGACAAGAACCTCGCGCTTGGCCGCGGGATGAACGTCACGGGCACGCCGACGATCTTCCTGCCGGACGGCCGCCGCCTGCCGGGCGCGGTATCGGCCGACCAGCTCAACCAGGCGCTCGCCTCGAGCAAGTAACCGACCGACACGCCGGGCCGCATGGCCCGGCCAGCGAGGGGCGCCCGCGTTATCTGCCGGCGCCTCTCTTCGTTTTCGCCGCCCCGACCGATTGCCACGATGACCCAGCCGATCCGCTATTCGATTGTCCCGAAAGATCTTGCCGCGCACCTGTTCGAAGTGTCGGTGACGGTCGCCGATCCCGATCCCGCAGGCCAGCGCTTCTCGCTGCCGGTGTGGATTCCGGGCAGCTACCTCGTGCGCGAGTTCGCGCGCAACATCGTGACGCTCGGCGCGTTCAACGACGCAGGCCGCAAGGTGCGGATCGCGAAGACCGACAAGCACACGTGGCAGGCCGCGCCCGTGACCGGTGCGCTGACGCTGCGCTACGACGTGTATGCGTGGGACCTGTCGGTGCGTTCCGCGTATCTCGACGAATCGGGCGGCTTCTTCAATGCGACGGCCGTGTTCCTGAGCGTCGCGGGCCGCCAGGACGCGCCGTGCGAAGTCGACATCGCGAAGCCGGCCGGCGCGGCGTTCCGCGCGTGGCGCGTCGGCACCGCGCTGCCCGAGGCGCGCGGCACGAAGCGCTACGGCTTCGGTGCATATCGCGCAGCGAACTACGACGAGCTTTCCGACCATCCGGTGACGATCGGCGAATTCGCGCTCGCGACATTCGACGCGCACGGCGTGCCGCACGACATCGTGGTCGCGGGGCGCGTGACGCAGCTTGACCTGGAGCGGCTGCGGGCCGACCTGAAGCGGGTGTGCGAAGCGCAGATCGCACTGTTCGAGCCGAAATCGAAGAAGGCGCCGATGGACCGCTACGTGTTCATGACGCTTGCGGTCAGCGACGGCTACGGCGGCCTCGAGCATCGCGCATCGACCGCGCTGATCTGCAACCGCACCGACCTGCCGGTGAAGGGGCGGCCCGAGACGACGGAAGGCTATCGCACGTATCTCGGCCTTTGCAGCCACGAGTACTTTCACACCTGGAACGTGAAGCGCATCAAGCCGGCGGCGTTCGTGCCGTACGACCTGACGCGCGAGAACTACACGTCGCTGCTGTGGCTGTTCGAGGGTTTCACGTCGTATTACGACGACCTGATGCTGGTGCGCAGCGGATTGATGTCGCAGGACGAATATTTCGCGGCGCTCGGCCGCACGATCGGCGGCGTGCTGCGCGGCACGGGCCGGCTCAAGCAGAGCGTCGCGGAAAGCTCGTTCGACGCGTGGATCAAGTACTACCGCCAGGACGAGAACGCGACCAACGCGATCGTCAGCTACTACACGAAGGGTTCGCTCGTTGCACTCGCGTTCGATCTGGCGATCCGCTCGCAGACGCGCAACCGGAAGTCGCTCGACGACGTGATGCGCCTGCTGTGGCAACGCTACGGTCGCGATTTCTATCGCGGCAAGCAGGCGGGCGTCGCGGAAGACGAAGTCGAGACGCTGATCGAAGAAGCGACGGGCGTTGCGCTCGGCCGTCTGTTCGCCGACGCCGTGCACGGCACGCGCGACCTGCCGCTCGGCGAGCTGCTCGCGCCGTTCGGCGTGACGCTCGCACCGGATATCGCGAACGGCGCGGCCGCGAAGCCGACGATCGGTGCGCGCTTGCGCGGCGGCGCGGACTGCACGTTCGCGGCTGTCTATGGAGGCGGCGCCGCGCATCGCGCGGGGCTGTCGGCCGGCGACACGCTGATTGCGGTCGACGGGCTGCGCGTCACGGGCACCAACCTCGATGCGCTGCTCGCGCGCTACCGGCCGGGCGACAAGGTCGAGGTTCACGCGTTCCGCCGCGACGAGCTGCGTACCGCGAAACTGAAGCTCGACGGTCCGGAGATCACGCGCTACCGGCTGACGTCGGCCGCGAAGCCGGCCGCGGCATCGAAGGCCCGGGAAGCCTGGCTGAAGGGCTGAGCGCACGGCAGCGGTAATCGGGGCGCGATCGAGGATTGTTCTGCTGCTGCAACAATCCGTCGCCCTGAACCCGCTTTTTCCGGCAAATGCGGCCACGCACAATGGCGTCACTCGCGCTACCGAAGCGCAACCCAACCGGAGCATGACATGACGACCATTCTGCAAATCAATTCCGCCGCGCGTTCGCAAGGCGCGCAATCTACGCTGCTGGCCAACGAACTGACGGCAAAGCTGCAACAATCGAACCCCAGCGCGAAGGTCGTGGTTCGCGATCTGCTGGCCGATGCGCTGCCGCACCTCGACGAATCGGTGCTCGGCGCGTTCTTCACGCCGGCCGACCAGCGCAGCGCGGAGCAGAATGCGATCGTCGCGAAGAGCGATGCACTGATTGCTGAGCTGCAAGCCGCCGACATCATCGTGATCGGCGCGCCGATGTACAACTTCGGCATCTCGTCGCAACTGAAGACGTACTTCGACTGGATCGCACGCGCAGGCGTCACGTTCCGCTACACCGAGAACGGTCCGGAAGGCCTGATCAAGGGCAAGAAGGTCCACGTGGTGACGGCCCGCGGCGGGAAGTACGCCGGTACGCCGAACGATAGCCAGACGCCGTACCTGCGCACGTTCCTCGGCTTCGTCGGCATGACCGACGTGAGCTTCATCTTCGCGGAAGGCCTGAACCTCGGCCCGGATGCGCAGAGCGCCGCGCTCGCCAGCGCACGCGAAGCGATTGCCGCCGCGTAAGGTCGATGCGGGTGCGACGCACTCGCTGCATCGTCCGAAAAAAACGCCGCGCCCCCGAAGGGGCGCGGCGTTTTTGCATTCCGGCCGGCGACGAAGCCGGCGCGGCCGTTACGCGAGCGTCTCGGCCGCTTCCGGCAGGCGCCAGTCGATCGGTTCGCAGCCTGCTTCGACCAGATACTCGTTCGCGAGCGTGAAATGGCGGCAGCCGAGGAAGCCGCGGTGCGCGGACAGCGGCGACGGATGCGGCGCCTCGAGCACGCAATGCGCACTCGTGTCGAACAGTGCGCGCTTCGCCTGCGCGTGCGCGCCCCACAGCATGAAGACGAGCCCGCGATGGCGGCCGGCGAGTTCGCGGATCAGCGTGTCCGTGCATTGCTCCCAGCCGCGCTTCGCATGGCTCGCGGCCGCGCCGCGCTCGACCGTCAGCACGGTGTTGAGCAGCAGCACGCCCTGGCGCGCCCACGTGTCGAGGCAGCCGTGACGCGGCGTGTCGTGACCGAAGTTCGCGGCGATTTCCTTGAAGATGTTGCGCAGCGACGGCGGCGTGCGGACGGCCGGCGGCACCGAGAACGCGAGGCCGTGCGCCTGCGGCGTGCCGCGATCGTCGCCGTGGTAGGGGTCCTGGCCGAGGATCACGACCTTCACGTCGTCCGGGCTCGTGAGGCGCAGCGCGCGGAACACGTCGGTCGGGTAGACCGTCTTGCCGGCCGCACGCTCGTCGTCGACGAAGCCGCACAGCGGCGCGTACGCGTCGCTGTCGGTAAAGGGTTTCAGCACGTCGCGCCAGACGGCCGGCAGCGCGTCGAATTGTGCGGCGAGGTGCGGGACGTCGGCGGCAACGGGCTTCGGCGCCGTGGCGGCCGGGGCCGGCGCGGCGGCTTTCCTTGCGGGCTTGCACCCGGCCGCGGGCGGCGCGGAAACCGGGGACGGAATATCGGCCGATGCCGTTTCCGGCGCGGGATCATCGAACAGCGACGCCTGTTGCGGCGCGCGGGAAGTCTTGCGGGTTGCCATGCGTGATGCGTGTTTATTGCGCGCGCAGCCGGTAGCCGCGCTGCGCCTTGCTGATGTTTTCGGGAGCGAGGCCCGGCAGCGCCTGCTGCAGTTCGGCGGCGAGCGTCGCGAGCGCCGCTTCCGGGCCGTCGATCAGTTCGAGTTCGATTTCGCTGATCGGTTCGCGGCGCGTTTCGTGTTCCGCCTGGACGACGATTTCGCCGAGGTCCACCGCGGCTTCGACGGTTGCGCCGCCGATTGCGATGCGCCACAGCGTACGCGAAAAATCCGTGCGGAACAGCGCGGACAGCGCGCCGGCCGCGTCGCTCAGCGCCGCGGCGGCTTCCGGCACGTCGCAGGCCGCGACGAGCGCATCCATCTCGAGCGCGTCACCGGCCACAGGCAGTTCCCATTCGTGGCGGCGATGCAGGCCGCCTTCCGCGCTGCCGACCGTCTTGAACGTCTGCAGCCAGCCGTGCGGCGTGCGGCGCACGCGCACCGCGCTCTTCGAGCGCGCCAGCGCGAGATCGGGCGTGTCGTAATAGACGTTCGCGAGCGTGATGTCGTGACCGGGTTCGCCGGTCAGCGTCTCGAAGAAGCGCCGCGCGGCATCGGCCTGGCCGGCCGGCAGCGCGAGCTTGATTTCCCTTTCGATCGCCATCAGAAGAACATCCGCGCGAGTTCCTCGCCCGGCTGGTCGGCGCGCATGAACGCTTCGCCGACGAGGAACGTGTTCACGTTTGCCGCGCGCATCGTGTCGACGTCGATGCGCGACAGGATGCCCGATTCGGTCACGACGATGCGGTCCGGCGGAATCATGTCGAGCATGTCGAGCGTGGTCTGGATCGACGTCTCGAACGTGCGCAGGTTGCGGTTGTTGATGCCGAGCAGCGGCGTCTTGAGCGTCAGCGCCTGCTCCATCTCGTTGCGGTCGTGCACTTCGACCAGCACCGCGAGGCCGAGCGAGTGCGCATACGCTTCGAGATCCTGCATCAGCGGCGTGTCGAGCGCGGCGGCGATCAGCAGGATCGCGTCGGCGCCCATCGCGCGCGCCTCGAGGATCTGGTACGCGTCGACGATGAAGTCCTTGCGCAGCACGGGCAGCGTGCAGGCTGCGCGCGCCTCTTCGAGGTAGCGGACGCTGCCCTGGAAGAACTGCTCGTCGGTCAGCACCGACAGGCACGCGGCGCCGTGCGCCGCATACGAGCGCGCGATGTCGGCCGGCACGAAATGCTCGCGCAGCACGCCCTTCGACGGGCTTGCCTTCTTGATTTCGGCGATCACGGCGGCGTCGCCGGCCGCGTGCTTCGCACGCAGCGCGCCGACGAAATCGCGCAGGTCGCGCGCGGATGCGTCCAGCTTCAGTGCCTCGAGCGGCGTGCTGCGCATGGCCGCCGCGACTTCTTCGCGCTTGACGGCGATGATTCGGTCGAGAATGTCGCTCATGTGGGTTCCTGCTTGAGTCGTAAGGGGAGTCAGCGCTTGAACTGCTGCGTGAAGCGCACGAGTTCGTCGACTTTCGCGCGCGCCTTGCCGCTCGCGATCGCTTCGCGGGCGAGCTGGATGCCGTCCGCGATCGATTCGGCGACGTTCGCCGCATAGAGCGCGGTGCCCGAATTCAGCGTGACGATCTCGCGTGCGACGCCCGGCTGGTTGTCCAGTGCGCCGAGCAGCATCGCACGGGATTCGTCGGCATTTTCCACCTTCAGCGTGCGGTTCGACACCATCTGCAGGCCGAAGTCTTCCGGATGGATCTCGTATTCGTGCACCTTGCCGTCGCGCAATTCGCCGACGAGCGTCGCGGCGCCGAGCGACACCTCGTCCATCCCGTCCTTGCCGTATACGACGAGCACGTGCTGCGCGCCGAGGCGCTGCATCACGCGCACCTGGATGCCGACGAGGTCGGGGTGGAACACGCCCATCAACTGGTTCGGCGCGCCGGCCGGATTGGTCAGCGGGCCGAGGATGTTGAAGATCGTGCGCACGCCGAGCTCGCGGCGCACGGCCGCGATGTTCTTCATCGCCGGGTGATGGTTCGGCGCGAACATGAAGCCCATGCCCGTTTCAGCGATCGACGCGGCGACCTGGTCCGACTGCAGGTCGATGTTCACGCCGAGCGCCTCGAGCACGTCGGCGCTGCCGGACTTGCTCGACACGCCGCGGTTGCCGTGCTTCGCGACTTTCGCGCCGGCCGCCGCCGTGACGAACATCGACGCGGTCGAGATGTTGAACGTGTGCGAGCCGTCGCCGCCGGTGCCGACGATGTCGACGAAGTTCGAGTTGTCCAGCACGTCCACGTGGTTCGCGAATTCGCGCATCACGGTCGCGGCGGCGGCGATCTCGCCGATCGTCTCCTTCTTCACGCGCAGCCCGGTGATGATTGCGGCGGCCATCACGGGCGACATGTCGCCGCGCATGATGAGCCGCATCAGGTGCAGCATCTCGTCGTGGAAGATCTCGCGGTGTTCGATCGTGCGCTGCAGCGCTTCCTGCGGGGTAATCGTCATCATGAGGCTCCCGTCAGGCGGCTTGCGCGGCCGCGGCGCGGGCCTGCTTCAGGAAATTCTCGAGCAGCGCATGGCCGTGCTCGGACAGGATCGATTCCGGGTGGAACTGCACGCCTTCGACCGGCAGCGTCTTGTGGCGCACGCCCATGATTTCGCCGTCGTCGGTCCATGCGGACACCTCGAGGCAGTCGGGCAGCGATTCGCGCTCGATCGCGAGCGAGTGGTAGCGCGTAACGTCGAAATGCTTCGGCAGGTCGGCGAACACGCCGCGGCAGTCCGTTTCGATCCGGCTCACCTTGCCGTGCATGATGGTCTTCGCGCGCACGACGCGGCCGCCGAATGCCTCGCCGATCGCCTGGTGGCCGAGGCAGACGCCGAGGATCGGCTTCTTGCCCGAAAATTCACGCAGCACGTCGAGCGTGATGCCCGCGTGCTGCGGGTTGCTCGGCCCCGGCGACAGGCAGATCGCGTCGGGATTCAGGCGTGCGATCTCGTCGAGCGTGATTTCGTCGTTGCGGTACGTGTGCACGTCCTCGCCCAGTTCGCCGAAGTACTGGACCAGGTTGTAGGTGAACGAGTCGTAGTTGTCGATCATGAGCAGCATGGTCAGTCTCCGGTCAGAAGTCGCTATCGAGGCCGTCCTGGACCTGTTCGGCCGCACGCAGCACCGCGCGCGCCTTGTTCTCGGTCTCTTGCCATTCGGATTCGGGCACCGAATCCGCGACGACGCCGGCCGCCGCTTGCACATACAGGTTGCCGTTGTGGATCAGGCCCGTGCGGATCGCGATCGCGAGATCCATCTCGCCCGAGAACGACAGGTAGCCCACCGCGCCGCCGTACAGCCCGCGCTTGATCGGCTCGAGCTCGTCGATCAGCTCCATCGCGCGTACCTTCGGCGCACCGGACAGCGTGCCGGCCGGGAACGTCGCGCGCAGCACGTCGTAGTTCGTCATGCCGGGCTTCAGCTTGCCCTCGACCGAGCTGACGATGTGCTGCACGTGCGAGTACTTCTCGATGACCATCTTGTCGGTCACCTGCACCGAGCCGATTTCGGCGATGCGGCCGACGTCGTTGCGCGCGAGGTCGATCAGCATCACGTGCTCGGCGATCTCCTTCGGATCGTTGAGCAGTTCGGTCGCGAGTTCCGCATCGCGCTCGGGCGTGTTGCCGCGCGGTCGCGTGCCGGCGAGCGGGCGAATCGTGACGATCTGGTCTTCACCGCGCTTTTCCTGGCGCACGAGGATTTCCGGCGATGCGCCGACCACGTGGAAATCGCCGAAGTTGTAGTAGTACATGTACGGCGACGGATTCAGCGAACGCAGCGCGCGATACAGCGACAGCGGATTGTCGCGGTACGGCTTGGTCAGCCGCTGGCCGACCTGGATCTGCATCAGCTCGCCGGCCGCGATGTATTCCTTCGCCTGGCGCACGGCGGCCAGATAGTCTTCCTTCTTGAACTCGCGGAACGTCTCGGTGCGCACGCTCGCCGACGTGACGGGCGGCTGCACGGTCGTGCGCAGGCGCTGCTTCAGTTCGCGCAGGCGCTGTTTCGCCTTCGCGTAGGCTTCCGGCTGGCCCGGGTCCGCATAGATGATCAGGTACAGCTTGCCGGCGAGGTTGTCGATTACCGCGACTTCCTCGGTCAGCAGCAACTGGATATCGGGCAGGCCGAGATCGTCGCGCGGCGCGGTGTTCGCGAGCTTCTTCTCGATATAGCGCACCGCGTCGTAGCCGAAGTAGCCGGCGAGACCGCCGCAGAAGCGCGGCAGGCCCGGACGCTGCGCGACCTTGAAGCGCGCCTGGAACGATTCGATGAATTGGAACGGGTCGCCGTCATGCGTCTCGACGACCTGGCCGTCGCGCACGACTTCCGACACGCCGTTGCGGGTGCGCACGAGCGTGCGGGCGGGCAGGCCGATGAACGAGTAGCGGCCGAAGCGTTCGCCGCCCACCACCGATTCGAGCAGGAACGAGTTGGCGCCCGCACGTTCGGGCTGGGCCAGCTTCAGGTAGAGGGACAGCGGCGTTTCGAGATCGGCGAGGGCTTCCGCGATCAGCGGGATACGGTTGTAGCCTTCGTTCGCGAGCGATTGGAATTCGAGTTCGGTCATGTTCCGGTCCTGTTCGGGACGAGCGGCGCGTGCGCCAGGGATCACTTGACGCTGCGCGGGTTGCCGTCGGCGAAAGGGCGGTCGATCGAGAAGTGCCTGTTGCCGGCCGGCAGTCCGGGCGTGAACGTCGCGAGCCTGCGGCCGATCCTGAACGCAAGCGTTCGGAAGCGGTGGAACTCGAGGTGGTGCGACGATCGGCGCGCGGATGCGCAGCGAGATAAAAAACGGCGCTGAAGACGTGCTTCAGCGTACCTCATCGAAGAGGTTAGCGCGACCAGCGACGCCAGGGCCAGGCTCCCCGGTCGATGCTGCTCAGACTCCGTTTTTTATTCAGAAACATGCGGATGGAAGAAATAATCAGAGGGTTGGCCGGCCGGCGTTGTGCGCGGTGATCGCGCGAGCTGCGACCAGCAACGAATCGACTATACCATCCGAATTTATCGTTTGTATAGCTTTGCCGTGGTTGTAGCCGTATGGCACCGTCAGCGTCGCCATCCCGGCCGCGCGGCCCGCCAGGGCGTCGTTTTCCGAGTCGCCGATCGCGACCGCCGCGTCCGGTGCGACGCCGAGCGCATCGCAGGCCGTCAGCATCGGCAGCGGGTCGGGCTTCTTGCGCGCGACGCTGTCGCCGCCCAGCACGATGCCGAAGCAAGCGGCCAGCCCGTATTGTTCGAGCAGCTCGACCGCGAAGCGGTGCGGTTTGTTCGTCACGCACGCGAGCCGGATGCCGGCCGCGCGCAGCGCGTCGAGACCGGCTGCCACATCCGGATAGAGGCGCGTATGGCGGCCGTTGATCTTCGCGTATTCGGTCTGGTAGATCGCCAGGGCGTCGTCGAAGCGCGCGTGCGCCTCGTCGGCCGGGAAGCGCGGTTTCAGCACGCTCCGGATCAGGTGCTCGGAGCCCTTGCCGACGTAGCCGATCACTTCGTCGCGCGACGTGGCCGGTGCGTCGAGCCGCGCAAGCATCCCGTTCAGGCCGGCCGTGAAATCGTCGGCCGTGTCGACCATCGTGCCGTCGAGATCGATCAGCGCCGCGTCGATGCGCGGCGCGGCGAAGCGGATCGGGGCGGCGTCCGTTGCGGCCCCGGCCGGCACATGGCCGGCGAGCGACGATTCGGCCACGGCTCAGCTCCGCTCGACGGTGGCGAGCGCGGCGCGCATCTCGTCGATCACCTTGCGGTAGTCGGGCTTGCCGAAGATCGCCGAACCCGCGACGAAAGTGTCGGCACCGGCCGCCGCGATTTCCGCGATGTTGTCGGTTTTCACGCCGCCGTCGACCTCGAGCAGGATCTCGCGGCCCGTGCGCTCGGTGTATGCGTCGATGCGTGCGCGTGCTTCGCGCAGCTTGTTCAGCGTTTCCGGAATGAAGGACTGGCCGCCGAAGCCGGGGTTGACCGACATCAGCAGCACGAAGTCGAGGCGGTCCATCACGTGGTCGAGGTAGTTCAGCGGCGTGGCCGGATTGAACACGAGGCCGGCCTTGCAGCCGTGGTCGCGGATCAGCGACAGCGTGCGGTCGATGTGATCGGAGCCTTCCGGGTGGAAGCTGATCAGGTTCGCACCGGCCTTCGCGAAATCGGGCACGATCCGGTCGACCGGGCGTACCATCAGGTGCACGTCGATCGGAACCTGCACGTGCGGGCGGATCGCTTCGCACACGAGCGGGCCGATCGTCAGGTTCGGCACATAATGGTTGTCCATCACGTCGAAGTGGATCCAGTCGGCGCCTGCGGCGACCACGTTGCGGACTTCTTCGCCGAGCCGTGCGAAATCGGCCGACAGGATGCTGGGAGCGATGCGGAATTGGGTCATGGCAGGAGAGCGGGGACGTTGCGGCGCAAAACCGACATTCTACCGCCCGGCGGCCGGCGCGCGGCGGCGGGCCGTGCGGTTGCAGCCCGATTCCGCATCAAGCAGAATGCCGAACCAAAGCGGCGCGTCCGCGGCCCCGTCGCCCACGCCGGCACGGACAGTCACCCTCCAGCGGAAACACCATGAGTCAGTATCAGTTCACCGTTTCGGTGAAAACCAGCTACTTGCCGGAACAATCCGACCCCGATCGCCGTCAATACGCATTCGCGTACACGCTGACGATTCGCAACACGGGACAGGTCGCGGCGCAGCTGATCGCGCGTCACTGGATCATCACGGACAGCGAGAGCCACGTGCAGGAGGTGAAGGGGCTCGGCGTCGTCGGGCACCAGCCGCTGCTGCAGCCGGGCGAGCAGTTTGAATACACGAGCTGGGCCGTGATCGCGACGCCGGTCGGTACGATGCGTGGCGCGTACTTCTGCGTGGCGGAGGACGGCGAACGTTTCGAGGCGCCGGTCGAGGAATTTGCGCTGCACATGCCGCGCACGCTGCATTGAGCGCGCGGAGCGCGTCAGCGCGGCTGGCGATCGTTGTTGCGGGCGTGCTTCTTTCGGCCCGACGACGTCCACACGACGATGAAGATCAGCAGGGCAAGCGCTACGAAGGCTTCGAGCGCGAAGATGAGCATCGGATATTGGTCGAGAAAATCTGACATGGCGGTTTCCATCAAGAACGGACATTGTATGTGGTTTGGGCCCCGGCTGGCCGGCTGGGTTGCGGCGGCCGCGGCGGCGGCGCTGCTTGCCGCGTGCGGCGGCGCGCCGACGCGAACGTCTGCGCTCAAGCCGCCGACCGGCGCGGCGATCGTGCCGGGGCAGGTTGCCGCGAAGCGGCTCACGCCGGTTGCATGGCAGCAGGTACCGGGCTGGCAGGACGATTCGCTGCTCGGCGCGACGGCCGCGCTGCGGCAGAACTGCGTGCGGCTCGCGCGCCAGCCGGCCTGGCAGCGCGCTTGCGCGGCCGCCGACCGGCTCGACGAGCTCGACGCCAGCAGCGCACGCGCCTTCTTCGAAACGTATTTCACGCCGTTCCAGCTCGCGAACACCGACGGCACGCTCGATGGGCTCGTGACCGGCTATTACGAGCCGCTGCTGCATGGTTCGCGTGTGCGCCGCGGCCCGTATCAATACGCGCTCTATCGCTGGCCGGCCGGTTATCGCGCGGGCGCCGCACTGCCTGCGCGCGCACAGCTCGAGCGTGCGGGCGTCCTGAACGGCAACGAACTCGTGTGGGTCGACGATCCGATCGAGGCGTTCTTCCTGCAGGTGCAGGGCTCGGGGCGCGTGCTGCTCGACGATGGTTCGGTGATGCGGGTCGGCTTCGGCGGTACCAACAACCAGCCTTACCGCTCGATCGGCAAATGGCTGCTCGATCGCGGCGAGCTGACGCCCGCGCAGGCGACGATGCAGGGCATCAAGGCATGGGCGAAGGCAAACCCGAACCGCGTCGACGCGTTGCTCGACACGAATCCGCGGTTCGTGTTTTTCCGCGACATGCCGACCAAGGAAGATGCGCCGCATGGCGGCGCGGACGGCCCGATCGGCGCGCTCGGCGTGCCGCTGACGGCGGAGCGTTCGATCGCGGTCGATCCGTCGTCGATCCCGCTCGGCACACCCGTGTTCCTGCAGACCACGCGCCCGCTGACGAATACGCCGATGAACCGGCTCGTGTTCGCGCAGGATACGGGCTCCGCGATCAAGGGCGGTGTGCGGGCCGACTATTTCTGGGGGCTCGGCGACGACGCAGGCGACCAGGCCGGCCGGATGAAGCAGGTCGGGCGGATGTGGCTGCTGTTCCCGAATTCGTGACGTGCGGCGGCGTGGGCTGTCCGGGGGCCGTCCACGCATGAGACGCGGCATTCGCGGGCGCGACGGTGCGCGTGGAGTGCGTCGGTCTGAGAGCGGTGTACCCGAGTGGTATCAGTTCGTGTGATGCGCCTGTCGCGTCGAACGACGTCGCGGAACACAATAAATAGCCCGATTGGCGTTGGCCGATCGGGCTATTCTTTTGTTGCGCAACGGGATTGCCTCTCCGCGCGACGCACGCGCAGCGTCTGCCGTCAGCCCTTGCGCTTGTCGACGACGCGGCGCGCTTTGCCGACCGAGCGCTCGATGCCGTTCACGGGCAGCACGTTGATCACGGCCGTCACGCCGATCAGCGACTTGATGTCATGCGCGAGCGCCTGTTTCGCCGCGTGGATCGCCGCCGTATCCGGCGCGGTCTCGGGGCAGGGCTCGACGTTGAGCGTCAGCACGTCGAGCGGGCCTTCCTTCGTCAGCACGATCTGATAGTGCGGCGCGAGCGCGCGCTGCTTGAGCAACTGTTCCTCGATTTGCGTCGGGAACACGTTGACGCCGCGCACGATCATCATGTCGTCCGAGCGGCCGGTGATCTTTTCCATCCGGCGCATCGTGCGAGCGGTGCCGGGCAGCAGGCGCGTGAGGTCGCGTGTCCGGTAACGGATGATCGGCAGCGCCTCCTTCGTCAGCGACGTAAACACGAGCTCGCCGAGTTCGCCGTCCGGCAGCACTTCGCCGGTGTCCGGATCGATGATTTCCGGATAGAAGTGATCTTCCCAGATGGTCGGGCCGTCCTTGGTCTCGACGCATTCGGACGCGACGCCGGGGCCCATCACTTCGGACAGCCCGTAGATGTCGACCGCGTCGATGCCCATCCGCTGCTCGATCGCGACGCGCATGTCGTTGGTCCATGGCTCCGCGCCGAAGATGCCGATGCGCAGCGAACTCTGCACGGGATCGAGGCCCTGGCGCTCGATTTCGTCGGCGATCGACAACATGTAGCTCGGCGTCACCATGATGATGTCGGGCCGGAAATCCTGGATCAGTTGTACCTGCTTCTCGGTCTGGCCGCCTCCGAACGGAATCACGGTCAGTCCCGCACGTTCGGCGCCGTAGTGCGCGCCGAGCCCGCCGGTGAACAAGCCGTACCCGTAGCTGACGTGTACCTTGTCGCCGCGACGTGCACCGGCTGCGCGGATCGAGCGCGCGACGAGATTCGCCCACGTGTCGATGTCGCCGGCCGTATAGCCGACGACCGTCGGCTTGCCGGTCGTGCCCGAGGACGCGTGGATGCGCGAGATCTGGTCCTGCGGCACGGCGAACATCCCGAACGGGTAACTGTCGCGCAGGTCGCCCTTGGTCGTGAACGGGAAGCGCGACAGGTCGGCGAGCGTCTTCAGGTCGTCGGGATGCACGCCCGCGTCGTCGAACTTGCGACGATAGACGGGAGAGTGGTCATACGCATGCCGGAGCGACCACTTGAGGCGTTCGAGCTGCAGCGCGGTCAGCTCGTCGCGTGAGGCGGTCTCGATCGGCTCGAGCGGTAGCGGGGTAGTCATGCATGTCTCCAGTGTTTGTTATGTGCGAGCCGTCGACGTCAGCGGTCTTCCGGGATGACCGTGCCCTTGATCTGGGCGGATTTGCCGCGAAACATCGCGACCGTTTCGCCTGTCTGGTTCGTGACGCGGATGTCGTAGATGCCTTGGCGGCCGGCGCGCGCCTGTTCGATCGCCTCGGCCGTCAGCACGTCGTCGCCGCGCACGGGGCGCAGGAATTCGATCGAGCAGCCGGCAGCGACCGTATTCAGGTTGTACGAGTTGCACGCGAACGCGAACGTCGAATCTGCGAGCGTGAAGATGATCCCGCCGTGGCAGGTCTGATGCCCGTTCAGGAACTCTGGCCGCACGCGCATCTGCAGGCGTGCGTAGCCCGCGCGTACTTCTGCGATTTCCATGCCGAACGCGCGGCTGCATGCGTCGGCGTCGTACATGGCCTGCGCGGTGGCGCGGGCGAGCGAATCGGGATCGAGCGTGGCGGTGGCGTCCGTCATGTCAACGTCCCTCGAAGCGCGGTGCGCGCTTCTCGATGAATGCCTGCACGCCTTCCGCGTAGTCGTGCGACTGGCCCAGCTTGCGCTGCAGGTCGCGTTCCAGGTCGAGCTGCTGGTCGAGCGTGTTCGTGACGCTGTCGCGCATCGATTGCTTGATCGATGCGATCGCGAGCGTCGGCTGCTGCGCGAGCTGGGTCGCGAGCTGCCGGGCTGACGCGTCGAGTGAGTCGTCGTCGACCGCGCGCCAGATCAGGCCCCATTGCTCGGCCTGTTCGGCGCCGAGCTTGTCGCCGGTCAGCGCAAGCCCCAGCGCGCGTGCCATGCCGACGCGTTGCGGCAGGAACCACGTGCCGCCCGAATCGGGCACGAGTCCGATCTTGACGAAGGCCTGGATGAAACTGCTCGAGCGGGCGGCGAACACGAGATCGCATGCGAGTGCGAGATTCGCGCCGGCGCCGGCCGCCGTGCCGTTGACGGCGGCGATCACCGGCATCGGCAGACGCTGCAGGCGGCGGATCAGCGGATTGAAATGCTCGTCGATCAGCGTGCCGAGGTCGGTGGACGCACCCGGCGTGAAGTCGAGGTCGGCCAGGTCCTGGCCCGCGCAGAAGCCGCGCCCCGCACCCGTCAGAATCAGCGCGCGTGCGCCGGCCGCTTCGACTTCATCGAGAGCCGACTGCAGTTCGCGATGCATCGCCCGCGTGAAGCTGTTCAGCTTGTCGGGGCGGTTGAGGGTGATCGTGGTCACGCGCGCGGCTTGATCGATATCCAGCTGAATCGCCTGATAGGACATGCAGTGTCTCCTTCATGACTTCGTTATAGGCGCGCGGCGCGTCGGTTACACGCGCTCGATCGCGAGTGCGATGCCCTGGCCGACGCCGATGCACATCGTACACAGCGCAAAGCGGCCGCCCGTACGCTCGAGTTGGTGGAGCGCCGTGGTCACGAGCCGTGCGCCCGATGCGCCGAGCGGATGGCCGAGTGCGATCGCTCCGCCGTTCGGGTTCACGCGCGGATCGTCGTCGGCGACGCCGAGCATGCGCAGTACCGCGAGACCTTGCGACGCAAACGCCTCGTTCAGCTCGATCACGTCGAACTGGTCGATCGTCATGCCGAGTCGCGCAAGCAGTTTCTGCGTGGCCGGCGCGGGGCCGATGCCCATCACGCGCGGCTCGACGCCCGCCGTCGCCATGCCGACGACGCGCGCGCGGCGGCGCAGGCCGTACTGATCCGCTGCCTGTGCATTGGCGAGCAGCAGCGCGCATGCGCCGTCGTTGACGCCCGATGCATTGCCGGCCGTCACCGAGCCGTCCGGGCGCACGACGCCCTTCAGCTTCGCGAGTGCCTCGAGTGACGTCTCGCGCGGATGTTCGTCGCGCGACACGACAATGGCGTCGCCCTTCTTCTGCGCAATCGTGACTGCAACGATTTCCTCGGCGAGCGTGCCGTCCTGCTGCGCACGCGCGGCCTTCTGCTGGCTGCGCAGCGCGAACAGGTCCTGGTCGGCGCGGCTGATGTTGTAGTCGACCGCGACGTTCTCGGCCGTCTCCGGCATCGAATCGACGCCGTGAAGCTGTTTCATCAGCGGATTGACGAAGCGCCAACCGATCGTCGTATCGAAGATGTCGGCCTGGCGTGCGAACGCGCTCGCGGCCTTGCCCATCACGAACGGCGCGCGCGTCATGCTCTCGACGCCGCCGGCGATCATCAGGCGCGCTTCGCCCGATTTGATCGCGCGCGCGGCCGTGCCGACCGCGTCCATCCCGGAGCCGCACAGCCGATTCAGCGTCGTGCCCGGCACGGCGGTCGGCAGGCCCGCCAGCAGCGCAGACATGCGCGCGACGTTGCGGTTGTCCTCGCCGGCCTGGTTCGCGCAGCCGTAGATCACGTCGTCGATCGCCGTCCAGTCGACGTTGCGGTTGCGCTCGAGCAGCGCCTTGAGCGGCACCGCGCCTAGATCGTCGGCACGGACATCTTTCAGGGCGCCGCCGTAGCGGCCGATGGGGGTGCGAATCGCGTCGCAGATGTAGGCGTCTGTCATGGGCGTATCGATGAACAACGAACCCGCCGGGTGGCGGATTCGTTCATGGTAGAGAACGTGGCGGCGTTTGCACGTCGGCCATTCGGGTTATGCCGGTTGGCCAGCTTCCGCAGGTACCGACTTCGGGGCAACATGGACGCGGCTTTGCACCACGCGGAACCGGTTGGCGACGAACGCCGGGTCGGCCAGCGCCGCGTTGGCGGCCGGGTTTGCCCCCGTGCCGTGGAAATCGGAGAACGCGGCCGACTGGTTGACGAACACGCCGCCCGTCAGGTTGATCGACAGCGCGACACCGCCGCGCACCGCTGCATCGTGGGCGGCGTCGACGATTGCGTCGTCGGTGCTGTAGACGGAGAGGGTCAGCGCGCCATGTTCCGCCGCGATTTCGCCGGCGAGATCGAGCGACTGCGCGGTCGAGTCGGTCGCGATCACGAACGAGATCGGGCCGAACCACTCCTGCGTGAATTTCTCGCGATCGGTCACGTCGAGTTGCAGCACGAGCGGTGTGCGCACGCGGGCGTCGGGGAACGCGGGGTGCTGAAGGGCCAGGCTGTCGGCGAGCACGCGGCCGAGGTGGCGGGCGTCGTCGATGCGCGCGGTCACGCCGTCGTTCTGGATTGCGCCGATCAGTTCGACCGAACGTGCCGCGTCGCCGGTCAGTTTTTGCACGGCAACGGCGATGGCTTGCGCGACTTCGTCGAAGCTCGCATGGCCGTCCGCCGTCCGGATGCCGTCGCGCGGCACGTAGATGTTCTGCGGCGCCGTGCACATCTGGCCGGAGTACAGCGCCAGCGAGAAAGCGATGTTCTTGGCTGCGGCCTTCAGGTCGTCGGTCGAGTCGATCACGATCTGGTTGACGCCGGCTTTCTCGGTGTAGACCTGTGCCTGGTGCGCATGGCGTTCGAGCCACGTGCCGTTCTGCGTGCTGCCCGTGAAGTCGATCAGCTTGATCTCGGGGCGCAGCGCGAGGTCCTGAACGAGGGCGCCGTCGTTGGGCTCGGTCGCCAGGAGCGTGACGACGTTCGGATCGAACCCGGCTTCGCGCAGCACGTCGCGGGCGATCCGGACCGTGACTGCGAGCGGCAGGATCGCACCCGGATGCGGTTTGACGATCACGGTGTTACCGGTTGCCAGATCGGCGAACAGGCCCGGGTAGCCGTTCCAGGTCGGGAATGTGCAGCAGCCGAGCACGAGCCCCGTGCCGCGCGGGACGATCGTGTAGCGCTTGTGCATCGCGAGCGGCGGGTTCTTGCCTTGCGGCTTTTCCCAGTGAGCTTCGGCCGGGATGCGGCGCAGTTCGTCCCATGCATAGGCGACAGCCTCGAGCGCGCGATCCTGTGCGTGCGGGCCGCCGGCTTGGAACGCCATCATGAATGCCTGCCCCGTGGTGTGCATCACACTGTAGGCGATCTCGAAGCTCGCGCGGTTCAGGCGCGCGAGGATTTCGAGGCTCACACCGATCCAGGCGCTGGGGCCGGCTTCGCGCCACGTGCGTTGCGCGGCGGCTGCGGCGGCGATCAGTGCGTCGGGCGTCGACTTCGGATACCGGATGCCCAGTGCGATGCCGTACGGCGACCGCTCTGCGCCGACCGTTTCGCCTGACGCCGGCTGGTCGAGCGCGAACGTCTTGTCGAGGTGCGACTTGAACGCTGCTTCGCCGTCTGCGTTCGCGCTTTCCCCGTACACTTTGGGACTCGGCATTTCGGCGAACGGGCTCCAGTACCCGCGGCTCTCGATGGCGGCGAGTGCGTGCTTCAGCGTGTCTTCGTGCTTCGTGAACAGTGCATGGGTCATGGCGGCAGCCTGATGGACGTTGAGAGGGGTTGGATCGATTAATTAACCGACCGGTTGGTCGGAGAATGTTAGCATCAAACTATTCGCATGTGCGAGGCGTTTCTCATTTCATTGATCGAGGAGAAATAGATGGCTTACGAGAACATCCTGGTGGAGACCCGGGGGCGTGTCGGGCTGGTTACGCTGAACCGTCCGAAGGCGCTGAACGCGCTGAACGATGCACTGATGGATGAACTGGGCGACGCACTGAAGGCGTTCGACGCGGACGACGGCATCGGCGCGATCATCGTGACGGGGAGCGAGAAGGCGTTCGCGGCTGGTGCGGACATCGGCATGATGGCGACCTATTCCTATATGGATGTTTACCGGGGCGACTACATCACGCGCAACTGGGAGACGGTCCGCCAGATCCGCAAGCCGATCATTGCTGCGGTTTCGGGCTTTGCGCTGGGCGGCGGCTGCGAGCTCGCGATGATGTGCGACATCATCTTCGCGGCGGACACGGCGAAGTTCGGCCAGCCGGAGATCAAGCTGGGCATCATGCCGGGCGCGGGCGGCACGCAGCGTCTGCCGCGTGCGGTGTCGAAGGCGAAGGCGATGGACATGTGCCTGACCGCGCGCTTCATGGATGCCGCCGAAGCGGAGCGCGCCGGGCTTGTGTCGCGCGTGCTGCCGGCCGACAAGCTGCTCGACGAGGCGATTGCCGCCGCGGCGACGATCGCCGAGTTCTCGCTGCCGGCGGTCATGATGGTCAAGGAGTCGGTGAACCGTGCGTACGAGACGACGCTGGCAGAAGGTGTCCACTTCGAGCGCCGGTTGTTCCATTCGCTGTTTGCGACTGAGGACCAGAAGGAAGGGATGGCGGCATTCGTCGAGAAACGGAAGCCTGAGTTCAAGAACCGCTGATTGGGCTGCATCGCGGCAGGGCAGGTGTCGGCGACTGGTTTGCACCGGTTGTCGGCACAGTCGCCCGGCCGTTTGAGCCCGAAGCCACCGTGCGCGCGAGCGCACGGTGGCTTTTTCAAAATAATTTCACAAAGGG